>JBFRWJ010000402.1:0-15687 GCA_051439525.1 Spirulina sp. | reverse complement strand
GTATTTGGGGTTCCCCTACAGCGCACTACCGAGGAAGAAATCGCCCGAGATGCTAAGGCTGCCGTCCGTTGTGCGGTGAGGATGGTCGAACGATTGCAAAAACTAAACCAACAGTGGCAGGCTAAGGGACTTCCGACCACGACCATGCGTGCGGGGATTGCCACTGGTATCGTGGTTGCGGGGAGTCTGGGCAGTCGCCAGCGCCTCAACTATACGATTATTGGCGACACTGCGAACGTAGCATCCCGTTTGGAGTCCTACAATAAATCCTTTGGAGAAGAGGGGAGTCGCATTTTGATCGGCGATCGCACCTATCAGTACATTCGAGAGGATTTTTCCACTCAGTTCGTGGATAGCGCCCAGTTAAAAGGGAAATCTCAACCCGTGAAGATCTATCGGGTTTTGGGTTCGGCACCCGATCGCAGAAAATAGAGTTCAGCTCGAGCCAGAGAAAGAATAGCTTAGCGATCGCATAAAAAATCCAGATTTCCTCCAACTGTTGCATTGACTGTCATTAAATTTTTACCATGACGAAATAAGCAGAAATATTTTGAATAATTCTGTTTTTCTATCACAGTAAAACACCCATGTTTTCATCTAACTTTCCGGTAAATTCAATTGCAATAGATTTTCCTTCTCGGGAAAATTCAAGCGATTAGCGCGATCGCGGCTTGATGAAAATCTTTTTTGCTCGTAACTTTAACTTAAAAATTAACCATTTGCTCTGCCGAGTGGCTGCGATATAATTAGGGTGTCGGCTTGTGGATCTTGGTTGCTACCTCAAAAAAATCTGGTTTTTTTGCTGAGTTTTTGCCCTGCTAGGTTAATCGATCTAACCAAATTTTAAAGTGAGGATTTAACAATGCGTAACATCAAACGAGGCATTGCCGCGACGGTTATGGTGTTGGGTTTGTTAGCAGCAGGAAATAATCCAGTCCGAGGGGCCACGATCGCCTACGATTTTACGGTGGAAGTTTTCTTCGGTCCGCTATCGGGAAATACCTTCGCGGGTTGGTTCAGCTTTGACGATACCAATTTGACAGGGGTAGGATCGGAAGTTTTGGACATCCCGAACGATAATTTGAAAATCGAGTTTTCGTTCTTAGAAAAAACCTTCGACCAAGATGACGAATCTTTTGAAATCTACATCGATCGCACCCTTCCCGTCCCCAGCGTTTCTTTTCTGGATGGCGTTCTGGAGGGATTGTCGTATCGAGTAGACGAAGTTCGAGGCACCCATCTTACCCCCATTCCCGATCCCGTCCAAGACTTCACCATTTTAGAGTCGGGGTTCGGCTATCGGACTTGGAAGGATGACAAGATATTTCTCTATGGGAAGGTGACATACGAGCAAAAGAACGTTCCCGAACCTGGCACTCTCCTCGCGATCGGGGTTTTGGGCGGCGGATTCCTCCTCAAGACGAAACGGCAATAACCCGCGAACCTCCCTCGCTACCACGGGTTGCCGATGAGGGTAAATCCCCCCCAATAATAGGGATGAGTAAAATCGAACGGGCCCGACTCAGCTAGCTCGGGAGGCAATGGAAAGCTTAAATTATTGATGACAATATGCTTGTTTTCCCAACGCACGTTTCCACGAATCATTCCTAGCTGTGCTTGGCGAAGTGCTTCGACTTTGAGAGACGATTCTCGCAACTGCTCGTAAAAAGCTAACATCAGTCCTAACGTTCCCTCATCGCTCACAGTCCACAAACTGCCCAATGCCGACTTTGCTCCTGAAGCCACCGTTAACCCGGCAAACCCTAATTCCGCTTCGGTATCTCCCAATGCCGTGCGACAGGCACTTAACACTAAAAGTTCCACAGAAGGAAGATCCCAATCCAGTTCTTTGAGTTGGTCGAGAGATAATTTACCATCCCACAATTGGATATAGGACTCGGAAGGCTGTCCGGATTGAAATTGGCTATGGGTGGCTAAATGGACAATACCGTAGGGAATATTACTGCGGACATCTTTGAGATTAGCGAGGGTGACTCCTTCGTTGAGATAGGCTTCCCCTTGCCAGAGTTGCTCGGTAATGATTTTTATTTCAAGGGGAACGGCGGGTAAAGGTGTTTGTTCGGAGAAGTGTTCTACTCCCATAGCCAAGACTTTTTCATCTCTCAGGTTCGTCGGACGCAGATCTGTCAGAGCTAGACTGGGAGCTAGTCCGATACTGTAGCGTTCGATGATGAAACCGTTACCATCGTGTAAGGCAGCAAAGGGAATGCTGCGAAGTTTCCTATCGGGAATATAGATGAGGCTATCAATACTTGCCGCTTGTAAAATGGGTTCGAGAGGTTCTAACAGCCATTGATATAATTGTTGGGCAGGTTTGAGATAGGCTGTCGGACGACTCTCATAAGATACAATTCCGAGAAACTCGTTGACGACTGTCCGGACTTCGGCACGGGTAACATTTGTGGATTTGCGGAGGGGTGGCCCTTCAGGGAGAATAAGCAGGAGTTCGAGGCGGTCTCGATCGTCGGGTTGGCGCGAACGTAACCAACCTGTATCTTCGGGTTTAATTTTAATCCCTTCACTGGTTTCTGGAACGGCAATCATGGCAGGGAGGGCAAAGACTGCATAAATGCTTGCAGCTTGTACTCCCGTCGCTGCTTCAATGTCTCTCAGTTGCTGCTGAATTTCTTCGAGGCTCAATCGTTTGACCGTACTGATACCAAAATAGTTTTCAAAATCGCTGCTAAAAAAGTCATCAATGGTCAGTTCTTGGAGAGGATCGGCAGAGATGGCAGTTCTAACGCCAAAGAAATCGAGGGATTGTAAATGGGTGAGAGCATGAGGATCGACAAACAAGAAAGGGGATAGGTTTGTAGCAGAGGGACTGAGTTGATTGTTGATGGGGCTAGGATCTTCTCCGGCAAGGGTAAAATTGGCAATTTGAATGAGAGGAGTCTCAGTTACCCTCGTATCGAGGAGAGTGCGGAAAAGCAGATTGGCAAAGGTGGGAGAGTTGCCCGCAGAAAGCAAATTGCTGCTGAGGATACCAACATCCCAACGTTGCTTATTGGGGTCGTAAGTCCCAAAAGAAGGGAGAACATCCATCACGGATACCCCGATTGCATCGATAAAGGCTTCGAGAGAGATACTCCCCACGGGATCGGGGCCGTCGTTGGTGAGGGTCAAGATTAAATTGTTAACTGTCCCGAGAAGGAAAAGGGAAGGATTGGTTTGGGTTACGCCGAGATCGGCGGTTACTTCTACTGCACCGATATCGGCTCGATCGCTAGACACTCCCCGACTGTAACCTCGTTGGTCTGTGGTGGTGGCGGTGGCGATATCTCCGGCGTTAATCGCGGGACTGCCGGGCAGAAGAAGCTGAGTTTGGGTATCGCCACCATAGTTGCCCAGGGGAGACAGCAGGGGCTCGGCAATGATATTTCCCGTTCCTACAGTTAGGTTGGTCGCCCCGGAAGTATCGCTGAAGAGATTGGTGTTCAAGGTACTCCCTGTAAAATCACCACCGAGGTCATTTCCCGTGCCGTTCGCAGTGTTCTTGGCAATAATCGTGTTGGTGATGTGGAATGTTCCTCCACTGCTATAGATGCCGCCACCGTTGATTTCAGCAGCATTAGAGGCGATCGTGCTGTTGCGGATCGTACCGTTGGCAGCAAAAATCCCACCCCCGTTGAGGTTACTTGAATTGCCCGATACGGTACTGTTGGTCAGATTTACCGTGCCACCCGCAGCAAAAATCCCGCCCCCATTGAGGTTACTCGAATTGCTCGATATAGTACTATTTGTGAGATTTGCCGTGCCGTTTGTCGCATCAATCCCGCCTCCGTAAAAGTTACTCGAATTGCCCGATACGGTACTATCTGTGAGGTTTGCCGTGCCGTTAGCGGCAAAAATTCCACCGCCGTTGAAGTCACTCGAGTTGCCCGATACAGTACTGTTGGTCAGATTTACCGTGCCGTTTGTCGAATCAATCCCGCCGCCGCCACCGAGGTTACTCGAATTGCCCGATACGGTACTGTTGGTCAGACTGACTGTTCCCCCGTTGGCCAGAATCCCGCCACCGTTGTTGTTACTCGAATTGCTCGATACGGTACTATCTATGATTATGAGATTGGCCGTGCCGCCAGCAGCATAAATCCCACCGCCGGCCAATTCACTCGAGTTGCCGGATACGGTACTGCTTGTCAGATTGACCGTGCCGTTGCTGTTTCCGACATTAATCCCGCCCCCATTTTTACTACTCGAGTTGTCGGATACGGTACTGTTGGTCAGATTGACCGTGCCACCTGCAGCAAAAATCCCGCCCCCATTTTCACTACTCGAGTTGCCGGATACGGTACTGTTTGTCAGGTTGACCGTGCGATCCCCGGCATCAATCCCGCCGCCGCCACCGGAGTTACTCGAATTGCCCGATACGATACTGTTTATCAGATTAACCGTGCCGTTGGTAACACGAATCCCACCACCATTCGAGTCACTCGAGTTCCCCGAAACCGTACTATTTTTTACTGTCAAATTCCCCGACCCTTGATGATTGATTCCTCCTCCTTCATCTCCCATTACACTACCATTGCGAATGGTTAAGCGATCAAATGTAACATTGGCATTGCCCGTGTTATCAATATTGAAGACTCTCACAGTATCCTGTCCGCTAATTTCTATATTATTCGTCCCGCCTGTAATGGTTAAATCTCCGCCATTTCCAGCAATATACAATTGTGAAGATAACAAAATTGTCATGCTTGTGGAAAAGCGAATCTCATCAGTGATTCCTACTGAGGTATTTGCAGAGCCGATCGCCTCGCGTAATGTTTCCATTCCCGAATCACCGCCATCAGTGACGGTAAAGACCTCCAGTTTCCCCTGATAATTGTCTAAAACTCCCGACACAAACCCTAAAGAGGCTTCAATATTGCCCGTACTTCTTTCTAACACCCAATCTCCTCCCAAAGCCGCATTTCCCGTTAAATTCGTTGAACCCGCAACATCCGCTCCCGTTTCCGCAGCAAGGGTTTCTATAAACTGCTGTCCTGTATCCCCCAACGCCGTCAAACAGCTATACAACAAAATATCGGCTGTTTCTGTCAGCGATTCTCCCCACGATCGCAATTGTTCTCGATATCGATCAATATTCTCCACCGAAACAAAATCGCTCCCCAACCAAAAATTCCCTCGATTTCCTTCCGAAACGATATGTACCTCATCCACTTTCTTTCCTTCCCCACCGATCGCCGATAACCGCTCTGCGATCGCAGAAATCCCGCGTTCGTTTGGCGTGACGACTACTGAAACCGTACCGGATTTTCCCCCATAAAGTAAATCCTGATAATCGTCAAGGGTCGCATCGATAAACACATAAGCGAGAGATTCATCCAAACGGGTTGGAAATAACGTCACCGTCGGAGCGTTCTGAGTTCCATCTCCCGTACTCACCCAAGGCACGAGAGACGGTGCAACCCGCACCCGATTTGCCGCCAACAGATGTACTGTTTCCCCAGTTACATTCCCGGCAATGGATACATCTCCCCCATGCAACGGTAAACCTGTATTTTGTAACTCGGTTTGTGTCACTTGCGCGATCGCTTTGGCTTTCGGTGCTGCGAGCAATCGCGGTAAATCCCGTGGGGCAATCCCTGTTTCTAAAGCATCAAGGGGAATCTCCAAACTGAGAAGCGTTCCTTCCTGAGAAATGCGTACCCAATTTGTCCCCGGAATAGCTGCAATGGTAACATTTCCTCCCGGTGCTGCGATCGTTCCCAAATTAAGGACGCTCCCCCCCAATAAACTGATATTTGCATCTCCCGTAACTCGCAAATCTCCCACATTGAGAATCGCCCCCGATCGCGCCAAATCAAAAGCAAACCGAGTCGGATCGCCGATTAGCGTTTGATACTCATTGTCCCCAACACTATTAAACCACTCATCTCCCAGTCCGATCCGCGTTGCCGTCGTCGCCGTAAAATCTCCCGGAATATTCAAACTGGCATTAACCCCAAAAACAATACCCGCCGGGTTCATCAAAAACAGGTTAGAATTGCCTCCTGTCACTTGAATTAAACCATTAATAAGAGATGGATCTCCCCCCATCACCCGACCTAAAATATTGCGAATATCGGGGGAAGAGAGAAAATTGGCAATTTGTCCCGCATCGATGCCAAATTGCTCAAAACTGTGGAACAAGTTCTGTCTATCTCCCGAAAACTCACCGCCGTTGATATCAAAGCGGTTTCCCTCAATTGTTACAGAGGTCGCACTCCCATCTTCAGGCACGATCGGTTGTGCGAGTACGGCATTGCTGAAACTTAAAGCTGCGAGCGCCACAAGGAGGGGTAAAATCCGAGATACGTCTCGATCGCGCCGATGCGATCGCTCTCCATGCTTGATGCTATTCATAGCCATCTCTCCTACGAGAAACTACGGAGAGTTTTTCTACCCTCAATGTAATTGGCGGGTCGATTGGCTGTCAAGATCGATGTAAAGATTTACCAACCTGCTATGGAGAACGTTAATTTCCACAGACTGAGGCTGAAACGTAGAGAGGGAAAGACAGTGATTTAATGTCAAAGAAAAAAGCGCAAGATTTCAAGTCTTACGCTTTTTCATACCCCCAAGGGAATTCGAATCCCTGTCGCCTCCGTGAAAGGGAGGTGTCCTAGGCCTCTAGACGATGGGGGCTTGTTTGTTGGTTTAAATGTCCGAAAAAATTCAGACATTTGTTAATATAACGAATATTTCAGAAGGTGTCAAGGAAATTGAGAATTTTTTTTGTAAAGTGGCGCGAACGCCTTGCCAATCCCTAGTTTTGCCCCATTCGCCACTGAGTCAAACGCTGCTGAGCTTGGGGATCGAGGGAGTTAAACAAAAATCGCCCGGCAGGTCTTTGGGGTCGATGCTTTTGTTTGATGCGGTGTTGCGTCCCTCTAACGGCGATCGCGAGTTCTCGAGCGGACATTAACTTGGCACCGTATCCTCTGACGGTTTGCTGCAGCAGACGATCGGAGGTAGCAACGATCGCTTGGCGATCGAAGCGATCGGCACTGCGAGCAAAGGCGGCACAATATTTTTCAATATAAGTATCTGCGGTTTGGGCGAACCCCGTATAGTAGGCAGATACGTGTTCGGTATAGTCTTCGCGATAGCCGGACTCTTTGCTGGCATAAGCATCAAAAACGATGGACGTTTCCCAATGCTGCCAAGCGGCATAATTGATTAAGGATTCGATTAACTGTCGTCTTGCTGCTTCTAAATTCTCGCGATCGCGGATTTGTTGCAGTTCCGACCAATTGCCGATGGCGTTATAGCCATCTACGAGCAGGATAGTGAGTTTTTTGGTTGGGGACATGGTTCTTTAAGATTTGTAGCACGATGTTGCAAGGAATGATTTCAACAGATGTTAATCAATGTTAACAATAATTTAGGATTTCCCACCGACGAGGATGGGATTCGTTAACAGAAAAGAATTTGCTAGGCTAAGAGGAAACACGCAGCGATCGCCGAATCATGAGCAACCCAGAGGAAAAATCAATTGCCAGCGAGTTAAAAACCCAATTTTTGATCTTGGGGACATTTGTCGCGATTTTTTGGATTCTGTTAATTATCGACCAAACCGCTTTGAGCTGTCTGCTGGTCAAGACCGCCCGAGTGGGACAATGCAGTTTGAGGGGGATCGGGCAATGCAGCTTGGGTCAGTATGGCATTATCCCCCATAATCCCATCGGACTGCGGGGGATTTTATTTGCACCGTTTTTGCATGGGGGTTTGGGACATTTAATTGCCAATACCGTTCCTTTTTTGGTTTTGGGTTGGTTTGTCATGCTGCAAGAAACCAGCGATTTTTTTATTGTCACGGCGATCGTGATGGTTGTTGCCGGACTAGGTACGTGGGTTTTCGGTCAGCCTTGCTCGTTTCATATCGGTGCGAGTAGTTTGATTTATGGTTACCTCGGTTTTCTTCTCTTCCGAGGTTACTACGAACGCAATACGGCTTCTATTGCCCTCTCTCTGCTGGTATTTTTCTTGTATGGAAGTGTCATTTGGGGCGTTTTGCCTACCCGACCGGGAATTTCTTGGCAAGGTCACCTGTTTGGCTTTATTGGGGGGATTCTTGCGGCACGTTTCATCGGTAAAGCACGACGAGCCTTGCGGGGATAATGGCTAAGAAGCAAAAATTTCCCCATTTATTGGGGTCGAAGTGGACAGCCAAACACAAAACCTTCGGTTGGCGGCATTTTCAAGTCGTCAACCGGAAAAATGAAGGTGCTTGGGTGTTTGCCGAGATGGTGGCATCTTGCGATCGCACCGTCCGTTTTTGGGTCAATGCTCAACAGTTAAAAAACGATCTCCTCTGGGAAGCGGGTTGGAAGACGTTGCAGGAAATACAAGACGAGACAGAGGTCTGACAGTATTTTCAGGGGGGAAAGCGATCGCGATCGCCGCGATCGCCGATCCGAGTTCCCCAAAATGCGGTTCTCGATTTGAGAAATAACCGATCGCGATCTCCCAGATTAATGATATAAATTACAAGAATTGAAGCCAGAAAAAATGTAAATTTTTTCACGAGAAACATATCAATTTTTATCAATTTTTCTATATTTACGCTCCTTGAGAAAGTTGCAATACTGGAGACAACTCAAGCAACAGGAGCAAAGTTATGATTGTTTTAATGATTGCGATCGCTATCAAAAAAAGTATTGTTCGTCCTACAAAACATCACTATATTGATACAGTTACCTTATTGCAAATCATAAAAGACGGTGAATTTTTAATTAAGTAACCGTTTGTCAAAAGCGATCGCAAATTTTAGGACTTACGCACCTTGCCCCCTAAATCCTCCCTGTAAAAAAGCGAAGCATCCGCTTGCTCCCCCCTAAATAGGGGGGCAGGGGGGGCAGGGGACTTCTGGTCTAGTTCCCCCCAGATTTGAGGTCGAGGGATGCTGAGGTTGCCTCAGCATATCCAATCGACCTGTTGGGGGGCTAGGGGGGCGAAATCTCGTGACACTGCGTAAGTCCTGAATTTGTTGCGATCGCCATCTCCTCAAACCGATTGACACTCAAGAAACGCGAGGTTTAGTGTACTAAAAAAAATAATTGAAGCGATCGCAAGTTGCTTCAGAAATGGTCATTTTTGAGACAAAAGGAGAGAATTGAGATAGGTCAAGAGGCGATCGAGTTTATTGATGGCATTCAGTTCTTCTTGTTCTTCTTAGGATTTTAACTAAACTCCCCAAAGTCAGAGCAAGTTTTGAACCTTTTCAACCGAATCTCGTACAATACCCCTAACAGCCATCAAAACGGATTAAACGCAATTGTCTTCCTCGCCCTCGAAACGACACCCCCTGCAACGCCTCCTCCGTTACGGACGCAGATATCGCCCGTTAATTTGGCAAGCGATCGCCTGCTCCATTCTCAATAAAATCTTTGACCTCGCTCCTCCCGTCCTCATCGGGATCGCTCTCGATGTGGTGGTGCGACAGGAAAATTCCTTTATTGCTCGCTTCGGCATTCCCCAAATTTTCCCGCAGCTTGTCATTTTATCAATTTTGACCGCGATCGTTTGGGGGTTAGAATCTGCTTTTCAATACGCCTACGAACGATTGTGGCGCAATTTGGCCCAAAGCATCCAGCACGATCTGCGCCTCGATGCCTACGCTCACATACAAGACCTCGAACTTGCCTTTTTTGAAGAGCGCAGCACGGGAGGATTACTCGCCATTCTCAACGACGATATCAACCAACTGGAGCGCTTTTTAGATGTCGGTGCCAATGATATCCTCCAAATTAGCACCGCCGTGCTGACCGTCGGGATCGGTTTTATGGTCGCGGCTCCCAACATTGCTTGGATGACTGCTCTACCCATGCCGATTATTATTTGGGGATCCTTTGCTTTCCAACGGCTGCTCGCGCCTCGTTATAGCGAGGTCAGGGAAAAAGTGAGCTTGTTGAACGCCCGCCTGTCCAATAATTTGAGCGGCATTACCACCATTAAAAGTTTTACCACGGAAGCCTACGAACTGGAACGACTGGCACGGGATAGCGAGGCCTACCGACAGAGCAACCAACGAGCGATCGCGCTCAGTGCGGCGTTTATTCCCCTCATTCGTATTGCGATTTTATGCGGGTTTACGGCAACGCTTTTGGTGGGGGGGTTAAATGTGGTCGAGGGACGCTTGGCGGTGGGACTGTATAGCTCCTTGGTCTTTATGACCCAACGCTTGCTCTGGCCTTTAACCAGTTTGGGAAGAACCTTAGACCAGTATCAGCGATCGATGGCCTCGACCCATCGGGTGATGAGTTTGCTCGATACTCCCATTAATATCCCTTCCGGACATCTCTCCCTCCTCCATGCAGAAGGCGCGATCGCGTTAGAAAATGTCAGCTTTACCTATAGCGATCGCAAACCTATCCTACAAAATCTTTCCCTCACAATTCCCGCCGGACAAACCATTGGTATTGCCGGGGCCACGGGTTCGGGAAAAAGTACCCTCATTAAACTACTATTGCGCTTTTATGAGATTCAAGGGGGCAAAATTACTCTCGACGGGATCGATATTCGCGATATTCGCCTGAAAGACTTGCGCAGAGCAATGGCCTTGGTCAGTCAGGATGTCTTCTTGTTTCACGGAAGCGTGTGGGAAAATATCGCTTATGGTAGTCCAGAGGCGACTTTTAATGAAGTGGTGGAAGCGGCAAAACTGGCAGAAGCTCACGAATTTATCACCCATCTCCCGCAAGAATACGACACGATTGTGGGGGAGCGCGGTCAGAAGCTCTCGGGAGGACAGAGACAGCGCATCGCGATCGCTCGAGCCATCCTGAAAAATCCCCCCATTCTCATCCTCGATGAAGCAACGTCTGCGGTAGACAATGAAACCGAAGCTGCGATCGCGCGTTCCTTAGAACATATTACCGAAAATCGCACCACCATCGCGATCGCCCATCGCCTTTCCACCATTCGCAATGCGGACTGTATTTATGTCATGGATCGCGGTCAAATTGTCGAAAAGGGCAAACATGAAGAATTACTAGAATTGCAGGGAATTTATGCCAATTTATGGCGCGTCCAAACCGGGTTGAAATCGTGAACGATTATCGGCGATCGGTTATACTTAAATATTCCCATACTCCTATCCGATGAATTCTCTTCCTCCGCGCTGGCAACTTCCTCCCACTCCTAACGCTCCCCCCGAGTTTATTGCAGCGATTCAACCTTACTGTCCCGCTTCAGAAGGAAAATTTGCCGCAGAATTACTCTGGCAAAGAGAGCCGCGAGATGTAGAAAAATTGCCGGGTTTTATCGACTGCGATCGCTATCAACCTGCCAGTCCTTTTGAGTTTGGCGAGGAAATGAAATATGCCGTCAAACGCCTGCAAAAAGCGCGAGAAACCGGGGAAAAGGTGACAATATGGGGGGACTTCGATGCCGATGGAATCACCTCAACTAGCGTCCTCTGGGATGGTTTGGGGCAATTTTTTCCCCAGTATCTTCAATTAGATTATTATATCCCCAATCGCCTGACGGAATCTCACGGTCTCAACCTAGGGGGACTGGAAAAATTAGCCGCGACGGGAACAAAATTGATTGTCACCTGCGATACGGGAAGTACCAATATTGAAGAGATCGATCGCGCCGCAGAATTAGGCATCGATATTATCATTACAGATCATCATACTTTACCCGAAAATCGTCCCACTGTCGCGGCAATTATCAATCCTCGTTATTTAGAAGCAACCCATCCCCTCTATCATCTTTCTGGGGTTGCCGTTGCTTATAAGTTAGTTGAAGCGCTTTACGAAACTTTACCAGAAGTTCCCCAAAAACCTCTCGAAGAATTATTAGATTTAGTCGCTATTGGTTTAATTGCCGATCTGGTTGAATTGAGTGGGGATTGTCGTTATTTAGCGAAAAAGGGCATCAAACAATTACAAAAACAACTGAAAAATCCAACTCGTCCGGGGGTTGCTTTATTGTTAAAATTATGCCAGAGAAACGGCGATCGCCCTACGGATATTTCCTTTGGATTGGGGCCGCGAATTAACGCCGTCAGTCGTATTCGCGGCGATGCTAACTTTTGCGTGGAATTATTAACCAGTCGCGATCGCGATCGTACTCAATATCTTGCCGAAGAAACGGAACTCGCCAACAGTCGCCGCAAAGAATTACAAAAAAATGTTACCAATTCTGTTAAGAAAAAACTCGAACAAATCGATCTATCAACGACCTATGTCATTGTTTTAGAAGATCCGCAATGGTCCGCAGGTGTTTTAGGATTGGTTGCCGGACAAATTGCTCAAGAATACGGTCGCCCCACGATTCTTTTAAGTACAGAACAGGCAATTAATCAGTCACCAGTCACCAGCGATGCGACCCCGGCGAATCGAATTCGCCTAGGGAACGCGCATCAAGACAGTCACCAGTCACCAGTTGACGAGCAAGCATTATCTTTGGCGAGGGGATCGGCACGTTCTGCCAATGAAATTGACCTGTATCAATTAGTTCATTCTCAAAAACATTTATTACACCGTTTTGGAGGACATCCTTACGCCGCAGGGTTGAGTATTCCTGTTGAGAATCTTCCTCTGTTTACCGAGGCAATTAATCAAGAATTACGCTTGCAAATTGGCACATCGGAACTCGCGCCTATCGTCAGTGCAGATATTACGGTAAGGGTAGCAGATTTAGGCAAAGAACTCTTTAAAGAATTAAGTCTTTTAGAACCTTGTGGAATGGGAAATCCCGTTCCCAAACTCCTCATTCAAGATTGTTGGTTTACGAAAATATGGCATAATAATACTAAGGATAGTCGCGGCAAAAAAATACAGTATATTAAAACAACATTTGAGATTTGCGATCGCTCTTCCTCTGCCAAATTTCCGGGAGTTTGGTGGGGACACTATAAGGAGGAATTGCCCGCCGATCGCCCTTGCGATGCGATCGTTGAACTCGATTATAATACCTATAAAAATCAATACGAAGTCCGCTTAATCGCCGTCCGCGATCGCGGTGAAGACCGAATTTATCAAAGTAACTTTTATTCTCCCAATATCCTATTAGATTGGCGAGGTCGTGAATTAAAAGAGGAAAAATCAAATTCCACAATTTCCATCGAGGATTGTCCGACAAATTGGGAGAACATTTCTAGAGAATTTCATAAAGCGATTTCAGAAACTAAAAAACTTGCTCTTGCTTATTCGTCTCCCGAATCCTTAACACCAGAAGAAATCTGGCAGAAATTAGCAGGGATAGCTAAATATCTCCAGCGCACGGGAGAAACAACAACCCATAAACAATTGCAGGAAAAACTCCATCTGAGTTCTCGATCGCTAATATTAGGAATTACTGCCTTAGACGCGATCGGATTTGAAATCAACAATAATCCTCTCGCACTACAAATTATCGGAATAAAAAAACAGGTATCCTCTCCTGAAGTAACAATTAAACGCTTTATTGATGCTGTAGAAGAAGAGCAATTTCAGCGCCAGTTTTTTTATAAAGTCCCTCTCGAAACCTTGCAAGATACCTTATCCTTTGTCGAACGCGATCGCAATATACCGTAATACCGTAGGTTGGGTTAGCGACAGCGTAACCCAACGCATACCCGATATAATATTGGGTTTCATGGTTCAACCCAATCTACCTTCAAGATTTTTTTGCATAATAGAAGGCGATTTCCTTCTCTTTCAAAGGGGGGAAATCAGCATCCAAAAGCATTTGATTTAATTCATCTTGGCCAATATGTTTTGCACCGATGCGAACAATGCGAGAACGCATGGTATTAGTCACGCCACTGCGTTGGCGATTGGCTTCCAATGCCATAACTTTGTTATATAATTCCAGCTTGGGAGTAGGAATGGGACTGCCATCGAGATCGAGTCCTTTAGCGATCGCGGCATCGACGGCATCTGCTCCGGTTGTATTGGTGGGTAAATTCATAGAAATTTAGTAATTTTGGTCAACAAAGGATATTGTATAAAGCGATCGCCCCGCAATCAAACCGTACTTGTTTATGGAAACGCTATTCATTCTCGTGACAGGACTCCTGATTTTTGCCTTTGGGTCTGCGATCGGGAGTTTTTTAAATGTTGTCGTTTATCGCCTTCCTGCCAAACTATCGATACTCTTTCCTCCCTCTCGCTGTCCGCACTGTTTGACCAAACTGGGCAAAGGAGAAAATATTCCCATCTTCGGTTGGTTGCTTCTTAAAGGCAAATGCAAGCATTGTCAAGCGCCAATTTCACCTCGCTATCCCCTTGTAGAAGCAGGGACGGGAATCTTATTTTTGTTCGTTTTTTGGCGATTTGGCATGAGTTGGGAAACCCTCGGATACTGGACATTTTTAAGCGGGTTGCTAGCACTTTCCCTCATCGATTTCGATACCTTTACCCTGCCGAATTCTCTGACTCAATCCGGTTTAATCGTCGGTTTGGGATTTATGCTGCTTTGGGGATGGCAAGAAACTGGGACAATTTCCGGCAGTCTCGAAGGTTTGGTGACGGGAATAAGCGGTGCTGTTGTGGGAATCTGGTTATTTGAAGCGATCGCCTTTGTCGGTTCCATCGCCTACGGACGCACGGCAATGGGAGCCGGAGATGCTAAATTAGCGGCCATGATAGGAACTTGGTTGGGTTGGAAATTTTTGCTCCTGTCGGGATTTCTCGCTTGCGTCTGCGGAGCCTTCATCGGAGGAGGAGCGATCGCGTTAGGATGGCGATCGCGAGACAAGGCGATCCCCTTCGGTCCGTTTCTCGCGATCGGTGCATTTTTAACCGTCTTTTGGGGGGAAATCATCCTCTCCACCTATCTCAACTTATTTTTTCCTCTCCGTTAAACCGCGATCGCTTTGCACGCTAGGATCGAGAGAAATTAACAACAAGCCCGAGCCTTGATAAGATGAATGCTGTATCTTGGATTACCTTGAGAACCACCAGTACGCGTTGGGAAGCCGAACTCATGGAGCAAATCCTCGCGAGTTACGACATCCCTTGTCGCATTGTCAACGTTGGGGCAAGTGGCTGTTTTCTGTCCGGACAAGCTGCGATCCAAGTGCTTCCCCAAGACCAATGGACGGCATTGCTGTTATTGAGTCCCAAGGAAGAAGAACTCGAATCCGAGTAATGGTCTCAAAACAAAAGATAAAAATTTTTTATTGAATATGTCTTTATTTGACTGGTTTGCCAATCGAGAAAAATCCGAAATTGCAGATCGACAACACCAAGAACGAGAAATCGCCGATGGATTGTGGACGAAATGCCCCAATTGCGGCGTTTTAACTTATACCAAAGATTTACGGGGCAATCTCATGGTTTGTTCCGAATGCGACCATCACCTGCGGGTAGACAGTGACGAACGCATTCGCCAACTCATTGACCCCAAAACGTGGAAACCCTTAAATGAGGAAATTCAACCCACGGATCCCCTCAATTTCCGCGATCGCAAACCCTACAAGGATCGCCTGCGGGACTATCAAGCAAAAACTCAATTAAATGATGCCGTGCAAACCGGAACCGGACTCCTTGATGGGTTACCCGTCGCCCTCGGGGTGATGGATTTCCGCTTTATGGGGGGAAGCATGGGCTCCGTTGTCGGGGAAAAACTCTGTCGTCTGATTGAATATGGGACTCATGAAGGCTTGACCGTTATCATTATTTGTGCATCGGGCGGGGCGAGAATGCAGGAAGGAATGTTGAGTTTGATGCAAATGGCGAAAAT
>JBFRWJ010000401.1:0-9733 GCA_051439525.1 Spirulina sp. | reverse complement strand
TTTGGTGTGCGATTCATTAATGTTAATTCGGTTTGTATTCCAATTATTTCACCTATTTTAAGTTTTGTCGTTACACCCATAATCTTTAATTTGCTTTACTATGGCTGTAACGACAAAACTTAAAATAGGTGAAAGAATGGGAATCCAACCCGATTTAAAAATCATGATTCCCAAACCAAAACCATATATGGTAATACAACCCACGCCAAGTGATATAATAAGCCATCGGCGCGATCGGATATAAATCCCACTAATCCCTCCACCTAATCCCCAAATCAATATCCACAAACTTTCTATTGCGAGGGGCCAAACCCAGATTTGAGAATCCCGTCCTGATGCCACATCGAGTAATTGAGCAATCATATGAGCGTGGATAATTACTCCTGCTGTTTCACCATAAGACGTGTGGACATAATCTACTGCTTCGCTCCTATCAGTAATCCCGATCAAGACAACACGATCTTTAAAGAAATTCGCGGATACTTCTCCGTTTCTAACTTTTTCAAAACTAACTGGATTACCAGTAATTTCATGAAGGTATCGATCGACTGGGTGATAATTTAATAAAAATTGCACTCCATTAGGATCTAAATAATGATACCCTCCTAAACCATAGGAATTTATCGTATTAATAGGAAATTTTTCGAGATCTAATTCGCTATCTTCCGTCCAGAATTTACTTTGAATGGGATTATTGTTTGCTTCTTTCTCAAGATACCGAATAGCAGCAAGAAACCCCAAGGATGTTTTTGATTGACACTTTCCATGAGGTAATGATTCCATGCGTATAATTTGACGCCTTAAAATATTATCCCGATCCAAGATAAAGTTACTAAAACCAACACGATTTTTGGGGACAACCTGCTCTGATGGAGGTGCGATCCCAATATCGTGTTGATCGACAGGCTGTTCGCAAGCAACTAACAAATCTGGCGAACTCGCTTTATTGAATTGTTTAAACGTATCGGCTAAAGGATCGTCTTGAAAATCTCGATAAAGATCTAATACAATTACTGCTGGTTTATATTCTTCTTGGCTGAGCAGCGTTAATACTTCCTTTAAACCAACATCGGAAATGGTTCCTACTCCATCTTCCTTGGGATTGCGATTGCGTTGTGCGGTCAGATCTTCTTTGGTTGCTTCAATAATGGTTAAGCGATCGTCACTGGGTGCTGGTTGGCGCAGACGGAGTGAGCTATCGTATAAGGCTAACTCGAATGTTTCTAAGACTCCGAGAATTCTGAATATCAATACCAAGATCGTAACGGTAATCCCGCTACAAAGTGCAAAAAATGGTTTTGATTTCAGCCACGAGCTAGGGGAAGACTCTACCCGGGGTAATGGTGGCTCGGTAGGCGGGTCTAATGGCTTGGGTGGAATAAGATTGGGGGGTATCTCTTGCCAAATCTCGCGCAAGGCTTCAATCGATACCGCGATCGCCGTTCTTCCCGCTCGATCGAGTTGAATTGCTGCTACAGCAACAACTTTGTCATTTTCCAGAACTGGCCCCCCACTGTATCCTGGTTCTACGCGATCTTCCTCATCAAAAACAAGCTGCCAGCCTCGTACCGATGAAGTCTGCGAGGTCAGTAAAATTTCCTTTTTTAAAGTACCATCAAGCCAATCAGCAACTAATGCGCTCTTCGATTCCTTTTCAGACTGACCCGCCACTTTGATTTTTGCTCCTGCATTAGCTGACACTTCTAGAGGCAATGGATAGTAGTGATTCAATATTTTCTCCACGACTAGAACCGCTAAATCAATTGTCTTTGACTCCCCCATAGCAATAACTTCTGCATCAATCCCACCTACTAGAATTTTGCCGGGATTTTTGGAGGTTTTTATATCATGAATGACATGAGCGCAAGTCACGATATAAGACTTTTCTTTTTCTTGATCTACGACAAATCCCGTCCCAAATATCTTTGGGTCTGCACTACTGGAAACAAGAACAATAGTTGTTTTTAGATCCATTATTTTGTGAACTTGTTTTTTGATTGAGTCAATAAATCTTCAATTTCTACCCTTTAAAATTAAAGTAGGATGATTCTCTAAACGACTCTACTTTTTGGGCTTAACAATTAGCTTTACTGACAGATTCGCTCCTGTTTTTGCCTTTGTAATGTAGATATTACCCTCTCCTTCAAAACTAAAATTTATCTCGACCTCCGCAGCTTCAAGTTCAACTTCTTGATTTAACTCAGTCCATACTTCTGCGATCGGCTTGACGACCTTCTTTAAAATTGGCTTGATTTTGTCAAAAGTTGAACTGACAGCATCGGCTGCACGACTAGAAATTTGTCTGGCTTCATTCTCCGATACATCCACTTCTACAAGTGTACCATCCTCAAGCTCGATTAACTTGCTTGCCATGATTTAAAATCCTCCTTTTTTACAGTGCCCGATCGATGTATTCATAATAGCTCAATTTATTAGTTAGAGCTTGCTCTATACTCAGCAATATCTTTTAGCACGAAAAATTATCTAGTAATTGTCTCGTTACATCTGGCGTGCGATCGCACTTCGCAGCCAACCAAGGCAAAAGAATCTGGTGAAATGTCTCCGGATCTTCATCGTGAGGACAGTGACCTGCCTTATCTAAAGGAACGAACTCTAAATTGGGATTCAACCCTAAAAAACTCTGAGATAAACTAAAAGGCACCATGGGATCTTGACGACCCCAAAGCAATAACATGGGAATCGTTAATTCGGGTAAAAGTTCGCGAACCGATCGCGACGAACCCGACTGACGCACCGAAGCAGAGAGGGCGCAAAACGCATCCGCCGCCCCGCCATCCGTCGGCGGCAGTGCTAAAATATCCACCAATTCATCATCTACGGCATCCTTATGTCCGTAAGCCAGAGTCACCCAAGTGCGAATCAGAGAGGGACGGCGCACGAAGTGAAACAACGGTTTGAGAAAAATGGGGGCGGTAAAAAAGCCCTCGATCGCAAAAACCAAAGACCGAAACGGCTTGGGAACGCTCTTTTCCCGTAGGCTCACATCCGGCAAATTTAACATCACCAGCCCCTTCACCATTTCCGGATGGGTTGCCGCCGCCATAAAACTCACTAAAGACCCCAAAGAATTTCCCACCAAGACGACGGGTTCGCCGATAAAAGTCTGCCAAAAATCGTAAACCTGCGCCACCCAAAGATCCGCCCCGTAAGGCGCGATCGCCTTGCGCGAACCGCCAAACCCCAACAAATCCAGAGCATAGGTCGTCCGTTCCGCCCCCAACACGGGAATATTATGGCGCCAATGCTCGATCGCCGCCCCAAAACCGTGAATGAGAAGAACAGGTGTTTTGCCCGAAGGCGATCGCAGAAAACTATACCGCACCTGCCAACCTCGCCAAACCCAATCTCGTTGTCGGCCAATACGTTCGTGCCACTGTGTTTTGGAAATCACCCGTCAAATTCATAAAAATTTACCTTTCCCATTGTAAGCCGCAAAAAGCCGCGATCGCCAAGCCTCAAAACCGATTCCTCCGACGCGATCGCCATTTCGTCCCCCAGAAAGTTAAGGGAACAAACTGGCGCAAAACCCGAGGGGGATCGCTAAAATGGTGAGTAACCCAATGTAAAATCTTGAAACGTCCTTTATCAAATTTATCAACGATTACAAATCAGTACGCATACGCCTGTGAAAGATAAAAAAAATCGCCGAGATCTACCTCAAATCAACGAAAGAATTCGCTATCCCAAAATTCGGCTGATCGATACCGACGGCGGTCAGCTCGGACTCGTCTCCTCGGACGAAGGTCGGCGACTGGCTGAAGAAAAAGAACTCGACCTCGTTCTCGTTAGTGACAAATCCGATCCTCCCGTCTGTCGGATTATGGACTACGGCAAATACAAGTTCGAGCAAGAAAAAAGAGCCAAAGAAGCCCGGAAAAAACAACACACGGCTGATGTCAAAGAAGTGAAGATGCGCTACAAAATCGACGAACACGATTATCAAGTGCGCGTCAACAACGCTCAACGCTTCCTCAAGTCCGGAGATAAAGTGAAAGCCACCGTGACCTTTAAAGGTCGAGAAATTCAACATGCCAATTTAGCTAAACAACTCCTCGATCGCATGGCCGAGGATCTCAAGGACTTTGGAGAACTGCAACAAGCCCCCAAACAAGAAGGGCGTAATATGATAATGTTCCTTTCTCCAAAGAAATAGAATCGGGTTATTGGTTATTGGTTATTGGTTATTGGTTATTGGTTATTGGTTGTTGGTTTTCCCTCAACTCCTAACCTTCAACCTCTAACCTCCAACCCCTAACCCTAACCTCCTAGCCCTCATCCATGAAACAGCCAAAGAGTAGTAAAGAACGGGAAGACTGGACAAAAAAACTGCTCAACGTGGTCAATCTCCGCCCGGAAGAAGGCGAGAGAACCCTGTTGATGCTGATTGCCTATACCATCACCTCCGTCGGGTTATTATGGCTCGAACAAAGCACGATCGCCCTCTTTTTGGAGCGTTTCGGGGCGGAATGGTTGCCCGTCATCTACATCGCCAGCGCCCTCATGGGGTCGGGTCTGGGGGTTCTCTACTCTTGGCTGCAAAATAATTTCCCCCTCAAGCGCGTCTTTCTGGTGGTCGCCTTACTGATGGCGACTCCCCTAATTGTCTTTCGCGCGGGTTTAGAATTAGGGGCGATTAACGATTTAATCGTCTTCATCACGGTTTTTGTTCTGCGATTGTGGTTGGATGCCGAAGAAATTCTCAACGATTTGAATTCCCAAGTTGCAGCCAACCAACTCTTTAACATTCGCGAAATCAAACGCACCTATCCCATTATTTCCAGTGGTTTATTAATTGGGGATGTCGTCTCGGGTTTCTCCCTACCCATCTTGATCTTCCTCATCGGTTTAAAAAACGTTCTCATTCTTGCCTCTCTCGGTCTCCTCTTCGGGGGATTTACTCTCCTCTATCTCGCCAACCGCTACAAGCAAGCTTTTCCCGATACACCCGTGCGGGAATTGGATGAGTTGGAATCTGCCTATACTTCCAAACGCATGAGCGGCACCCTGCGCCGTTATATTATCCCTCTGTTTGCCTTCTTTATCCTCGGGGAACTGCTCTATCTCCTCGTGGAATTCCAATATCTGGGAGAACTCGAACGGGTCTATCCCAATACGGAGGATATCGCCGGATTTTTGGGATTGTATTCCGGGATTTTGGGCATTTGCGAACTGGCGACTCAATGGTTTGTGTCCAGTCGGGCGGTGGAACGGTTGGGGGTATTTGTGGCGGCGATGTTTTTGCCCGTTTCCCTTTCGGTTTTGGGGTTCTGTACGATTCTTTTCGATATTACCAATATTGGGGGTTTAAATCTTAATAGCGCCCAGATTCTCTTTTTTGGCACTATCGTGATCCGGTTCTTCGATGAACTGTTGCGCTATACCCTGATTGCCGGGATCGAACCTTTCCTCTTTCAACCCCTCCCGACAGAAATTCGCAGTTCGATTCAAACCCAAGTGCAAGGAATTGCCGAGCCCCTCACCACGGGACTGACGGGACTGGGAATTATTGCGATTGTTTGGGTTCTCGGACAATTTTTAGGGGAGTTAGAACCCGAAATCGCCCGACAGGCTCAAGGGGGGGTATTTGTCGGGGCGATCGTGGTGTTTTCCGTGATTTGGGCGTTCAGCGCGCTACTGTTGCGGCAAAGTTATATTACCCTACTGGTACAGTCGGCGGAACAGGGGCGGTTGGGCTTTGGCAGCGTTGACTTGAAAGCCTTTAAACGCGCGATTATCGAGTCTTTAGATGGGAAAACTACCGATGAGGACAAGCGATCGTGCATTCAATTATTAGAGCGGATCGATTTGCCCAATGCGGGGGAAATTCTCGCACCGCGCTTGGCGAAACTTTCTCCAGACTTGCAGCGCCAATGTATGGAGACGATGATCGAATATCCCAAGACGACCTATTTAAAGGATGTTCAGCGTTTGATTCAAACCCGTCCGGAGTTGGAGGTGCTGGCACTATCCCTGCGTTATGTTTGGCTCTCTCAGCCCCAATTAGACACCCATACCCTGAAACCTTACTTAAATCAACGGGTGGATCCGATGGTACGGGGAACGGCGACGGGGTTGATTTTGAGTCGGGGATCTGAGGAGGATCGTCAAGCCGCGATCGCGACGTTGGAAAAGATGCTGACTTCGGAACGGGAACGGGAGCGAATTATTGGGGTACAAGCGTTACAGGCGACCGATCGCGATGATAATTTAACGCAATCTTACCTGCCCCAATTATTACAGGATGACTCGGCACGGGTGCGCTGTACGTTATTGGAAGCGATCGCTAAGAAACGTTTGGAAGATTATTATCCTTCTTTGTTGAAGGGGTTGTATTACCGTTCCACCCGCGAGGCGGCGAAACAATCTTTGATTGCCTTGGGAGACGAAGCCCTCCCCATGCTGACGATTTTAGCGGAAGATGTCCGCAAACCCGATTATATTCGCCTTCAGGCTTGGAATGCCATGTCGGAAATTGGCAGCGATCTGGCGCTCAAAACCTTGGTGCAGCAACTTTTAACCAGTTGGGGGACGAGTCGGCGCAATTTGTTGCGAACGATCTTGAAAATCCCCGGCGATCGCGGCATTGAGACGGTCTTGGATCGATTGGGGCGATCGGGGGTAGAAGAGTTGATCCAGCAAGAATTACTGCTGTTGGGACAAATGTTTGCCGCCGAGATGGATTTGCCTGCTGATACGGTGTCCGGACTCGAGGCGGATTTATTGCGATCGGCGCTGGTGGGGATGCAGTCGGATATTACCGATCGCTGTTTCTTGATTATGAAGCTGCTCTATCCTTTTAGTTCCATTCAAGCCGCAATTTTGAATTTGGATTCCGATTCGGAGGTCAGTATCGCGCTAGGATTGGAGATTCTCGATAATACGGTAGATTTGCCCCAAAAACAAATCCTCCTGCGGGTGTTGGAAAAGCGTCCCACGGCCGATCGCCTGGCGGATATGGAGGAGATAACCCCTTACGAACCCATGAGCCCGAGCGATCGCTTGCGTCGCCTTCTGGAGCTGCGGCATTTTCTCTCGGATTGGACGCTTGCTTGTTGTTTCCATTTGGCCCGCGATCGGCGTTGGGGGGTAACGCGAGAGGCGGCTTTGGTGGGGTTGCGCCATCCGAGTAGTTTTGTGAGAGAGGCGGTTTTAACCTATTTGAAGGTTGCCAGTCCGAGAACGTGTTACGAGTTACTTCCCGTTTTAAAGGACGATCCGGATCCGTTGGTGGCGGCACAGGTGGATAGTTTGAAAAATGAGTTCGCTCAACGTAAGGTGAAGCGCGCATCTTTACAAGTTAGAACGCAAACGTGAAGAAATATTTTTCTGCATCAACATCATCGATCGAGGGAATTATATTGGAATGAATACCTTCAAGTTTAAGGAGTTTTATGATTAAAAGATCTATTTGGCTAATCGTTGCGATTGCGTTCTTCGCATTTAACCTATTATTTGCCAATCGCGCCTTGGCGATCGAACTGGATGAAGCAACTCGCACAGTTCCCCTCAATGAGAGAGGAGAGACTGTCGTCCTCACTCTCAAAGAAATGAAAAAAGGCAAACAACTATTTATCAATAGCTGTAGTGAATGCCACCAAGGAGGAATGACGAAAACTAACCCGAATGTTGGTTTAGGTTTAGAAACTCTCGCTTTAGCAACTCCTCCTCGAAATAACATTGAAGGGTTAGTCGATTATCTGAAAAATCCCACAACCTACGATGGAGAAATCGAAATTTCCGAACTGCATCCATCAATCCAAAGTGCTGATATTTTCCCAGAGATGAGGAATTTAACTGAAGACGATCTTTATGCCCTCGCCGGTCATATTCTCGTACAACCGAATATTTTAGGAGATCGGTGGGGTGGCGGCAAGTTATTGAGATAATTGCTATCAAATTACGTTCGCTCAAAGCGATCGCTATTCTATTTTTACAGAAGAATAGCGATCGCGATTTCTTTAGGTGTCGGAAACAAGCGCGATCGCATCATAGCAGATTCTGCTGCGCTCCAGATCTATTAGATTAACTCTTGGGTCAAATCACTTGCTCAAAAGTCAGGAAATTTTGGGATTGAAAAAAACAGATTTTAAATCGATCAAAGATATCCGCTTTTCCCAAAATGTTGGTATTGACTTTCAACTGCTCGGAAAAACCAACTCGACAAAGAAATTGAACCGATCTCATAATCAAAGCAGAAATTCTTGAAGATCGTCGGGATGAGGAACGCGAATCGCTAAAGGCATCCAAGCTAAATTTTGGTTTTGAAAGGGAGAGTAAACTTCTTTATAAGAATCTCCTATCGCAACAATTTCACCATTCATTACTGCAACAATTTTACCGGGATATCGATCGATCAGCTCGTCGAAGTGTTCCGCAAGCCAGCGATCGTGTTCTTGTAAAACTTCCGTACCTTTCTCTATATTTTGAGTGTTTCCATTCATGGCGATCGCTCCTTCCCAATGAATTCTACTCCTTAATTGTACAACATTGGGCAAACGCGATCGCATTTTTACCCAGATTAATGCAATGCTCATAGCTCAAAAAGTGTTACACTATAAAAAAAGTAAGGATAAATTTTATTAACATGAGTGTAGTAGAAAACCCAAAAATTGGAATTGTTCGGACAGAGCGAGGATTAACCATTGCGGGTACGAGAATCACGTTATATCAAATTTTAGATTATATTCATGCCAATTATTCTCGCGAGTCAATTCGCAATCTCTTTCACGTAACAGACGAACAATTTACAGCAGCAATGCTATACATTGAAACGCATCGCAAGGCAGTTGAAGCAGAATATCAAATAGTATTGCAGCAAGCAGAGGAAATTCGTAAATATTGGGAAAAACAAAACCGAGAACATTTAGCACGAGTAGCACAGTTACCCTCTAAACCCGAATATAAAGTGGTTTGGGAGAAGCTACAGGAAAGAAAACAACAACAAGCAAAGTTAAGTTAATGCTTTTTCTTATTGACCACAATATTGAAGGTCAAGCCATGTTACTGTTTAGTAGCATTCAAGCTGGGGGTTGGCTCGAATTGCTTTCCATCCGTTTTGTGATGTTCTCTGAAGTCCAATTAGCGATTGATAGCAGCGATCGCATTGTCTGGAAATTTGCCCAAGAGAATAATATGATTTTGTTAACGGCAAATCGAAGTATGAAAGGAGAAGATTCATTAGAGCAGGTAATTCGTGAAGACATTCAACCCAATTCTTTACCTGTCGTTACCTTGGGAAACCTCGATCGCATCGGCGATCGCGTTTATCGAGATCGTTGTAGCGATCGCTTGATAGAAATTCTTCTCGATCTCGATAATTTAAGGGGAGTCAGTCGGATTTTTATTCCTTAAATGCGATCGCAGCTTGTCCATCTACTCTTTCCCCGATATCGCTCCTTCCCAGCGAATTCTACTCCTTAATTGTAAGATATCTTTGCCAGCAAACGCGATCGCAAAACATTATGCTTCTCCAATTTCTACAATAGGTTCGCCTTGTTCTAATAAAACCAAAGCCTCTGCAAAACCACTACTAAAAATACGCTTTAAATCTCGATTGCTAATATTGCCGCAAGTCAACCAAAGAATTTGGGGAAGACTTCCCAAACGAATGACCAAATCGACAAAATCTCGATCTTTTGTAATAATTATTGTTCCCGTACCATGATTCCGTGCTGCATTAAAAATTTCCAGATCGGGTGCATCTCGTAGTTCC
>JBFRWJ010000400.1:0-7281 GCA_051439525.1 Spirulina sp. | reverse complement strand
CAAGGAATTGGAAATTTTTAACAAAGGAGTGACGGGGATGTGGCAAAATACAAATGTAAAGAAAAGCTAAAAATATAACGGGAGGCGGCTGATGGTAGCAACTCTGGAGAGAACCGAAAAGCGCTTGACCATTCAAACGGCAGATATTGCCCGAGATACTACCACGATTCGTTCCTTAGACTGGGATCGCGATCGCTTTGATATTGAATTCGGACTGCAAAACGGCACAACCTATAATTCTCACCTGATTCGAGGGGAAAAAATTGCTCTCGTCGATACCTCCCACGAAAAATTTCGCCAACTCTATCTCGATACCCTGACGGGGTTAATCGATCCCAAACAAATCGACTATCTTATTATCAGCCACACGGAGCCGGACCATAGCGGTTTAGTGAAGGACTTTCTCAAATTAAACCCGCAAGTCGTCGTTGTTGGGGCAAAAGTTGCCATTCAATTCCTCGAAGGGTTCGTACACGAGAAATTTGCTCGCCAAGTCGTTAAAAATGGCGATAAAATCGATCTCGGTCAGGGTCACGTTTTAGAATTTGTCAATGCGCCCAATTTACACTGGCCCGATACCATTTTAACCTACGATTGGGGAACGCAAACATTATATACTTGCGATGTTTTCGGAATGCACTACTGTTCCGACGATCTCTTTGATTCTAATTTAAAGCTCATCGAACCCGACTATCACTTCTACTACGAATGTTTGATGGCACCAAATGCCCGTTCTGTTTTGTCCGCCCTCAAACGCATGGAAAAATTAGGGGATGTGACCCTAGTCGCCAACGGTCACGGGCCTTTGCTCAAACATAATGTCACTGAATTAATCGGACGCTATCGAGATTGGAGTAAAGCACAAACCAAAGGGGACAAAACTGTTGCCGTCTTTTATGTTTCCGGATATGGAGATAGCGATCGCCTCTCCCAGTCTATCGCCCGAGGAATTACCAAAACCGGAATTACCGTAGAAATGATGGACGCGATCGGAGCAGATCCCCAAGACGTGCGAGAATTGGTAGAACATTGTGCGGGGTTAGCGATCGCTATGCCTCCTGCTTCCGGAGAGAAGGCGAAAGAATCGGCAACTACTCTCAGTACGATTTTGGCTTCTGCCAGCGATAAGCAAGTCATGGGATTTTTTGAATCCTACGGAGAGGATGACGAACCCATCGACCCAATTTTAACCAAGTTTCGGGAATTGGGATTAACCAAAGTCTTTCCCAGCATTCGGATTAAAGATACCCCAACGGAAGCCACCTATCAACTCTGCGAAGAAGCGGGGACGGATATGGGACAGTTTTTAAGCAAAGAAAAGTCCATTAAAAAGCGAAAATCTCTTGATAGTGACCTCGATAAAGCGATCGGTCGCATTAGCGGCGGACTCTATATTATTACCGCGAAAAAGGGCGAAATTAAAGGGGCAATGTTGGCTTCTTGGGTGACTCAAGCCAGTTTTGAACCATTAGGATTTACGATTGCTGTTGCCAAAGATCGGGCAATTGAGTCTTTGATGCAGGTCGGCGATCGCTTTATTTTAAATATTCTTGAAGAAGGCAATTATCAACATTTGATGAAACACTTTCTCAAGCGGTTTAAACCCGGTCAAGATCGATTTGAAGGCGTAAACGTCCAAGATGCGAAAAACGGTTCTCCCATTTTAGTTGATGCTTTAGCTTACCTCGAATGTGAAGTCATGAGCCGCATGGAAGTCAGCGATCATTGGATTGTTTTCAGCCGCGTCGATGAAGGTCGCGTCTCCAAACCCGAGTCCTTAACTGCCGTTCACCATCGCAAAGTGGGCAATTATTATTAATGGGTAATGGGTAATGGGTAATGGGTAATGGGTAATGGGTAATGGGTAATGGGTAATCGTCTCCAACAACCAACAACAAATAACCAATAACAAATAACCAATAACAAATAACCATGTCAGAAAAACCTCGCGACGTTCAAGTATATCCTATTGGTGCAGAAACAAGAGTTCTGCGATCGCGCACTTGGGACAGACTCAAATTTGAAATCGAATATGCTCGGCAAAAAGGCACGACCGCAAATTCCTACCTCATTGAAGGCGATAAAATTGCCCTTTTCGATCCCCCCGGAGAATCCTTTAGCGATATCTTTTTAAAAGCACTTCAAGACCGTATCGATCCACAAAAAATCGATTACATTATCTTGGGTCATATTAACGCCAATCGTGCGAAAACCTTAACGCTTTTATTGGATATTATCCCGCGAGTAACTCTCGTTTGTTCCAATCCGGGTGCGATCGCGCTTGCCAAACTCATTGAAAACCGAGAACTTAATATTCTCACGGTTAAAGGAGAAGAAAAACTCGATCTCGGACAAGGCCATCACCTGCAATTTATCCTCGCTCCCAGTCCGAGATGGCCCGATCGCCTCTGTACCTACGATCCCAAAACCCAAATTCTCTATACCGATAAACTGTTCGGGGCGCACGTTTGCAGCGACCAAATCTTTGATGAAGGGTGGGCGGTCTATGCAGACGATCGACGCTATTATTTTGACTGTTTGATGGCCCCTCACGCCACCCAAGTCGCCACCGCCCTCAAACGATTTGCCGAATATCCCTTGCAACTTTACGCCCCCGGTCACGGTCCCCTCGTCAAATACGGCTTTACCGAACTGACCAATCTCTACCAAGAGTGGGTGGAGCAACAGAAAAAAAAAGCCAACACCGTCGCCCTCATCTACGCATCGGCCTACGGGAACACGGCAACCATCGCCCAAGCGATCGCTCGCGGCATCACCAAGGCCGGAGTCGCCGTTACCTCCCTCAACTGCGAAGTCGCCGCACCCGAGGAAATCAAGGCCGCCGTGGAAAAATCTGCCGGGTTTATCATGGGATCCCCCACCCTCGGCGGTCACGCCCCCACTCAAATTCAAACCGCCCTCGGCATCGTTCTCTCCACCGCCGATAAAAACCAACTGGCCGGGGTTTTTGGCTCTTTTGGCTGGAGTGGGGAAGCGATCGATATTCTGGAAGGAAAGTTCCGCGATGCGGGTTATCGCTTCGGATTTGAGCCGATCCGGGTTAAATTTAAGCCCACCGATACCATTCTCAAATATTGCGAGGAAGCGGGGACGGATTTTGCGCAACTCTTGAAGCGACAGGAGAAAAAACGCAAAGCGAAGGCCTCCGCGTCCGACTCGGAATCTGCCCGCACCGAACAGGCCGTAGGACGAATCGTGGGTTCCCTCTGCGTCGTTACAGCACAAAAAGGAGAACTGTCCAGTGCCATGCTCGCTTCTTGGGTCTCTCAAGCCTCTTTTAATCCACCCGGATTAACCGTGGCCGTCGCCAAAGAACGGGCAATTGAGGATCTCATGCAGGTCGGCGATCGCTTTGTCCTCAACATTTTACCCGAAGGCAAGGCCATTCAAAAACGGTTTATGAAGAATTATGCCCCGGGGGAAGATCGTTTTCAAGGCATTGAAACAGAGGATGCCAGTAACGGCGGTTTCATTCTCAAAGATGCTTTAGCTTATTTAGAATGTCACGTGACCGATCGCATGGAATGCGGCGATCATTGGGTCGTCTATTCGATTACCGATACGGGGAAAGTCTTGGATGAGAAAGGCAAAACTGCCGTTCATTACCGCAAAACAGGAAGTTTTTATTAATGTTCCCTTCGTCTCAACTCCAAATATCATGAGAACAGAGAAAATTACAAAATAGTGTCCATGCGATCGCGGAAATAATTCCGATACAAATTGAAGCGCGGCGACACTTCATTGCCTTGCAGATCCACTAACCCCATACTGTGTAATTTAAACGCCAAAACCGACTCTAACTCCACCGCTTCTTGGCTGAGAACCACCTTTTTAAAAGCTGCCGCTAACTCCCGATGCTGCTGCAAATTCCACAGATGTCGCCGCAGGTGATCGCCATAAATTCCCGCCTCTGTTGGCGCCAGTTCTACTAACTCCTTCAAGGCCAATTGTCCTTGAGCAATATGATATAATGCCAGCCGGACTAAATAAGGATGACCGCCAACAATTTCCATCAGTTGGCCGACTTGCGATCGCGTCCAGATCAACCCGTGACGGCGTGCCAAATCTTCCACTTGTTCGGCGGTAAATTCGGATAATTCAATGGGCAAACCAACATTAAATGGGGATTGATTGATATCCATAGGAATATAAACCTCGGTGGAATGAACCACCACCAAACGCAATTTTTCCCAGAGATCGCTGTCGCCTCCCCCATACCCTGCTTCTTCATACCACGCTCGCAATAAACCAAAGAAATCATCGGCAATAGAGGGATAATCAAAAATCCGATCCACTTCATCCAAACCCAAGACTAAAGGCGTATCGGATTCCATCAGCAAACAATCTTCAAAAAACGCCGTACAATTATCCTTGCTGCCGTAAGTATCCGTCCAATAATCGTCAATTTTATAGGGCAAGCGTAACTTACGAGAAATTTTTAAACAAAACCAGCGCAACAACTCATTCAAGTTATGAAAAACGGTTTTATCCGCGTGCTGAAAACTGAGGGGCACCGTACAATAGCCTTGCTCCCTCGCATGATAGAGAATCCGTGCCATGAGGGAGGTTTTCCCCATTTGCCGGGGAGCCTTGAGCCGAATTAACGCCCCCGGTTGCGCGATCGCTCGAAAACATTTACTTTCATCCGGCTCCCGTTCGATGTAAAATGCCGAGGCCAGTCTCACTTGACCCTTGGGTAACTCGGGTTCTGCCACGGGAGTCGGGATATCCGATTGATGGGTCGCGGGGAGATCGGGGGTTGACTCCTCCCCATTGTTTTGCCAAGTTCCTTGAGTATCGAGCACTTGCAGCACTTCTCGGGAGATTTCGTCCGTATCCCCTTCATGCTGCCATTCTCGCAGTTGAATCCCCTGCAAATAGCTGCGCAGCGCGTGATTGAAAGGGAAATTCGCGGGTAACCGGACGCGAATGGGGAGAATAATCGGGGCTTGACCGGAAGAGCGAAATTCTTTGACTTGACGTAACTGCTCGATGGCGATCTCGCTCACAGCCGTTTCCGCAGATAAGAGTAAAATAAAATAGTCGCATCGAGCGAGTTCTGTCTCAATCTGAGCGAGGGGGTACACCCCCAACCCGTCGGTTGCCCGAAAAACGCGATGACTTTTTAAAGTTAGAGCATGGGCAAGGGTTAAAGCCAACTGTAGATCCGGTTCGCGATCGCGATGAGCAATGGCCACTCGATAAGTGGGTTGCAAGGGCTGCGATCGCGCCAAGCGTTCGAGGGCACCTTTGACGGTTTTTTTGGTGACTTTTTCACCTAAAGCTTGGGATAACTTACGCCACAGCTTATAACCCACGTACTTTTCAACGTACTGGGGGTTGAGGGGGTAAATTTTCTCATAAGTCTGTCCTTGCCAAGACCCGGTAAACACCTCGCGTTCCAAATCGTTGAGATGCTTCCCCGTCTTCGCGTAAGCTAAGCGATCGGCTAGTTCTAACGCTTCTTTTACGTCCATCGTACAATTGTGAAGATTAGCTGATGATTTGGCGGCAGCAATTGACGAACGATCGCGATCGCGGGTTAAGCACAACCCGATCGAGATCCGCTCGATCGCCCTCGGGAGAGTTACCCTAGATTAGGATCTGGGGGGATCGTAAATTCTCATCTTAACATCCGGATCGCGATCGCGACTGCTGTTAAATTGAACTACCATTGAACGAGGAAACAGCACGAACCGGGAACAATTCCTATTTTTTCTCTGTTCTCTATTTTAAGGGTAACTCGAGGAAAGTGGTTAATTTTTATGAGGTTTTCTGAGGTTTCCCGAAATTTTATGAGGTTTTCTCTCGAGAGGATTTGCTGGGGGTTTTCACGAGAGAAAAATAGGAGAATGCTGACTCAAAAGTCATGAGTTTTTCTGGTTCTCAGTCCTCGTATTTTTGCGGAAACTATAAATAAGGAAACAGCTAACCGCTAACCCATTCCTGAAATTCTCTAATTTTTTTCCGATCGGCATTTATTTATCGGGGGAAGCTATGTTCAGTCTCATTGAAGTCACCATCGACACTTGCATTAAGCACCTAAAAGCCGGATATTACAGCACTTACGGCAGTTTAAAACCGGATTATCCGGAAATTATTGCTTGGGCGACGACGATGGCATTAGAAAATATTAACCGTAGCGATGCGGCTTATCATGATGTCGAACATACCGTGCTGGTCTCCCTGACCGGTCAGGAGATTCTGCGAGGGAAACAAATTCGCGATGGAGGAGTCACGCCCGAGGATTGGTTGCACTGCATTTTGTCTCTTTTATACCACGATATCGGCTATATTAAAGGGATTTGCAAGCAAGATCGCCGAGAAGATCGAACTTATATTGTCAACAAAGAAGGAGAAACAATCGAACTCCCTCCCGGTTCGACAGACGCAAGTCTTACGCCCTACCATGTCGATCGCGGCAAGCAGTTCGTCAGCGAACGATTTGGCTATCATAAGTTAATTGATATTGGCATTCTGCAACGCAATATCGAATTAACTCGCTTTCCCGTTCCCAAAGGAGAAGAATATAAAGATACCGTGGATTATCCGGGTTTAGTGAGGGCTGCCGATCTCATCGGTCAACTGGCCGATCCGCGATACTTGCAAAAACTTCCCGCTTTATTCCGGGAATTTGAAGAAAACGGCACGAACCGAGAACTCGGATATGCTCATTCCGGGGATCTGCGGGCAGGTTTTCCCGGATTTTTCTGGAATATCGTTTATCCTTACATTGAAACCGGTCTGACGTATTTGGAAGTGACCCAAGCAGGACGGCAAATTATTGCCAATCTTTATGCCAATGTTTTCATTGTCGAACGAGAACTGAAACAGGCCGCATCTCGCCAGCGTGAAAAATCTTCCCATGAAACGCCAAAAGAGGCGCGTTTGGCACGACCTCAAAATAGCAGACGCAATCGCAATGCAGCCAACAATTGGGGCGATCGTGCTTTCGCTTTTCAACCCGGTTAACAATATTTAACAGAACTGGCGAGAAGTTTCCGCTTCAACAGAGCGATTGGACATGAGCGCGAGGCATTCCGAGGCTTCGTCGTGAGCGCTCAGCCGAACGGTTTCCTCTACAGGTTGGTTGGACATGAGCGCGAGGGATGCTGAATTGCGGTCGAGGGATGCTGAGGTTTCCTCAGCATATCCAATCGCACTGTTGGCGAATTCGATTCGCCGTTCCTCGCTCTCAAATCTTCGATTGACGCGAGAGACGGCGCTTTTAAAGGGCGGAAATAGTTCCGCCCCCAGCAC
>JBFRWJ010000399.1:0-20019 GCA_051439525.1 Spirulina sp. | reverse complement strand
ATGCAATGTTTGTTTCAATCCCTCATAGGGATTAATTGTAATTGAAACAATGCTGCCCGAGCTATCAATATCGGGCAACTGAGGTTTCAATCCCTCATAGGGATTAATTGTAATTGAAACGTTTTTTTGCAGACGATCCGATTGCTTTTTCAGGGTTTCAATCCCTCATAGGGATTAATTGTAATTGAAACTCGAGAAAAACGCCCCAGAACTTGTGTCCGTTTCTCTTGGTTTCAATCCCTCATAGGGATTAATTGTAATTGAAACATATTAAGCCAGCGAAGAACGTAATTAAATTTCCGTTTCAATCCCTCATAGGGATTAATTGTAATTGAAACGGGTTGAGCTATTTTTTTTGTTTATTTCTTAAAGTTTCAATCCCTCATAGGGATTAATTGTAATTGAAACGAAAGTCCGGCTCACGGATCGCGATCCCCTCTCATCCAAGTTTCAATCCATCATAGGGATTAATTGTAATTGAAACGACCTAGTTGTGAAACCCTTATGGTATTTAGTTTTCAAGGTTCAGTTGCGGATACCGAGACTAACTATAGCATTTCAGCCGTCGCCTTCGCAAGAGGCATGAAAAAAAAATCCCGAAAACCCAGACCCGATAAAGCATTCAGCGTTTGCGGATACCCCCTAACACGCAAAAAAGGGGTCAAACCCAGACCAAACTTGAATTTGAACCCTCTTAGAATCGGAAGTTAAAAATGATACCCCCCGGTATCCGCAAAATGGAGTCATGAGCCAACAACTACCAGTGAATTTGACTCAATATATAACGCAGACTATCGTAATCATCCTTCAAGAGTAAACTTAACTCTCGTCCAGCTCTCACCAACCAAGGCCGATCGCCTTGTCTCAAACGATAAATTTCCCGTAGGGAAGCTGAAACCAAAGCCTCAACGGGAACATTTTTCACTTGCAAAAGCGATCGCAAAAATCCCAATTCTTCGCTAAAAATGACCACCTCTTCTGGAGAACAGCGATAAACCGCTTGATGAATTTGGGGAGGACGGGGAGGTAAATATTGAAAAATTCTGCCCCGACTGCTGCCATTATCGCCCCGAGCAGGGGTTTCAAACCCTAATAATGCCACGCGAAACTCGGTTTTCAACATGGCAAAGATTTGCGGTTGCTGCTCTCTTAACTCCTCCAATGACAACCCTAAAGCCCGGGCGCGATGCACGGAATCAATCGGAGAAGTCTTCACGTAAGTCACTACTCCGAGAACTTTATTCCCCGACTCCTCATCTTGCGACTTTACCCAACTGCCAAAAGGAGGCATGATGGGAAAACTCAAATCTTCCGGCTCCAAACATTGTGCCAGAATTTCCACCGTGGTCGTTTCAATCACTTCAGCAATGCGATCGGGGTGGCGATCGCTACTACTAAATTGGGGTAAAGGAAGGCGCATGGATTAGATGGTGGAGGAGAAGGGGAAGAAGGGGAAGCGATCGCTAAACATTACCGTTTTTTGAGATCGACGGTTTCGAGTTCCGATAACTGAAATGTGACCAATTTATCCCAATTCCCACCTTCAAAGAGGACGGCAACTTTTCCATCGCTGATACGCTGAACCAATCCTTCAAAACGATAATAGGTATCATCGGGATTAATGACGCGAACCGTTGCACCGGGCAAAATCATAATCTTTTCCTTTTTCAATTAAAGAAACTCAATGTTCAGATTAACAGAAATCGAGGCCAAAAATCTTCCCCAACTGATAACTGATAACTGATAACTGATAACTGTTCACCATTCTCCGCGTTTAAAATGCAATCGCGTGCGATTGTTTGCCACCGATTCCACCAAACCGATCGCGAGAAAATTCGTTAGCAGTGCCGATCGCCCGTAACTCATCCACGGTAGGGGAATCCCGGTAATGGGAGCGAGGCCGATAGTCATGCTGATGTTAACAAAAACTTGGAAAATAATCATGGATAACACGCCAACAGCTAGCAAAGAGCCAAAATTATCGTTGGCATTTTGCGCGATCACGATCAAACGCAGGCAAATCAACCAAAACACAATTAACAGACCGATACAGCCCACAAATCCCAACTCTTCTCCCACTGCCGAAAAAATAAAATCCGTATGTTGTTCCGGAATAAAATTCAACTGGGTTTGCGTCCCGTGTTGTAACCCTTTCCCCCACATTTCTCCGGCCCCGATCGCAATGCGGGATTGAATCAAATGATAACCCCCGCCGAGGGGATCTTTTTCCGGTTGGAGGAAGAGAATCAAGCGATCCTTTTGATAATCTTTGAGAAATTCATTCCAGAGATAACCGCTTGCCCCCCCCGCGATCGCATTGCCCGCAACCGCCATCGCTGCACCGATCCTGCGCCACGGGAGGGTAAACCAAGCAATCAGACCCATTGCCCCCAGCCAACTGTACCAAACGGGACGAGAAAAATTGAATAAAATCGCAGAAGGGATAAAAGAAACCATCAAAATCAACCATCCCGGATTGGCATTCGCCCAATACAGCATTCCGAGGGTAATGGCACCAAAAACGAGAGATGTTCCCAGATCGGGTTGGGCAAACACTAAAGCCCAAGGGACGAGAGTAATGGCGAGGGTGCGGACAATGGCAGGAATGCTCGTAGCCGGACGAGCGTGCAACAATGCCGCCATGGTTATAATTAAACCCAATTTGGCAAATTCTGAGGGTTGGAATTGAATCCCCATAATACTTAACCAACGGGTCGAACCATTAATTTCTACGCCAAAAAACTTAATGGCGAGTAAGGAACAATTGGTTAACCCGTAAATAATCCAATGCCATTGGATGAGAAACTCATAGCGCAAACGGGCGATAAATAAGGCAACAATGAACCCGATCGCGCCTAAAAGCCAGTGATACAGCCAAAACCAGCGTACCGTTTCTTGTCTGAGTTCTGTACTCTGGATCATTAAACCGCCAAAGGCAGTCAGACAAACAACGAGGAACAAGAGCGCAAAATCTAACTGTTGCCAGCCAGCCAGCCACGTTCTCCATTGGGGAGGTTTATCATTGTAAGAGCGTTGGAGCATAGGAAGTAGGAAGTAGGGAGTAGGGAGTAGGGAGTAGGGAGTAGGGAGTTAATTTTCATCCTTCATCCTTCATCCTTCATCCTTTTTCAAACTAGGTTAGGGCGGCTACGGAAACTTTTGCGGCAATTTCTCCGGTCAGTTTGGTTAAGGCTTTCGCAGAGGCGGAGTCCGGGGATCCCATGACGATGGGAATGCCGCGATCGCCGCCTTCGCGCAAGGAAATTTCTAAGGGGATGCAGCCCAAAAGGGGAACGTTTAATTCTCGGGATGTTTTTTCGCCACCGCCAGAGCCAAATAGATCGTAACTGCGATCGGGGAGATCGGGGGGGATAAAATAACTCATATTTTCGACAATACCCAAGACGTTGACTCCCAATTGCTCGAACATTTTCAATCCCCGACGGGCATCTATGAGGGAAACGGTTTGGGGGGTGGTGACGATAACCGCACCGGACATGGGAACCGCTTGAGCGAGGGTTAATTGCGCGTCTCCAGTGCCTGGGGGCATATCCACGATTAAATAATCTAATTCTCCCCAATTGACTTGGTAGAGAAATTGGCGAATAATTCCATTTAACATCGGCCCGCGCCAAATGACGGGTTGATCGGGATCGATTAAAAAGCCCATGGACACCAGTTTAATGCCGTAATTAAAGGCAGGTTCTAAGATTTCCTGTCCTTTCTCGTTGTTTTGTACCGCGACTTTTACGGTTGTTAATCCCAACATGGTCGGCGCATTCGGTCCGTAGATATCCGCGTCTAACAATCCCGTTTTTGCGCCCGTTTTAGCTAAGGCGACGGCGATATTGACCGCGATCGTGCTTTTGCCCACGCCTCCTTTACCGCTAGAGATCGCAATAATATTTTTAATGCCTTTGACTCCCTGACGATCCGGTAGGGCTTTTTGTTGGGGTGTTTCTGCGGTGACCTCAACTTCAACCTTTTCCACTCCGGGTAATGTTTGCACGGCTTTTTGACAATCTTCAACGATGAACTCTCGCAACGGACAGGCGGGGGTCGTTAAAACCAATGTAAAACTGACCGTGCCCCCCGGATCGACTTTGACGTTACGGATCATATTGAGTTCCACCAAACTTTTTTGGAGTTCGGGGTCTTGCACCGGGCGTAAAACCTCTAAAATCGATTGGGTATCGAGCATGAATCGAAAAATGTAATGGGGCCAGCGAGAGATCTCGACTTCATAAATTTTATCAAGCGATCGCTCTTTCTGCTGCCCGAGCCAAACTCGACGCGACGCGATCGACGTAAGGACGAATCCACCACCACAGTAGAGGAGACAACCATCCCCGCATGGTGACGGAATAGGAAATATAGGTGCCGCAAACCGTCGATTCAAATTGATAGGTGACGCGATTTTCAATTCCCGGCAACGCTAAAAATCTGACGCTGAGGAGTTCCCCCGGGGAAACTCGCTCGACGAAAACTCGCACGGGAATGGGGGTCAGACGGGTCACGGCTTGATAAATGAGTCCGGGTTTGGCCACTAAACCCTTGGGGGCATTGGTGCGATCGATGAAGGGATGCCAAGAAACATCGGCAAGATTGACGAGTTTTTGCCACAGGACATCGACTGAAGCGCGACATAGAACGCGATAGCGCTGATTGAGGGAAAACTTGCAAAACAGTTTTCCCCGTCGGATTACGAGTTTGAACGATAAACTCAGAATCAAATCAATCCTCCCACAGTGACGATAGGGCTTATATCTGGGCAAGAGTCTATTTTAACGTCAGTTCGGGTTAAGCAAATACGGTTTGAAAAGACATGAGGTTAGAGTTGTCATCAATATCCCCTCCAAATCGTAAGTTTACTGGGGGGCTAGCCCCCCAGACCCCCTATTGGGAGCGGTTACGACGCCCCCAAACCCCCCCCGTACCCTTCGGCTTCTCAGTAAGTTAAGTGTATTTTTTAGATGGGTTGGTTGGTTCTAAGGTTTATTATTTTGGCATTTCAGGGTTCTAGCTTATCCCGAATTCACGTTATTTTAGGCAAATTAAAGCCGATTTGGAGTCTGCTGGGGACAATTCTCTCTTGCCGCGCTCCCAACTTTATGCCCAACTCCAAATACCCGAGTTATTGCAAATTGTATCTTGCCCGATCGCAACGATCGCGGTCTATGGAAAAATAAAGAGCTCGATGTCTACGAGAGCAAAAATCATGACCGTTGCTTCTGCGTCCCCTGCTGTCACGCCCGCTCAACCTCCCGCCGATTCCCAAGCGCGCATCAGCGAATTCATGAAACGCATACAGGAAGAAATTTGTCAAGGCTTAGAAAAGTTAGATGGCCAAGAAAAATTTCGCGAAGATGCTTGGGAACGAGAAGAAGGCGGAGGCGGACGATCGCGGGTCATGCGGGACGGTCGGATTTTCGAGCAAGGGGGAGTCAACTTTTCGGAAGTTTGGGGACAACAATTACCCCCCTCGATTCTCAAACAACGTCCGGAAGCGGAAGGACACGGGTTTTACGCGACGGGAACGTCGATGGTCTTGCATCCGCGCAATCCCTACATTCCCACGATTCACCTCAACTATCGCTATTTTGAAGCCGGGCCCGTGTGGTGGTTTGGGGGAGGCATCGATATGACCCCCTATTATGGGTTTGTTGAAGATGCGGCGCATTTGCACCGGACGTTTAAGGACATTTGCGATCGCCATCATCCCGACTACTATCCCGTGTTTAAAGCTTGGTGCGATGAATATTTTTATCTCAAGCACCGTCAAGAACCCCGAGGCATTGGCGGCATTTTCTTCGACTATCAAGATGGCACGGGAGAACTCTATCGCGGTCCCCATGCCGACAAAGAAGCCGCCGCTTACAGTCGCAAAGTGGGAGCACCGCCAAAACGATCTTGGGAAGACTTATTTGCCTTCGTCGGCGACTGTGCCCGGGGATTCTTACCCGCTTACGTTCCCATCGCTGAAAAACGGCAAGAGATGAAATGGGGCGATCGCGAGCGCAATTTCCAACTCTACCGACGGGGGCGCTATGTCGAATTTAACTTGGTTTACGATCGCGGCACGATTTTCGGGCTGCAAACCAACGGGCGTACCGAATCAATTTTAATGTCCCTCCCCCCAATGGTGCGCTGGGAGTATGCTTATACCCCCGACCCCAACACCCCGGAGGCTCAACTCTACGAAACTTTCCTGAAGCCCCAAGATTGGGCGGCACAAGCTGTAAAATAGCAGAAATTCTCTCGATCGCGGATCGGTTTGACAGAACTGGGGTGTTAAAATACACTCAAAAAGGCTATCGAGAATTCTTCAAGCGAGTTTCGAGAAAATTCCTCATCCCTCCCTGCCAAATCGATGGAAAACAAGCCATGCACAAAAAATTGTTTTTTGCGACGGTACTTTCATCGGTCTTGATGGTAAGCTAGGGAAGAATTTTCCAGAAGAACTTGGCTGGAAGAACTTTCAGGATAATCCCTCAGCATTTCTTGAACAAGACTGCTTTGCGGGCTACCAGCACAAACCAAGACACACAGCTTGAGTTTTTGAGGCGAATTGACGAGTGATTCACATCGAACAAAAAGAAAACACAATCAAAGATGGGACAAAAGTAATCGTCCTAGCCCCAAGCGGTCGCTTGGACATTACCACCGCTTGGCAATTTCGTTTGAAATTGCAAGAATGTATCTCCAAACTCAGTCCCCATGTTGTCGTTAATCTGAGTCAGGTTAATTTTATCGATAGTTCGGGTTTAACATCGTTAGTCGCTGGAATGCGAGATGCGGACAAAGTTGAGGGGAGCTTTCGCATTTGCAACGTTCATCCCGAAGCCAAGTTGGTGTTTGAAGTCACGATGATGGATTCGGTTTTCGAGATTTTCGAGACTGAAGACGAGGCCTTAGAAACGGTTCGCAATGTCACGACTTAATCGCGACTTAATCACGACTTAAACCAATTGAGTGAAGCTCATGAAGGAATGAACCCCCTCAAATCACCGAATCAATCCTGCCTCGCGGTTTATTTTTGCTATCCCCAACGGTCGGGTTGCCGAAGTTCTATGAGAAAATAGGAATAGCTGTTTCGTCTAGAGTTGACTTTGTGGATAACGTTCGCACGCTTTCAGATACCAAACGCAATTTTTATAGCCATTACGTTCGTCCGATTAACTCCATCTATCGGCGTGTTGTTGAAGAATTAATGGTGGAGATGCACCTGCTGTCAGTCAATGTAAATTTTCAGTACAATCCCATTTATGGCTTGGGCGTTGTTGCATCCTTCGATCGCTTTATGTCCGGATATACGCCAGAGCGGGACAAAATCTCAATTTTTAACGGGCTGTGTCTGGCCATTGAAAGCGATCCGCAAAAATATCGCGATGATGCCGTGGCGTTAAATGCCCTCGCACAGCGTTTATCGGTGGAGCAGTTGGTATCTTGGAATACAGCCTTAGTGTCTTTAGAAGGGAGCGCCAAACTCTATGAAACCTTAAAAGCGATCGCGTTTGCGACCAACTTCAAATACAGTCGTCTTTTTGCGATTGGCCTGTACGCCTTACTCGAAGCGGCCGATCGCGCTGCCATTAGCGATGGGGAACGCCTGGAACAAATTCTCGCCGAAATTGGCAGCAGTCTGCACCTGCCCGTTGAAAAAATGCAGAAAGATTTGGAAATCTATCGCAGCAATCTCGAAAAAATGGAACAGGCCAAACAAGTCTTAGACGACGTTCTCAAGAGCGATCGCAAGAAGCGACAGGAAAAACTGCTTGCCAAACAAGAAGAACAATCAGAATCTTCTGAAGAAACCAACTCTTAAGCGGGAAAAAGATGCTATACTAGAAACCGATCCGGATCGATGCGATCGCAACGCCCAAACCTTGTCAGGCCGGAAGGAGCAGCAATACGGGATGCTTGTGATAGGCGTTGACTCCGGGTCACTCTTTTTTTAGTTCTTTTTAACTTGATTCTCTTTAACAAGTTCGTTAATATCTAGTGAGAGAAATCTCATTGACGATCTTCATACGCCCCGTGCGCATGGCTCTTAGCAAGCGATCGATAGAAGCTTTTTCTTCTTCACCCAAAGAATCATCTAAAAGTGCCGCCATGAGACCATAGCGATCGGCAAGGGTAATTTTTCCCGATTGGCTCACTTGGGCAAATAAATCGGCTAGAGCACCCGGAATCAGACGCGGTGAAGACTCAAAGATACGGAGCATAAACTTCATAGAATTTTTACATAGATATATTCTCCATGAAGCGGACACCCAAATACTGTGATGCGAAAGAGATGTTCTCGCGATCGCGATGGGCTCGTTTAGCGATCTAGGACACAAAAAAGTGCGATCGCGATCGCGGGATCGCCCCAGAATGGCCCGCGCCGCACCACCTCAACCATAAATTTTCCGCGAGAGGATGTCGATTGGCGGAAATATTCGTTAAATTGAAGCTATGGGGGAGAGAACCCGAACCGGGTTCTTGGAAAAGAGATTCATGGACGCGGAACAACTCAAAAAAATTACCGGATACTTCATCTTGGAAGCCCAAGAACACCTTGAAGCTATCGCGCAGGCTCTAGAAAATTTCCAAGCCACAGTAGACGATCCCGAACAAATCCAAGAAATTTATCGCGGCGCTCATTCAATTAAAGGCGGCGCAGCAATGTTGGAGTTGGAAAGCATTCGCGTGACCGCTCACCACCTTGAAGATTACTTTAAATTTCTCAAATCATCCCCCTTAACCGTTGACGACACCCTAACCTCTCTGATTTCCAAGGTTTACAAGGGATTAAAAACCTTGGTTGACAAACTGGACGAGACTTTAAGTCTGCCCGAAGAATTTGTCAAAACGGTCATGGGGAAAGTCGAACCCCTCTTCGATCGCATCGGCCAGCACCTCGAAACACTCTCAACCACTCCCCCACAGAGCGCGGGAGACAATGTCGATAAGATTTCCGCTCTCCCGACAACGCTGCAAGAGGAAGTCCTCAACGCCCTAGCCGAAATTGGCGAACTGCACAAACAAGAGGATTCCCCCGATCGCCGCGCTCACATTCAAACCCTCTGCCGCCACTTGGCCAAACTGGAACAATCTGCCCCCCGCCAAGAGTGGACGCGGTTTCTCGAAGTCGCCCAAATCGCGATCGCCTATCCCAAAAATGACTATCAAACGACCGTCCAATGGATCGTGCGGGATCTTAAAGAAGCCGTCGCGCGCTTGGTGGCCGGAGACCGAGCAGCGATCGTTCCCAGTCCCGAACTCCTCGCCCTCGCTCAAAATGTCGTCCCCTTAACGCCAGAAAACGCGATCGCGGAAGCCAGCTCCAGTGAATTGAACGACCTTGCAGACTTGTTTGAAGGCGATTCTCTCTCCTTCGAGGGAAATTGGCAAGAAGAAGCGATCGATACCGAAGCGAGTGACTCCAATGGCTTCAATGGTTCTGATGAACTGTCCCTGACCGAAACCGACTTCGGCTCTCTATTTGACTCCCAAGACAGCGAGGAGAGTATTGGCGGTACCGTTGAGGCAGATCCCGAACTCAAACATGAATTAGAGGATTTATTTGGGGGAGATGCCGCCTTAGAAGCATTAGAAGCAACCGAGCCGATCGCTCCCCAACTCGATTTGGCCGCAGATTCGGGGAGCGATCGCGAATTTCTAACCTTGGGAGCGCAGAAGGAAGACGAGTCGGCAACTGCCGATACCGATTTGGATTCCCTTGATAACTTATTTGGCGAAGGATTTTCCTTTGAAGAAGATGAGAACCTGACCGCAACACCGGAATTCACGGGGGAATCCCCGGAATTTTCTGCCCCAAACGTCAGTTCGAGGTCGCCAAGGACGAGTATGAGTCCCACCCTCCACGACGATCTCAACAAAGACTTAGACGCGATCTTTTCCGATGTCACCCAGAATGGCGAAACCGAAAATCTCCTCGCTCATTCTGCTTTTGATTGGGAAGTCTCCGATGATTCTGCGCCAACGCCCCCCGAGGAGGGGATGCCGCCCGTTGCAATGCCCGAAACCCCCGAAGTCGCAGCAGAATTGCCCGACTTAGAAGATATGAGCGATCTGCTCGATATTACAGCAACCTCCCCAGTCGGAGAAACCGATTTTGATTTCGAGGATTTCGATCCCTTTGAAACATTCGTGCAAAATGATGTCCCCGAAATCGAAACAATCGTGCCGACGGCAAGAGATCGCGATCGGGGTTCTGGGGTGGATGATGCCTTTAATGCCTTGTTAAATGGAAACGAGAACGAGCTGGAGGATATTGACGATCTAGAAGCATTTTTAAGCGGTCAACCCTCAGCCATGGACTTTGACGATCGCCCTCATCCCCAACCTCGTAAAAACAGCAAAAACAATCGTCAAAAGAATGCAGACGAATTCGCTGCAGAAGAGTTAGCCCCAAGGTTGGGCGAAATCTCCTTAACCCAAGCCTCCCGGGGGGAAGAAAACGTAGAAATTACCGTCAGCTCTCTAGAATCAACGCCCGAGGCAGAGGGAGATGATGACTTTATTGCCTTTCTCGAAGGGGACAACAACATGACCAATCAGGAGTCCGACGTTCAAGATCTCGATGCTTTATTGGAGAACATTCCCGATACCGCGATCGCGGAGAGTGTTTCTCCCTTCTCCCAAGAAGAATTTGCGGATTTGGATGGATTGGAATTGGATGAGGACGAGATATCCAAGGCAGTGATGGAGGATTGGGACATATTTTCGGAGACTCCTACAATCTCTTCCTCAGATTCTTCAACAACCCCTTCTGACGACTTTTTAGATGACAATTTATTCGCTCCACTGGCAGGAGAAGAAAGGGAGGCACTCCTCGGAGAGGACCTCGACAATATTGAAAATTTATTGGGGGATGTTAGCACGGGGGATGGGAGGGAAATCCCCGGTCTGGCAGAAGCCTTACCCGAAAGCAGTCCCGAGGAAGACGATTTGGCTGCCTTGTTAGAGATGAGCGAAGAAATTACCCCAGAAGAAACACCAATCTTAGAAGATCTATTCGAGTCCGGAGAAATCCCCGATCTGACAGCAGGCTTGCCGGAAAGCAGTCCCGAAGAAGAAGATTTAGCGGCTTTGTTGGAGATAGAAGAAAGTGAGGCGATCGCGACCGAAGAAACACCAATCTTAGAAAATCTATTCGAGGCGAGAGAAATTCCCGATCTGACGGCAGGCTTACCGGAAAGCAGTCCTGAAGAAGATTTAGCGGCTTTGTTGGAGATAGAAGAAAGTGGAGAAGAAAGTGAGATAATCGCGACCGAAGAAACGCCAATCTTAGAAGATCTATTCGAGGCGAGAGAAATTCCCGATCTGGCAGCAGGCTTGCCGGAAAGCAGCCCTGAAGAAGAAGATTTAGTGGCTTTGTTGGAGATAGAAGAAAGTGAGACAATCGCGACCGAAGAAACGCCAATTTTAGAAGATCTATTCGAGGCGAGAGAAATCCCCGATCTGACAGCAGGCTTGCTGGAAAGCAGCCCTGAAGAAGAAGATTTAGCGGCTTTGTTGGAAATGAGCGAAGAAATTGCCCCAGAAGAACCGCCTGCTCTTGAAGAAACGAGATCGAGGGAGGATAGTGGGGTGACCTCAGAAAGGGAAACCGAGGAAATGGAAGGATTAGAAGCATTCCTCGAAGATGCGATCGCGGACGGATTAACCCCCCTGACCTCAGAGGAATTCCTCATGGCTGCCCAAGCGACAGACGAGAGGGAAGCGGGGGCCGCAATATCAGAAAGTGAATTGAACTATTACGATCGCATCGACGAATTAGGAGCCCTCCTCGACAAACCCGCCCTCAGCGCGAAAGATTTACAAGTGGCAACCACCTTTGCCGAACTGGAAATGCTTCTCGAATCCCCAGCGATCGGAGAACGGGAAACGGAGACCAGAGAACAGGAAACGGGGAACGGAGAACCCGAAAGCCCCGCCACTCCACCCCCGATGCCCGAGGAAGATTTTGGCGATGTGGAGGAAATGCTCCTGAGAGCGCAACAGCAAGCCGGAGAAATTCCCCTCGAAGCGACCAAGCGATCGCAACGTCCCGCCCGTCCCAGAACCAATAAACCCAAAGTTGAAGCGAGCCTGAAAGTTCCGGTCAAACAAATGGACAACCTCAGCAACCTCGTCGGGGAATTGGTGGTCAACCGGAACAGCTTAGAGGGCGACGAGGAGCGCCTGCGACAATTCCTCGATAGTTTGATGCACCAAGTGCAAAATCTCAGCGATGTCGGCGGCAGAATGCAGGATTTATACGAACGCTCTCTCTTAGAAAATGCCCTCCTGCGCAGCCGCCGGGAATATCACGCCCAACAAACCCAAGATTTTGTCCCGTCAACCGCCGCGACGAATGCCAACGATAGCAGCTTTGACGAGTTGGAGATGGATAGTTTTAGCAAGTTCCACGAACTCGCTCAAGAAACCATTGAAATGATCGTTCGGGTGCGAGAATCAGCTTCAGATATTCAGTTCCTCGTAGACGATATCGATCAAGTGGCGCGAACCCTACGCCAAGTCACCTCCCAACTTCAAGAAGGATTGACCAAATCTCGCATGATTCCTTTTGGCAATACCGCCAGTCGCCTTCCCCTTGCCGTGCGCCGCATTGCCCCTCAACTCAACAAACAGGCGCAATTGGAATTAGAAGGTCAGGAAACCCTGATCGATAAAATGATTTTGGAACACCTGTCGGATCCCCTCACCCATTTGGTTAATAATGCCCTCACCCACGGCATCGAACCCCCGGAAGTCCGCCTCGCCACCGGGAAATCTCAAATGGGACATATTAAAGTCAGCGCCATGCAGCAGGGGAATCAAACAGTGATTTCCGTCACCGACGACGGGGGGGGGATCGACTCCGAGCGGGTCAAACAAAAAGCCCTTCAAAAAGGACTGATCGATCGCGATCGCGCCAAGCACCTCTCTCGCTTAGACGTTTACGATCTGCTGTTCCATCCGGGGTTCAGTACCAAAGACCAAGCCGACAATTTTGCCGGACGGGGCGTGGGGTTGGATGTGGTGCGCACCAGTATCAATGAAATTCGCGGTGCGGTCAGCATTGACTCAAAATTGGGCAAAGGCACCACCTTTACCATCCGCTTGCCCTTGACGTTAAGTATTTGTAAGGCGCTGTGCTGCATTAGCGAAAATGCCCCGATTTCCTTCCCCTTGGATGGGGTGGAAGACATGATCGACTTGCCCCAACGCAAATTGCAGCGCAATGCTCAAGGTCAAATGTGCGTTCCTTGGCGGGATACCCTCTTACCCTATTCCCATTTGTCCGAATTGCTCTCTTATAACCGTCGTATCGGTCGCAGCAATCTCTATGGCGGCAAGCGAGAAGAAAATATCCTTTCTGTGGTGATCTTGCGAGGGTCGGGCAGTCATATTGCCGTTGGGGTCGATCAAGTGATCGGAGAACAAGAAATCGTCATCAAACAACTCTACGGTCCCATTCCCAAACCGGCGGGAATTGCGGGCGCGACGGTACAAGGGGATGGGAAGATTATGGCGATCGCCGATGTGCTGGAGTTGATCGAAATTTCTGAAGGCCGCATTCGCAAGGATATGGGCAGCTCGCTTTGGGAGACCACAGGGGGAAGCGAATTCGAGACCCAAGAGCGATCGCTGAACGAGTCTATCGTTCTGATCGTAGACGATTCCATTACCGTGCGGGAATTGCTGAGCATGAGTTTCAGCAAAGCCGGCTATCGGGTGGAACAGGCGCGGGACGGTCAGGATGCTTGGGACAAATTGCGATCGGGAATGCCCTGCGATATTGTCTTCTGCGATATCGAAATGCCCAGGGTAGATGGTTTGGAATTCTTGGGACGGATGCAAAAAGATGAGGAGTTGTTCGATATTCCCGTCGCGATGCTCACCTCTCGCGGTGCAGAACGCCATCGGAACGTGGCGGCAGAGTTGGGAGCGAGCGGTTATTTTACCAAGCCCTATTTGGAAGAAGTGCTGCTGGATGCTGCCGAACGGATGATCCAAGGGGAAGTCTTGCTCGAAGGCAGCACCCGCAAGGTGCGCGAGGCGAAACCCAAAACCAAGCGCGTCGAACCCGCGCCGATCGAGCCGCCGACGTTGGTGCAAACTTCAGAAACGATGACGATTCAGCCGACCGTATTGATTATCGACGATTCGGTCACGGTGCGATCGCTCTTGTCCATGACCTTTGAAAATGCCGGCTATCACGTCGAACAGGCACGGGATGGCAAGGAGGCTTGGGACAAACTTAAAGGAGGAGTGAGTCCAGATCTTGCCCTGTGCGATATTGAAATGCCTCGTTTGGATGGGTTGGAGTTATTGGGCAAAATCTACGAAGATGAAGAACTCCAGCGCATTCCTGTAGCCATGCTGACCTCTCGCGGTGCGGAACGCCATCGCAAGGTGGCGGCGGAACGCGGCGCAAGCGGCTATTTTACTAAACCTTACGTCGAACAAGAATTGCTGGCTGCTGCCGATCGCATTCGCAATGGAGAAGTGTTACTCAAAAATAGCGTCCGTCAGCCCGGAATGACCACATCTATCGGTCACTCGTTATTCGAGAATGGGGAACAGTCAGTTACCCGTCACCCATTACCCGTCACCAGCGATCGGGGAACAGGGCACAGGGAACAGGGAACAGGGAACGGACAACGTCATCATTATCAGTCGTCTCCATCCATGATGAACGAGCAGCCCAAGGTGTTGATTATTGACGACTCGGTCACAGTGCGATCGCTCTTGTCGATGACTTTTGAAAAGGCGGGGTATTTGGTGGAACAGGCGCGAGATGGGAAGGAAGCCCTCGATAAATTACAAGCGGGTTTGAATCCCGATGTTGTCTTCTGCGATATTGAGATGCCAAAAATGGATGGACTGAAATTAATTGCCACAATTCAAGAGGATGAGGAATTGAGTCAAATTCCCATCGCCATGCTCACGTCTCGCGGTGCCAAAAAACACCAAATTGCAGCAGCAGAACGCGGTGCGAAGGGATATTTTACCAAGCCTTATGTCGAAGATGTCCTACTTGATGCCGCCCAACGTTTGATGAATGGAGAGGTATTATTGAGAGTAGAAGCGTAATCAGTGAACAGTAAACAGTAAACAGTAAACAGTTACCGCTCACAATTGGAGATTTTCTTCTACTTTTTCTGTAATTTTAATTTCAGACTTTGTAAAAATTTTTGCCATGGACTTTCCGATTTTTGCAACAATCGATCTGGAGGGGGATTTTCATCGTACAAATAGCGGTAGTACTTCCATATTTCCCAATACGGACAACCCGGCTCGATGCGAATCCCTGCCCAGTGTAAATACTGTAAGGATTGGTTGTTGTTGGGATCGATTAAAATATTACCTCGACGTTTAAATTGAGGACTTCCCGCCCAACTTCCGGGAGCTTTTCCAGGTCGGCGAACGATATTAAAACGGCGAGGAATGCGTTTTAATATGGTGTAATTAATAATGGGTTGATCGGAGGTTTTTTGGGAGAAATCAAAGTATTCGGGATGAGCGGCACATTCGGCGAAGGTCTCGTATAAATCTGGTTCGGAAAGTAAGTTTTTCTTCGAGGACCACCACCCTCCATTAAAGATATCTTGCATCTCTTCTTCTTTAAAGATACCATCGGTTAAGATTTTGGGAGTAAAAACATTAGTCAGTCCTCCCGAATGCTGATAATCGCAACAGAGAAAATCATAATCTTTGAGGTAATTGAGATTATCAATAATTTTTTCAAAAACAACAATATCTGTATCGATGTAAAGAAATTCATCAAATTCGCCGAACCAACAAGCCTGCTTGCGAAATTGATTGGGACGGGCAAAGAAACCTTCGCCAAAAATTTCATAGAGCTTTTGGGAAAGGCGATCGATAAAGTCTAAATCTTCATAGACTTTAACGCCATAATTTTGCTCGAGTAATTCCGCGATCGCATGGTAATTCTCATCATAAGGAATGAGGATTACGGGAGTATCGGCATCGTAACAGCGAATGCTATTGAGCAGCGCGATCGCTTGTTCCGTAAATTTATCGTTGGCTGTAATATAAATCCCGCGAGTCATGTCAGTTATCAGTGAACAGTAAACAGTTACCAGTAAACAGTTATCAGGTTTTGATTCCTAGTTTCCGCTTTACTTTCTGGAAAAAACTAGGGGGTGGGTTGTAAGGTTTTGGTTTTCCCGACAGTTTCGGACGCTTTTCGGGTTCGTGGAGATAGCGATAGTGTAAGAAAATATCGCGATAGGGAAAATCCAGATTTTCTCCTTGGCACAGTCGAGCAAAAATACGCGAAGAAATGCCGATATAGTGTAAATAGATTAAACGGTTGCCTTTATCGTACACGAGATTATCCCGGGATTGAAAATGAGGGGAGGTGACACAACATCCCGTAATACGATCGCGCGGCAATTCCAACGCTAAATTATAAATTGACTTACCCGATCGCATCATCATATAATTAACTAAAGTTTGATCGGGAGCCATGGGATAAAGAATCTCGGCTTCACCATTTTTCAGTTGAGCGAGAATCCAATCTCGGGTTTCTTGTGGAAATAACCCTTTTTTACTGGCATATAATCCCGCACAAAAAATTTCTCGTTGCAATCGCTGGGAGGGAAAAACTTGCATCAATTGAGGAGAATTCTCCTCATAAACATGACTTAAATCTTTAAACTGAAAGTCATAAACAACACAGTCATGGTGTTCTAGTTGCTCGAAAATCAGTGCGGGATCGTCTATTAAAAGGGTATCGCCATCCATATAGATAAAGCGATCGAAAGGGCCGTCAAAACCTCCATAACGTCGATGCATTCCCAAGCGATAATAACCCGTACTGCCTACTTGTTGCCAACGTTGAAAGGCTGTCGGATGGGTATCCCAGACAGCTTTGGCAAAATTCTCCCACTGTTCGATAACATGGCGATCGTCATAAATCCAGACATTGGGCCGCTTAGCGATCGCCGTTGCCAGTTTTTCGGTTTTCTCATCATAGGGATAGATACAAACGGGAAAATCTGCCCCTAAGATCGCTTCAATGCTATTGAGAAGGGCAATGATTTGATCGAATACGCGATCGTTCCCTAGAGTACAAATTCCATCCATAAAAATTGTTGCAATGAAATTGGGTGGTTCAAAAGTTTTAATTCAAAAGTTTTAGCATTTAAGGATTCTTCTCCACCAATCGAGACAACCAAGCGAGAAGATTTAACTCGTGTAAAATAATTTGTCTGGCTTCTGCGATCGCATCTTTAGCCTCGTGCCACACATCCAGGGTAGATGTTACTTCTTTAATATAGGCCAAACCTTTCTCATCTTGGGAAGGAAGGCGTAAAAAACTACCGGGAGGCAAGAGTCGATCGGCAGCTTTTCCTCCATAGTAGATTGGCAAGCACCAACCGAGAAGGGAATCCCATAATTTTTCGCTAACATACCAATCATTTTCAGCGTAGTTTTCAATGGCTAAATTGTAATAATAAGGATTGAGGGCATGAGCCTTATTTTGAATCGGCCCGTAACCTCGAGACCAGTCTGGCAAGTCGCGTCCGTAAACATCTAACTCGAGGTTGCTTTCCACCAGTAATTTTAAAAAGGCCAGTCGCTTGCGATGATTGACCGTGCGGGAAATACCAGAAGTAATCCAAGAACAGCGACGGATTTTTAGGGGAGGTGGCATTTCCTTTAACTCCCGAAAAGAGTCGGAGTGATACCAAATTGCCGGCATATAATCGGGAGTAGGCGCAAAATCATCGGGTCCCGATACATAATTGCAATATTTTTGTGCCTCTCGATACATGACTTTATGTTTTTCGACAACCTCCTCTAAGGGGGGTTCGCGCAAAAGAAAAATCGTGCGATCGCGAGGCACTTGACTTAAGCGCGATCGCAAGACTGCATCCTCTTCTTTGCCTTTTTGGAAGGCCTTTCGTTTGCTGCGTCGCCATGCTTTGTGCCACGGGAGAGTCCTCGAAGGATCTCGCGGTAACCTGCTTAAATTATAAAGTAAGAGAAAATCCGGGCATTCGTAACGTGCCAGCATTTGAATATTGCCCCAAACTCCCATCGGTTCGGGAGTTTGCTTCCACATCCAATCTCCTTGGATCAGTCCGGGATAGCTGCTAGCCATGCCAATAATGGTTTTTTTGCTCATTTGTTCGGCGATCGGTTATCGGCGTTGCTTTTCAATTATGTCTTATGGTGAAGCGATCGCCATCCCGACGCGATCGCATTTTCGGGTTAAGATTTGTTGATGGCGAATACAAAACTAAAATTATGCCTGTTATTGCACCTAAATCCTATATTGAATATCGCGATCGCGGTTATTGGGTAGCGGGAACTCGAATTTCCTTAGATTCTGTCGTTTATGCTTTCCAAAATGGACAATCGCCAGAAAGTATTAAAGTTAGCAATTGAGATCGATGAACTCATTCTCATCTGGTCTGTATCTAACGCAGAAGAATGGATTAACCGAATTGCTAATTTGCCACTCTAACTTAACTTATCAATGGCTGTCCATTTTACGAAGATTCGATCCCATGTATCCTAAGTTTTCGCAGCATTTGACTCGTTCCCTCTCGATATGCTTGCGCGATTAAACCGGGGATCGTTTCTAAAATCTCCAAATCTGGAAAAATTGCACTCTTTTGGCTCAATTGATAACCGTCTGGCTGTAGAATATAAATTCTCAGCTTGTTATTTTCATAAATCCACACTTCCGGTACTGCGATCGCTTCATAAGCCTCTAAAGTTGTTTTAGAAGTCACATCGGACTCAATGGCTAGATCGGGAGGAGGATCGATTTCTAAATCGATCCGCAGTAAACTGCGCACTCGTGAGGCATTTTCAATATACAAACAAGTATCTGCCTCTAAACCCGCCTTTTTTGGTTTTTTAAAGGTAGTGGAGCCAAAATCTTCCCACTCGCGATCGCGCCCATCCAAAAGGACTTTTACAATATCGGCAATAATACGATGGGGACGTTCATGGGCAGGTAACGGTGACATTAACTCCAATGTTCGACTACAATAATTAATACGAGGAATTGCGCGATCGCTTCCCAATTCTTCCAATAATGCCTCATATTGCTCCCAGCTCACCTCTTCGATCGAGAGATGGCTACCGGGAGATAAACTAAACGTTTTTATGGGAAAAGAAACAGGAGAAACAATCATTATCAATTCTCAATTTTGGCTGTGTAGGAAAAATTTTTTTTTGCTTTAAAATCTCGGCATTGGATGGCTTCTTCGGTATTGGCGATAAAAGGCTGAATCGTGCATTTTAAGCGGTGGTCGTTGATGAAAAAACGACAGTTGGTGCAGGGAATGGCGTGCATTTTCCGACTGCGGGCGATCGCATCTCGAACGGCGCTAAATATTCCTAAAATCGCGGCGATCGTCAGTCCCCAAGCCATAATAAAACACAGGGGGACGAGGATGGGAGCGAGCCAATGGAAAACTAAATACAAAACTTGCAACATAGATGGGTTATTAGTTATTGGTTATTAGTTATTGGTTATTTACCGTTCACTGTTAACAATTCGACTAATTGAGAAAGTTGTTTTTTGTTAAAAACGTGAACGAGGGCTTTGGCGGCGGCCTTAGGTTCGACAGGGATGAGAACTTGCGGCATTTTAGCACTGGCCAATTGTTTTAGAGATCCGCTAACTTGAATTTCGTCTCCTTTTCCCAAGACGATCGCATCGCTCCCTTGTTTGAGTTCTTTAATAACAATGGGGGCGAGAGTGCGATAAGAAAACTTAGGATTGGCGATCGCTTTATGACAGGCCTTAGCCACCTTTTGCCAATTTTTTTCGGTTGTCGCCAATTTAGCAAGGCGCACGCAGAATCCTTGTAATTCTTTGCGTCCTTCGGGGGTAGCTTTTTGTTTGAAACCCGCCAGCATTTTCTTGAGAAGTTCCTTGGAGTCTCGAGCGAATTTTTCTTGTTCGGGTAAGAGTTGGGGTTGGGAGTCAAAAGGAGCGATCGCCTCGGAGACGGGTTCGGGTGGGGGCTGTCT
>JBFRWJ010000398.1:0-4335 GCA_051439525.1 Spirulina sp. | reverse complement strand
TCCTCCAAACACAATGATGGTCATTAGAGTCATTACCTCATAACGGGAGAATTTGAGTCTTGCAGAACTTTTTGGCATAGAATGTGAAGTTATATGACAAACAGAGCGATTCTCGACAATTAAACCGCCTAACTTATCTTACTACAAGTTATTTGAAAGTCAATTCAGTTGAATCGTTCGTCCTGCGGGTATCTTGTCTGCTTTCTGCGATCGATATTGCTGAATTTGAATCTTTCCTCTTGAGAAGGCGATCGCGCATCCCCAAATTGGAGAGCGATCGCCGTTGCGATCGATATCCAGAAAACAAGTGCTAAGATTGGAAAAGCCTCTTTGTCTAGGACGTATGGCTGTCGATATTAGAGCGTTCTATCGCGCTGTCAATCCCACGATAACTATCGGTTTCAGTACGCCAGAAGACCGTCGCTATTACATTGATTTTTCGGAAGTGCGCGGTGTAGATTTGATTGCAGAACTGAAAACGAAGATTACCTTTTTCTCGCCAGATGAACCCACTTGTACTTTATTTACCGGGTATATTGGTTGTGGAAAATCAACGGAGTTACTGCGGTTGCAACGGGAACTCGAAAGTGAGAAATTTCATGTGGTTTATTTTGAGTCGAGTGAAGACTTGGAAATGGCGGATGTGGATATCAGCGATGTATTGCTGGCGATCGCGCGACAGTTGAGCCAAAGTCTCGAAGGTATGGCAATTCCTCAACCCAAGGGGTTTTTGGGGCTGCTGCAAGGAGTGACAAAGGCTTTGTTTTCGGAAGTGGATATTAAAGATTTTAAAGTGGGTCTTCCCTCTATAATGGGCTTGCCAGAAGTGAAGTTAGCAACGGGATCGGAGGGAGAATTTTCTCTCGCTTTGGGGATTGCCGAAATTAATGCCAGAGTTAAAGGAGATCCGCGCTTGCGCCAACAACTCAATCTATATCTCGGATCGAGAACCTCCAAACTCATTGAAACCATCAATACGGAGTTAATTGCCCCCGCGATCGCGAAACTGAAGCAGCAGGGAAAAGCCGGATTGGTGGTCATTGTCGATAATTTAGATCGGATTGCCCAACGGGAAAAGTCTTGGGGCAGACCACAAGCAGAATATTTGTTCGTCGATCGCGGGGCGGATCTGAGAAAACTTGCCTGTCATTTGGTGTATACCATGCCCCTCGCACTCAAGTTCTCCAACGAGTTTGGCAATCTGGCCGTAAGATTTGGCGACGATCCCCTCGTGTTGCCCATGGTGCCGCCTTGCTATCGGGATGAGAGGGAACACGAGGAAGGAATGGCTCTCTTACGTCAGATGGTTCTCGCCCGGGCGCTGCCCGAGGCAACCTCCGAAGAACGCTTAGCAAAAAGTGAGGAGATTTTTGCATCGAGGGCGGTACTCGATCGCCTGTGTCGCGTCAGTGGCGGTCATCCTCGGGATATCCTGATCCTTTTGAGCAAATGGATTCACAAAGAAATGAAATTGCCCCTCTCGGGGGATGTTCTCGAAAAGATCGTTCGAGATCGCCGCAATGAATTGCGCTTGACGATTTCGGATGCAGAATGGGAGTTGCTCCGACAAGTGAAGATGACCAAAAAAGTGAGCGACGATCTCGGCTATCAGATTTTGATTAAGAGTCGGTTTGTCTTTGAATATCGCGATCGCGATGAATGGTGGTTTGAGGTAAATCCTTTATTGGCAGAAGCACCGGAGTTGCAGTCATGAGTCGAGCAGAGATTGAAGAATTTGCGCGGGTTTTGGAGCTTTCTGCGGGAACGTTTCGCCTCTTTTTGGTGCGGTGCAATTCGGTGGGGTGGCGATCGCGGGCGATGGAAGAACTTAAAAGTGCCTGCTCCCTAGCGTTAGAGGAATTGGAGGTCGATCCCGAAGAAACTCAACTCTACGATCGCATCGTTGCCAAAGTGGGAGAGCAAACCCCAGAAGGGTTAATGGTGGTGGGTTTGGAACGCAATCGCTATCTCGATCGCCTCCTCGATCGCGCCAACCAAGAACGGGATAAATATATCAAAAATCTCTCCTTTCCTTTGATCATTTGGACGAGCGATCGCATTTTTGCGAGATTGCTGCGGGAAGCGTCGGATTTTCAGAGTATTGCCGAGACGTTAGAATTTGCCCTCCCTGCTGAATTTTGGAAGGATTTTATTGCCGAAACTGCCACTCAACGCCTCGATGCTATTCTACAGCAAGGAGCGACTCGCTTTTTGCCCCCTCTCCCCTCGGAACGGAATCCGGCTTTTACGGATGAGTTACAAGCTGCTGAAGAAAAACTCTCTAATTCTACCTCTCAAACAAGGGCTTATTTGGCATTTTTGCAGGCGCGATCGCGAGGCTATGAGGAAACGGAGGCTCGAACTGCCTATGAAGAAAGTTTGAACCAATGGCCGCAGGATGGCGAACTTTCCCATCTTGCCATGATTCGCTATTGTTTGGGAGATTGGTGGCGAGCGCAAACTCGCTTGCATCGTCGCGAGGCTGCAACAGCATGGGAAAACGCCCGTCAGCAGTTTGAGGAATGTCTCGCACTTTTGCGCCAAACGGAGCGATCGGAGCTTGTGGCTCGGTTTATTAACGCTCTGGGGGATGCTTTACTAGCTGCGGGGCAATGGTCGGCGTTGGAAAGCCTCGCCCGAGAAGGGGTAGAATTACAGCAAACTTATGCCAATCCTTTGCGGCGATCGCGAGCTTGGGGATTTTTGGCTGAGGTTGCTTTGGCAAGTGAGAATTGGTCTCTCGCAGAACGTCACGTTCGGGAGGCGATCGGGATTTTAGAAACTGTTGGGGACGATGCGGAACTGAAACGAGAGGAAGGCTTGGATATTAAGTTCGTGCGAGCTTTTAATCGGTTTGCCTTGGCGCGATCGCAACGGGGACAAAAGCAGTACAAACAAAGTTTAGAAACCCTAACCCTTGCCCTCAAAGAAACCAAACCCGAGTACGAATTGGATTTATATCTGGCAATTTTGCAGGCGCTACAAGATGGATATTGGCAACAAAAAAACTACCTGCAAGCCTATCGTTATAAGCGACAACGGCAAGATTTAGAAACTCAGTTTGGTTTGCGGGCATTTTTGGGAGCGGGACGCATCAAACCGCAGAAAATCGAACAAATTTTGAGGCGATCGGAGGAGGAAAATTCAGAGGAAGTTGCTCTCGAAATTCGGGTTTCGGGGCGCATGGAAGATGTTGATAAGTTGGTTGAACGAGTGGGACGCAACGATTGTAAGGTGACGGTTTTGTATGGATCGTCAGGAGTGGGAAAAAGTTCGTTGATAACGGGGGGTTTGTTACCGCGATTGTGGCAAGAGCGTGTTGGGAATGATTGCGAGCGAGTTTTACCGATTTATCTGCGGAGTTATCGAGATTGGGAGCAGGTTTTGGGGGAGATTTTGCATCAGTCTTTAGCTCGGATTGAAAGTAACGGCGATCGACCCAACTCGCGATCTGAGATTCTGGAAGTTTTGAAACGGTGCTGCGATCGGCGCATTCGTCCGGTGTTGTTGTTCGATCAATTTGAGGAATTTTTCTTTGTTTATGGAGAGCGACCTAAACGGAATGAGTTTTTTGCATTTCTCGGCCAATGTTTAGAGCTATTGCCTCTCAAGATTCTTTTTGTTCTGCGGGTGGAATATATTTATTTACTTTTGGAGCGACCGGGTTTTGAGTGCGTTGATGGGGAAGTATTGAGCAAAAATGTGCGCTATCTTCTCGACTATTTTTCCTTAGAGCAGGCTCATAATGTCATTGAAGACTTGATAGGACGCGCTCGGGTTGATTGGGAACGGGGTTTAATTGAGACAGTTGTAGCAGACTTAGCCGGAGGGTATACCCTCATTAGAGCAATTGAATTGCAGATTGTAGGCGCACAGATGCAGCAAGAGAGGATTCAAACCATTGCAGCATACGAGAAAGCAGGCGGACGAGAGGTTTTAGTCTCGCATTATTTTACGGAGGTCATCCAAGATTGCGGCAAATCGAACGAACAGTTAGCAGGTTCGGTATTGTTTCATCTAACCAATGACCAAGGACAGCGACCTCTCAAAACCCAAGACGATTTAATCAAGGAATTAGCATTAGTTAGCAGAGCCGATGCAAATCGATTTGAAGATGTATTGGAGATTTTAGTCATTTCCGAGTTGGTTATGGAGGTAAAAGATAAACCAACTCGCTATCAGTTGGTGCATGATTATCTCGTGAAACCGATCCGCCATTGGTACGATCGCGGGTTGCGCCAGAAAATAGAGCAGTTAGAACGCGATAAGCAGCAGGCTAAACGACGACAAGGGATGTTGCAATGGTCGCTGACTGGGGGGGCAATTGTGGCTGCG
>JBFRWJ010000397.1:0-8770 GCA_051439525.1 Spirulina sp. | reverse complement strand
GAATGGCGGCTCGGATAATATTACCGTGGTAGTGGTGGAAGATTGAGGGATTAAAAAATGAATAGCCGGGTAAGGGGGAGCGATCGCGTTTCCTTCAGATTCTTTTTATGGTTGCAAAATGTTATCTGTGTTACAACAAAATTATCAGGATTTGATAATAGGGGAGGAGATTATGTTTTTACAACACAAACCCACCGGGGATCTCGTCGAAGTTCTGAGCATGGATCTCATGGCTAACCCTTGCCAAGATAAGATTATCGGTCGTTTCCATGTTGGGGAAGAAATGCAGGAAGAAGAAACATTTTTAAAATCCGATTTGGTTTTTCCTTCTGGTGAAACGCTTCCCGCTTGTTGGCTGAATCCCGCGTACCATCGGGAAAGAGTGTTGTTAACGGTTTAAAATAGTTCGATTTTCCTAGTATCCGATAAGCGTGTTTTTAGCCCGATTGCGATCGGGCTTTATTATTGAGGAGAGGTTTCAGAAGACGAATCGTCGGTAAATCGTGCGAGTAATTCTTCTCTGGAGAGATTGAAGAGGAATTGCATTAATTCATCCGTGGAGAGTTCGAGGAGGCGATCGAGAATGCTTTCGAGTTCCTCATCCCAAGCACCAAAACGAAGGCGACAAAGACTTTGGATCGTCTCGCGTTTCTGTTGTTGCAAACCTTGTTGCAGACCCTGTTGCAAACCTTGTTGCAAACCTTGTTGCAAACCTTGTTGTCTTTCTCGTTGGGCAAGTTCTCGATACAATGGCGATTGTTCCAAGATGGCCATATCCCACCTCATGATGTTTCAGAAGATGGATCATCGGCAAATCGTGCGAGTAACTCTTCTCTGGAGAGATTGAAGAGGAATTGCATTAATTCATCCGTGGAGAATTCGAGGAGGCGATCGAGGAGGCTTTCGAGTTCCTCATCCCAAGTGCCAAAACGAAGGCGACACAGACTTTGGATCGTCTCGCGTTTCTGTTGTTGCAGACCTTGTTGCAGACCTTGTTGCAGACCTTGTTGCAAACCTTGTTGCAAACCTTGTTGTCTTTCTCGTTGGGCAAGTTCTCGATACAATGGCGATTGTTCTAGTATGGCCATATCCCACCTCATGATATTTTGGACTAGCTGGGTATCTAGTACAAAGGTAGCAAAAAATGCCAGCAATGTCTCGAAATCCTGCAATTTTTCATCAGCTCTCAACATTCCCAAGGCTTCTCGCACCACTAACTCATCATTCCCATTTTTAAACAAGGGAGTAAAGGGAATCAGGGGACGAATGGGGCGATCGAGAATCCTTTGCACGTCGATTTCCCAAAGATTTATCGTGCGATACTCTTGTAAGGCTCTCAACCCGCAAAATTCGGATTGGTAGCGGTTGGGAATCTCGCGATCGCCACTTGGTGGAAAGAGGTTGACCAAGACTGGATATACTGGAAGTTTATACTTTTCTTCAGCAAGGGCGGCATAAGCTCGCATTCGCCTCGGCATTTCACTACTGTAGCGGGTTTGGATTTCGTTAATGATGAGAAATTCGCCGTATTGGGGCTATCGCACTCGCAATAATACATCGGTTTGGCGACTCACCCATTCAAAACTGCTCGACTCGATACCGAGACATTGTAAATTGGGGATATCTGTCGCCCATTGCGCCCAGGCTACAGGGTTGATGCCGATGAGACGCTTGCTGCCGATATCTGCGGTTTTGGACATTGCGATCGCTCCTTCGGGATGAGAGCATTTCTCTTAGAGACTGTTTATAAAATAAAAATTAAGAAGATGGGGAGAGACGAGCTAATCTTCTGAGCATCAAGCGGCACATAGCAGCATAGATCATCGCCTCACTCATTTCTGGTAATTGCTCGTGGTCTACAAGCAAACGTCGATTTTGGACAAGCCAAGCAAATGTTCGTTCCACAACCCAACGTCGTGGCAGAATTTCCCACTCTTTCTTTTTCTTCTCTATGACTTCCACCTTGGCTTGAGAGTCTACTAAAATATGACGTTTGCGACCTTTTACTTTTTTTCCGCCATCAAAGCCGTACACCTCCCCCTTTTCTGGGTTGTTTTCACGGACTGCGAATCAATTGAACCTGCACTGGGGTCGGGATTTCTGCCCATTGCTTCTCTCACTTTTTCTCTTAAAATCTCATTGATTTTTTCCCAAATCCCTTTTCTTTGCCACTTTCGGAAGTAAATAGCAGGAGCTATTGCAACTTTTTTTGAAGAAATGCGACAAGGAGAACTTACAAACAATACTTTGAACTCCTTTTTGAAAAATGCTCAAATTTGGTCTCCACCTTGTGGTGCTGATGATCGAGGTATTGCTCTTATATCCAAACTGTGATTTGTAGATCCCAATTACAAGAGTTATAAAAATTTTCTTTATTTTAGTTGATATCGGTGGTCACGATGAAGTTTATTTAAAATCTAGGAACTCAAATCAAAAATGAAACTCAAACAACGCTTACAGGAAAGCGGATTTTTGGTTCAGTTGCAAGAGGAGAAGAAACAGACAATAGCGATATAGATTTTTTAAATGCAGGATAGGGTTTCATCAAAGTCATTACCGCACTTTCAAGCCTCCCTATCCCTGACACTCTCTCTTTAGGCAGCGATCGATTCCTCAGCAATGCGGACGGTACGTCCTGCTGCTGCCGCGATGGGAGGTAGCGATCGTACTAACTCAATCATCGCTTCGAGGGACAGTGCCTGACGGGCATCGGAAACGGATTTTTCCGGCTCGGGATGGCATTCGACGAGCAAACCATCGGCACCGCAGGCGATCGCGGCTTTGGCTAAGGGGGCGACTAATTCTCTCTTTCCGGTGGCATGGGAGGGATCGACGATGACGGGAAGGTGAGTGAGTTGTTGCAAGGCGACGACTGCCCCTAAATCTAAGACATTGCGCGTATAGGGGTCGAAGCTGCGGATTCCCCGCTCGCAAAGGACGACATTGGGATTGCCGTGACTTAAAATATATTCTGCCGCTCCGAGAAATTCTTCTAAGGTTGCGGAAAGTCCTCGCTTGAGTAAGACGGGTTTTCCGGCTTGTCCGAGGGCTTTGAGGAGAGCGAAATTTTGCATATTGCGACTGCCGACTTGGAGCATATCGGCATGGGTGGCGATCGCGTCGATTTGGGAAATGTCCATGACTTCGGTAATGATGGGAATGCCGAATTGTCGGCGCACCCGAGCCAAAATCTCTAATCCTTCTTGCTCCAATCCTTGGAAGGAGTAGGGAGAGGTACGCGGCTTGTAAACGCCGCCCCGCAAGGCTTGTACCGGGGCAATTGCGAGTTGGCGAGCGACGGTTTCCATTTGGCGCAAACTTTCTACGCTACAGGGTCCGCCAATGATGACGACTTCTGAACCGCCAAAGGTGACGCTTTCGGAGAGTCGCACGCGGGTTTTGTGTTGGGGATGGGACTTTTCGTTGAGTTTGACAGTTAACATGATTTCCTTATTGGTAGGGGACAATAAAAAAGCCCGGACTTTGCCGGGCTAAAGACAACGCAAACGCATCTACCCGGCTAATTGGGTGGCCAGATAAAGTAAAATCCGTAAAACCAAGAGTAGAGTGTTGCGATCGCCATCAATCTAGAGTGGTTTGTGAGTGGGTTGTATTTCCTTCCCGATTAAAAAACCGCAAGTGCTTGACTTGCGGTTCGCCGATTTCCAGCCAGATTTAACTGGATTCACTGTCGGCGAACCAAGCTAAACCAAAAATAAAAGTAGCGGCGCTGGGATTTCATGAAATGGGAAAGGAAAAAACAGAATTTTTTGATATTGGTCTCAGACTAGCAGAGACACAGCTTAATGTCAAGGGTGTGTCACTCAGTTGCCCCATTAAAACGCAGATATTATGCTCCCAAATTCTTTCCATTTAAACGAGTCGCCATTTTCTGGGATGCCACCGTTGCCGCTTCGAGCAGTTCTTTCCCCAAACCCTTCACTTGCGCGACTAATGCGTCTCCCGCTCCTTCGGGAGAGCCGGTATCAAAAGGCGGCGCGGGATTATACTCTAAAAGTAATTGGAGGGTTTTCGCCATGTTCTCCCCGAAAAGCTCCTTCGTCACCACCAGCGCAAAATCCAATCCCGCCGTTACGCCACCGCCAGTAATGCGATCGCGATCGACCACAACTCGCTCCGTCCCCACATCTACACCAAATAGCGCCAGTTGTTCGCGAAATGCCCAATGACAGGCGGCGCGGTATCCTTGCAGCAAACCTGCCGCCGCGAGAATGAGAGACCCGGTACAGACAGACGTAATATATTTAGCAGTCTTACCGCATTCCTGCAAAAAGTCTAGAACTTCCAAATCTTGCATGGTTTCCACCTGTCCCATATTGCCCCCCGGAACGCATAAAACATCCAAAGGCGGACAATCTCGAAAAGATGTCGTGGGTAAAATGGTCATGCCTTCACTACTCGTCACCGGATCGAGGGTTTTCCAGAGGAGGTGAACGTCAGTATTGGGCAACAAAGCAAAAACTTGATGGGGTGCTGTCAGATCGAGTTGAGTCATGCCGGGGTAAATCAACAAGCCGATCTGATAGTTTTTAGATTGAGTCATCGTCTCAATTGTCCTTATCTTTATCGATCCATTCTCCCACCTGAAAACTCATTCTTGAAAACTCATCACGATTCCCCAATGCTGCTATGATTTTGGTTGACTTGCACCCCACCCATTCAACAAAGAATATGGCTGACAATACTGGAGATATCGAAAGATTACTCGAAACGAAGAAATGCCAAGGCGGAGACTTGAGTCACGCCAACTTGAGCAACTTTGACCTCAGTGGCGCTGACCTCAGTGGTGCTAATCTGTACTGCACGAATCTCAGTGGCGCGAACCTCAGTGGTGCCAATCTCAGTGGTGCCGATCTGAGTTATGCCAATTTCGTGAATGCCGATTTAACCCGCGCCAATATTAGAGGTGCGGATGCCAAAGGCATTAATTTATTTGATGCCAATCTCAACGGGACGGTTTTAAGCGCTTCGGATTTAACCTTTGCAACTTTGGTTAATGCCAGTTTGAGCGAGGCGAATTTAGGCGCAGTCAAACTCGTTGGCGCAAATCTCATCGGGGCAAAATTTAATAGTGCCAATTTGAGTAGTGCGGATCTCGGCGGGGCGAATTTAAGTACCGCAAATCTCGTCTCGGCGAAGCTCTTAAGTGCGGATCTCAGCGAGGCGAAGTTAGTTCGCGCGGATCTCAGCGATGCCAATCTCATCGGCGCAAACTTAACCGATGCCAATCTTTCCAATGCTAACCTGCTCAATACGAATTTAGCCAGCGCCCTGCTGGTTGGGGCTTATTTAATCGGTGCCAACTTAATCGGCACGCAATTGGATAATGCCAAGTTAGATGGCACCATTGGTTTGACAACAGAAGGTCAATTGGTGGTCAGCTAATTTTGTTGTTGGCATGGCGATCGCGAGAGAGGAACAATCCTCACATCTAGAGAACGATCGATTTCTTTCTCTCCCCTCTCTCCTCTTCTTCCCCAACTGGTGACTGGTGACTGGTGACTGGTGATTGTTCCCCTCCCCTGTTTCCCCAATGTCGGATTTTACCTTAACTCAAAAAGTTTCTCTGGCTGAAGATGTTCTCATCCAAGATTTAGCGGGAGAATCGGTCTTGCTCAATCTCGAGAGCGAGGAATATTTTGGTTTGGATGAAGTGGGGACGCGAATGCTGGCAGTTTTAAATGAATCTGAATCGATTCAGGCTGCTTATCGGGTGTTATTGGCAGAATACGAAGTCGATGGGATACAGTTGAAACAAGACTTGTTAGAATTAATCGAGCAATTGAGCGAACATGGGCTGGTTAAGGTTACTGGTTCGTAAATGGGTAACTTTAAAACATTTATCGCCGCGAGAGCGATCGCTTTTTTTGCGGGCGTTTTTAGGATTAATTTTTGTGGCGATCGCGCTTCCCCGACTGGGACTGAAAACCACCCAAAGGATTTTAACCCAATTGCCTCGGCAAAATGTTACTCTTTCTGATGGGGAACGAGAGCAACGGGTTACTCAAACCGCCGCAATGGTCAAAATTGCCGCGCGTTATTGCCAACCTTTCACCAACTGTTTGAAACGATCTTTGGTATTGTGGCAACTCCTGCGCTGGCAAGGAATTGACAGCAACTTGAGAATTGGGGTGCGACGCGATCGCGGGAATTTTGAGGCTCATGCTTGGGTGGAATACCAAGGAATCGCCTTAAATGAAGTTCGAGAGGTGCGCCAAGATTTTGCCACCTTCGATCGCACCATTTAGGGGCAAAATCAAGGAAGGATGCGTCCAGTTTAGTCTGTTTGTCAATGCGTAAGTCCTAACAATTTTTTTTCGTGTTTTTCTCAGTGTAAAACCACAATCGAGCGCTCCCCTCTTCCCTCAAAATCCAATTATCTCCTCCACTCTAATTAGGGTGTGGGAAAAATCCATACGTCAGAACTGACAAATTGTTTCGGGTTGCACTGGGCAAGTTCTCTTGTTCAGTGGATTATCGCCGAGATCGAGCCCTGTCAAATTGGTCAAACTCGCTAAGGGGATGATATTAGTGATTTCGTTGCCACTGAGACGAAGAGTCTCCAGATTAGTCAAACTCGCCAATGGCGCTACATCCACTATTTCATTGTCTTTGAGGGAAAGATCTGTCAGATTGGTCAGACTGGCTAACGGTTTTATATCCGTGATTTTATTGCTCCGAAGAGAAAGACTCTCCAAATTGGTCAGATTGGCGAACAGCGCTATATCTTTTATTTGATTGTCAGCAAGGTAGAGCAGTTCCAGCTCGATTAAGCTCGCTAGTGGTGCAATATCTTTAATTTCATTGTTATTGAGGATAAGCCATTCCAAATTGGTCAAATTAGCTAGTGGTTTGATATCCACGATCTGATTGGCACGGAGGTAAAGTTTCTCTAGCTTGGTCAGGCTTGTTAGTGGTGTAATATCCTTAATTTCATTGTTATCGAGATTTAGCCTTTCCAGATTGGTTAGACTATTGGTCAGGCTTGTTAGTGGTGTAATATCCTTAATTTCATTGTTATCGAGACTTAGCCTTTCCAGATTGGTTAGACTAGCTGGCGGTGTAATATCTTTAATCTCATTGCGACCAAGGTAAAGTGTCTTCAGATTAGTTAGACTAGCTAGCGATGTAATATCCCTGATTTCATTGCTAGTGAGGTTAAGCCATTCCAAATTGGTCAAATTAGCTAGTGGTTTGATATCCACGATCTGATTGGCACGGAGATCAAGGTACGTCAGATTGGTCAGACTGGCTAACGGTTTCACATCCTCTATTTCACTAACACTTAGGTTAAGGTACGTCAGATTGGTCAGACTGGCTAACGGTTTCGCATCCTCTATTCCATTGCCACCCAAGTCAAGGTATGTCAAATTGGTCAGACTGGCCAATGGGGCGACATCGACGATGTCGTTGGCATTGAGTTCAAGCCCTGTCAGGTTAGCGAGTTTCTCTCCAGCACCAACGCACTCCAGCATTTTGGCTTTCTCCAACAGCACGTTAACAGTATGACTCGCTTCTGGGGTCAAACGATTTTTATTCCGACACCAATCAGCAAATGTCCAATCGGATTGCACTGAAACCTCTCCACCACAAGCGCTTGCCACGAAAACCGAAAGCAAACCAGCCGCAACAATTTTCTTCATCATTCATACTCCTTTTTCTCAGTGTAAGACCACAACCGAGTGCTTCAGAATTCCCGATCGCCAGCCCATTCTATTGTTTTACTTATCGCCCGATCCGCCCCCAAAAGCTGCAAAATTTTCTGGATTGCACCTTGGGTCTTATTCGTGAATTCTGCCCCATTTAGCTCAATTTTTCCGAGCGCAGACAATAATATAAGGACTGGTCTGGGGATTGAAGGGAGAGCGATCGTAGTTGCCAAAGACTTCCTCGATCGCCAAACCAACCCCGTGCAAGTATTCTTGAAAAGTCGCCAATTCGAGCAAGAAAAACTGAATGGGGAGGCGAAACTCGGCAATTAGACGATCGCGATCGTCAAATTCGTAAATCGTTTGTACGCCACTCACCCGACCCGTTTGGGGATCGTGAGTGTCTAAAGCGATCGATAAACGAACGGATTCCCCACTATCCAAGTGAGAAAAAGGGCCGTAGTCCGTTACGCGATCGATTCCTTGCAAGCGGATTTGGGGATTATGTAAGGTACAGATAAATCGTCCTTTGGGGACGAGCGATCGCGCAATTCCCGCGATCGCTTGTCGGCGTTGATTCTCGTCTTGCAACTCGTGAAAACTTTGAAAAGGAAGCAAAACGAGATTATAAATGGGGTCTAAGTCGAGATGGGCAATATCTGCCTCGACAACCCAGGCGAATAAGTCTCGATCGGCTAATTTCTGCCGTAAAATTGCCAGCATGGCGGGGGAAGAATCCACGCAGGTCAAATTCGCCCCCACTTCTATCAAAGGCAGGGAAATTCGCCCGGTACCGCAGGCTAATTCGAGGACGAGACCTTCAGTTTTTTGGCTTTCTTCCACAAAAAAAGGAATGTCCTCGCTAAATTGCAAGTAGGAATCATAAAGGTGAGCAATTTGCTCGTAATCCATTGCAGAATTCACATCCCTTTGCTCCCATTAAAAAGGAATATCATCCAAATCGGCCTCATCTTCTGGGATTGAAGATTCTACAGGACTGGGTTCGGGTTCGAGATCGCTAGAACTCGAAGAACGATTGTAATTGCCGATGGGAACGACATTATCTAAATTACTGGCAGGGGGGGGAGACTGTCTCTTAT
>JBFRWJ010000396.1:0-7380 GCA_051439525.1 Spirulina sp. | reverse complement strand
CCCTTGCGATCGCTAATATCCCGCAAAATCATGACATACTCTTGTTCTTCTCCATCCCCGCGCTCGGAAATGGAAGCATCGAGGATAAAAATGCGATCGCTTCGCCGGAGGGATTGTTCGCTGCGTTGCGGCCAGGAGTCCGGAGAATCTGCCAACTCGGTAAAAAAACGTTCGATGGGTTGACCGAGGAGATCGAAAGGTTGCAACCCGAACAGTTGACTGGCTGCGGGATTGACTTGACGCACGATCCCCCGGGTATCGATCGCGACGATGGCATCTCGGGCGATTTTAAACAGCAGTTCCGCTTGTTCTCGGGCCTCAATAATATTCTCCGCTTGGGGCAAACTGGTGGCGGTGGCGATCGCGACTCCCACAAAGCCGACAGTAAGGATTAAAACGACCAAGAGGCTGTTGCGCACTTCTGGGGAAAGGCGATGCAACTGCGTTCCCACCTCCCATCCAGCTAGCGTTGCCCCACACAGGAGGATAATTAAAATCGCCACTTGCAGGCCGACAAAATCTTTAAACCGCCGTTGTTTTTTCGGTTGGTAGCGATCGCGCCACCATTGGGGCCGACAAACGGTGAAGGGCAAACGAGAGAGCAAGCGATCGAGCAAGATCAGTCCGAGGGGAACGAGAAGCCCGATGGCAAAATCCTCAACACTCCAAGCAATGCCCCCAATGATGAGGATCGCGCCTTCTGCGAGGAAAAAGAAGAGAGACCAACGGGGCCAGCGAATATCCGGTCGCCCGCGATTGAGCCAAAGTCCCAAATGAACTGCCATCATGGCAATGAGATAACCAATACCCGTAATGCTGATAATGCGCAGGACATCGCCCCACAGCAAACATCCCGCACTGATGATTAAAGTGGCAGTCAACGCCGGCCCCATCACCCCCCGACGGGAAACCACGCCAAATACGGGGGCAATGTAATCGTCGATCGCCAATTGATACAGCACCCGCGCGCTGAGGGCGACGGTAGTTGCGCAACTGAGCAAACTGGCAAAGGCAATCAATAACACGACCAAAACGATCGCCGAATCTCCCCAAAAGTTGCGGGCGGCCAGTACGAGGTTGGAGAAGGCATCTTCCCCCAAAGTCGGGTCGTCCGCCAGGCGCATCACCACCCAAGAACCGCCAAAGTAAACCACGGGGAGGAGTCCGGCAGTGAGGGCTAAATAGCGCAAAGCGGCGGCAGGGTGGCGGCTGTCGGCAATAAAAGCGGCAGCACCTTCGCTGGCATAGACCGCATAAACGGCAACAATGTACCATTTAGCCCATTCGATCGCGTTAAAGGGCTGCCAAACCTCCGGCCATAAACCCGGACTCTCGGGAGAAAAGGCCAGCCATCCCAATCCTTGCACGGCAAAGATTAACAAAAAGCCGATCGCCGGGAGCATAAAAAAGAGGTGAACGATCGCGAGGGCGCGGTTGCTGTTAAAGGCGAGGACAAAGGCGATCGCGGTATATCCCACCCGCAAAACCATGCGGGGAACATCAATGCCGTAAGGCGTTAATAAGGCTTCGATCAGATCGGTAATGACAATGGCATTGATGGGAATCAATGCCGCCCAACTGAGAAAATAGCCACTGGCGGCATACAATCCCAACCATCGGCGATCGCGCAATAAATGGGTGGCATAATTGGAGCTTCCCCCAGAAATATCGGGATGATAGCGGCCAAAGCGTGCCAGTTGCAAATTCAGTAACACGGCCACGCAGATGGAAGGCAGCCAAACCCATAGGGCTTGGGTTCCCAAGGCTGCGTGCATGCCGATGACCGTTCCCGGCCAAACCAACAATCCCGTCAAACTAAAGCCAAAATCTTCCCAACGGCTAAAACTGCGGGGGAGACGAGGAGCAGAAACAGGAGGAGAAGAAACCGTTGTCGGGAGTTGTGACATTCGTTTTCGGGCGTGTATTGTGACAGATAGGACTTACGCACCTTGCCCCCTAAATCCCCCAATCCCCTTCCCGTCCCCCTTATTAAGGGGGAAAGCCAAAGGAGACTTCGCTTTTCAAGGATGGGGGACTTCCGGTCGGGTTCCCCCCTCTTTTTCCCCTTCCCAAGGGGAGTTAGGGGGGATGTTTTCCCCCCTTCCCAAGGGGGGTTAGGGGGGATGGGGGCGAAATCTCGTGACACTGCGTAAGTCCTGTTTCTATCGCCAGAAAAATTATTTACACTGAGAGAACAATATCCCTAGGGTGTATCCGCATCGCATGATTAAATCTATCGTTCCCTCCTCCTCTACTAACCCAGACAGCGACTTCTCTTGTCCTTTTCCCTTCCATCACCATCCTAGGGTCAGACTCGAGCATGGCGAAGGAGGACAACTCATGGGGCAGTTGATCGAACAAATGTTTTTACCCGCCTTTACCCCACCGGGAGAGCGATCGCCCATTCCTCACGATTCTGCCGCGATCGCCGTTCCTTCTCCCAAATTGGCCTTGAGTACGGACTCTTATTTTATGCGCCCTCTCTTCTTTCCGGGAGGCAATATCGGCGGGGTTTCCGTCTACGGTACCGTCAATAATTTAGGCATGAGTGGGGCGCATCCCCTCTATCTCACCGTTGGCTTTATCTTGGAAGAAGGCTTTTCCACCAAAACCCTCGGACGAATCGTCCACGCGATGCGCCAAGCATCCCTGCAATCGCGAGTGCAAATTGTCACTGGAGATACGCGGGTCGTCCCCAAAGGCAAAATCGATGGCATTATCATCAATACCTCGGGCGTGGGTTTCCTCGATCGCGATCTCTCGATTTCTCCTTTATCCGTGCGCCCGGGGGATGTTATTTTAGTGAACGGGGATATCGGACGCCACGGGATCGCCATGATGGCGCAAAAAGCGAACCGAGAATGGGAAGGAACGATCGAAACCGATTCGGCCCCATTTGCCAGTTTGGTCTCCCATTTAATCAAATCCGGGGTGGAAACCCACTGCTTGCGGGATATTACCCGAGGGGGACTCGTCAACACCCTCAATGCCATTGCTCGTGCGGGAAAACTAACGATACAACTCGAAGAAAACAGCATTCCCATTCGCAAAGATGTGAGAGCAGCCGGTCGCCATTGGGGGGTCGATCCCCTCTATGCGGCCAGTGCGGGACGCTTTGTCACCATCGTTCCTCCCTCGTCAGTTAAACTGGCCCTCGATATTCTCCGCTCCCAAAATCCTCGCTCTTGCGCCATCGGCACCGCGATCGGTCGCAGCGATCGCCCCACGGGTTTGCTGAAATTGCAAGGCGATCGGGGGGTTCGCTTTCTGGAAAATCAATAACAACGATCGATTATCACGACGAATGCAACAAAACGGGTTAAAACTAGAACAACTCAAGGAGATCGCTGCCATCACAATTTCTTTGAGGGTTTTAGCAATCGCTCCTATTTTTATCAAATTAGTTGAAAGTGAACTCAGTGCCAGCGCGACGATATTTAATTGTCTTTGGGGAGCTCCAATTATCTTTGGATTATGGAGCCGACTCCCCCGAGTTAAAAGTCAAATAGAAAACTCACCTGCTATTACAGAGATAGCCCGAAAAGACTATATTAAGATGTGAACGCAGAGCAGCCAGAAACCCTTATCATGACGGGATCTCTACTTTACGAATCAAATGGTTTTGCTATAATTGTTTATTGATAGGAACAGAGTTCGGAAAATTTCTCTTCGTTGAAGGACTTATCCTGTTAAATTTATAACTTTCGTTGCAAAGTGTGAAGCAATTCCGAATAGTTTCTTAAAAACGTTGCCCGCGAACTTAACTCTTATTCAAAGGAGAGCGAGCGATCGCTCTCATCCGACAAAAGCAGGTCTAGATTGAAATCGATAGTTTTGACATCAAACCCTTTCCCGCCAGAAAAGGGCAATTGCCGGATTGGGAAGGAAGGAGGGAGTAAGGTACAATCGATATGCTTACTCCTCCCGATGTCTATTCTCAAGTCCCGATTCAATGAGTAAGTGAGCAATACGCCCATAAATTAAATGGCTCATCCAGTGTAGAGGTTAAAAGTCCGAATATGTTTAAAAATTCATCTCTTTCTTCCGTATCTCCTGCGGTACTCGTCATTTTAGATGGTTGGGGTTATCGCGAAGCAAGCGATGGAAACGCGATCGAGGTCGCCAAAACGCCTGTCATGGATAGTCTCTGGCAAGCTTATCCTAAAACCTTAATCCGCACCTCGGGGAAAGATGTCGGCTTGCCAGAGGGGCAAATGGGGAACTCGGAAGTCGGACACTTGAATATCGGTGCGGGTCGCGTCGTTCCCCAAGAGTTGGTTCGCATTTCCGATGCTGTTGAAGATCGTTCCATTCAGCGCAATCCCGCATTAGTCGAAATTTGCCAAAAGGTCAAAAAAGCGGGAACGAAATTGCATTTATTCGGTCTCTGTTCCGAAGGGGGCGTACATTCTCATTTACTCCATTTAATCGGTTTGTTAGAAACGGCTAAAGCGCAAGGAATTGACAATGTTTGTATCCATGCGTTTACCGATGGTCGCGACACGAAGGTGACTGAAGGGGCCAACGCTTTGCAAAAGATTGAAGATGCGATCGAAACCATTGGAGTGGGGCACATTGCAACCATTAGCGGTCGCTACTATGCCATGGATCGCGATCGCCGTTGGGATCGCGTCCAAAAGGCTTATGAGATCATTACCCGAGAGGTCGAAGGTAGTGGAAATACTGCTGTAGAAACCCTTAAGAATTTTTACTTAGAGGAAACGACGGATGAATTTATTCCGCCCACCCGAATTGCCCCGGGAGCAGTGGAAGCAGGAGATGGGATTATTTTCTTTAACTTCCGTCCCGATCGCGCCCGTCAATTAACATCTGCCTTCATGCAAGCAGATTTTGACGGTTTTGAACGGGAACAAATTCAACCGTTGCATTTTGTCACCTTTACCCAATACGACCCCAGACTGCCGGTTGCCGTGGCTTTCCCCCCCCAAAACTTGACCAATATTCTCGGAGAAGTCATCGCGGATAATGGGTTAAAACAATTCCGCACCGCCGAAACGGAAAAATATCCCCACGTCACCTATTTCTTTAATGGCGGTTTGGAACATCCCCTAGCCGGAGAGGACAGAGAATTGATTCAAAGTCCGATGGTGGCGACCTACGATAAAGCCCCCGCCATGTCTGCGATTGCCGTCACGGATACCGCGATTGCTGCGATTGAGAAGGGAATTTACTCCCTCATGGTTATGAACTATGCTAACCCGGATATGGTGGGTCATACGGGGAATATGAAAGCGGCGATCGAGGCGATCGAAACCGTCGATCGCTGTATGGGTGTTCTGGTGGAAGCGGTCAGTAAAGCCGGGGGAACCATGCTGATTACTGCCGATCACGGCAATGCCGAGTATATGTGGGATGAAGAACATAAACCTTGGACGGCACATACCACCAATCCCGTACCGTTCATTATCATTGAAGGAGAAAAACTCAAGATTCCCGGTCACGGAACCAACGTCCAACTTCGGGAAGATGGTCGCCTGTGCGATATTGCCCCCACCATTTTAGAAATTTTGGGCTTGCCCCAACCGGAAGAAATGACCGGGCGATCGCTGTTCAAACCCGTCAGTTTTGATGTCAAACCCAATCGCACCCCGGTTAAAGTCGCACTGTAAAGGAAAGGATGAAGGAATTTCGGAAGGATGAAGGATGAAGGATGAAGGATGAATCGGACGATTCCCCATTCCCCATTACCCATTCCCCATGACCGATTCCCCATTCCTAAATAACTCAAAAACCTGACGGGAAAAGCCTTTTAACCTCTCTGCTACATCGGTGGCGGGGAGGTATTTGCCTTCAAATTGCCAATTGGCAATGGTGGAGAGTCGCCAAGCTTCTCCCTGATGGTTAAAGGCGGCGGTTTCCATGCCAATCACCTGATAGGAATCTTCGAGGGGGTCTTGATGAAAGCGAATTTGCACGAGAAGGCTGCGTCCTTGCAGGCGAGGACTCCACCCCGGAAAATGAAAGCCGATATCGATGGAATCGGGATCCAACCAGTCTTGCGTCTCCGGGTCATTGCGCCACGGTTTGAGATCCGCTTTAGCATCGGGGAACTGAGCCTTAAACAAGTTCACCACGGCGGCGATTTTGCTGGCAACTCGGACGCTTCTGACCTGTTCTGCTGCGTTCACTCCTGTCCTCCTCGGTTAACAAGACATAAAGATTGGTTTATATACTATTTACGAACAAACTCGAACAAATCTGTTCGCTGGTTTACGAAATCGAGACAAATAAGCGGTTTTAAGCGCTTATTTCCCTTATACTGCAATTTATTCAGGAGAATCCAAAAAGAGTGTTAATAAAAGAGAGTATTCGCGTTGGCTCGCTGGAGTGGTTTTATCGGGAGGAAAAACCGGAAGGGGAAAGCGATCGCCTCCCTGTCGTCCTGTTACACGGCATTCCCTCCCAAAGTTATAGCTGGCGGTCTTTGATGTCCCAACTGGCCGATCGCGGCTATCGGGCGATCGCGCCGGATTGGATCGGTCACGGGTTTTCGGATAGGCCGGAGAAGTGGGAGTTTGCCTACACCCCCGATGCTTATATCGAGGTTTTAGGCAAGTTATTAGCGGCGTGGGAACTGGATAAGATTCATTTAGGGGTTCAGGGCTATTTAGGCTCTGTGGGGTTGCAATATGCCTTGAGAAATCGCGATCGCGTGGAAAGTTTGCTCATTTTCAATACTCCCCTCGATCCCACCGCCAAATTACCTTGGAAAATGCGGCAATGGGGCATTCCTTACGTGGGGGACATGTTAACCCAAGACCCCCTGTTAATCGATCGCACGTTGGAAGGAGGAAGCGGTTTTGTCATTCAAGATGAGGACTTGGATATTTATCGCCGTCCTTTTTTACAGGCATCGGCGACGGGGAGGGCGTTAGGGGCAACGGTGCAGAATCTCCGCCTCGCGAAAGCAACAGAAGAAATCCAAAAGGGTTTGTTAGAATGGGATAAACCCGCACAAATCATTTGGGGTGAGGGGGATCCGTGGTTAAAAATCAATCCGGTAGAAAGTCTTGCTGGTACTAATGCCAATATTAAACTGGAAAAATTAGCCGAAGCCAAACACTACCCTCAAGAACATTGGGGGAAAGAAATTGGCGCGATCGTGATGCGATTTTTGCCATAAATCGATTGGGTTTTCACTGTTGGCGCGATCGCGGATCTGGGAAATTAAGAATCCGCGATCGTGACCCATCTCCTTGTTTTGAGGAGGTTAACCATGAATCTAATCCATTCTCAAGGCGAAATTATTGGCGATCGCTATCAAATTGTCACCCTCCTAGGACAAGGGGGGATGGGGACGACTTACGCAGCAGTTGATATTCACCATCATCAAAAAGTAGCGATTAAAGTGGTTTCCTT
>JBFRWJ010000395.1:0-8864 GCA_051439525.1 Spirulina sp. | reverse complement strand
CCCCCAACACTATATCTGGAGTATCATGGTAAGCCCCATACCAAGGGCAATCTGCCTCAGCGATCGCGCTAAATAGTGTTTTTTTCTAAAATTTATTTCCCCATGACACTAGATATAGCGTATGATGGAAAGCCCAATCGAGAGAAAGACACCAGAAAACAGTGCATTATCTACAGGAATGGCAGGAGAGTTGTGTAGACGAGCAACTCACCCGCTTAAACGTCACAGCCTTAGAAGGCGATCGCCCCTACGACTACCTATTTTATGCTGATAGCATTCCCCGACGGAATGATGGACGCATCGGGGAGTCCTTACTTAAGCGCTATCAGCACCTCGAAAATGGGGGATGGTGGTGTTCGGGGATCGATATTTTGACAGGAGATAATGACCTTTGGGGCTGTTTTAAACCCATTTCTCCCAGACTCAGCTTAGAGCGTCACAAACCGATTAAATACGAACATCCTCCCCAAACCTCTACGGGAGTTTTTGCCCTTAAAGTCCCTCTACATCTTTGGGAGAAAATATCGGAACGCTATAACCAGCCCATTTTAGCGGAAGAAATCGATCCCGAACAACCCGACTCGGGATTTTGGCAGTGGTTGATGAAATATCCTCAGATTCCCTTATGTATCACCGAAGGAGCGAAAAAAGCCGGAGCCTTGCTGACTGCGGGATATGCCGCGATCGCCTTACCCGGAGTCAACGGAGGGTATCGCGTCCCTCGCAACGAATTCGGCGATTCTCCTTCGGAGAGGCTACGCCAACGCATCGGCAAAGCGAGACTCATTCCCCAACTGCAAAAACTCACTCGAGATCGTCGTCCGATCTATATCGTTTTCGATCGCGATCGCAAACCCAACACGATTAAAGCCGTTAATGCTGCCATTCGCCAAACCGGATACTTATTAACTCAGCAAGGATGTGACGTTAAAATTATCACTTGGAATCCAGAATGGGGGAAAGGCGTTGACGATCTCATCTCTGAAAAAGGATTAGAAACCTTCGATCGCGCTTATAAAACCGCTCCAACCTTAGAAACGTGGAAAGCGTTAGCATTGACGCAACTCACCCATCCCGTCCACTATCAATTGAATTGCCGCTATTTATCGGATTTAACCATTCCCCAAGAAGCGCGTTTAATTGGCCTAAAATCCCCCAAAGGAACGGGAAAAACACAGTTTTTAGAAAAGGTTGTCAAACAAGCGATCGCCGAGAAAAAATGGGTTCTAATTATCGGTCATCGCGTGCGTTTGGTGGAATCTTTATGCCAGCGTTTCGGCTTGAATTATATTACTGAAGTGTGCAGCGATCGCGCTCTAGGACTCTTGGGTTACGGTTTATGTATCGATTCCCTTCATCCTAACTCTCAAGCGCAATTTAATGCTGCAAATTGGCAAGATGGTATTGTTATAATCGATGAAGTCGAGCAAGTTCTCTGGCACGGACTCAACTCAAAAACTTGTCAGGGAAATCGCGTCGCGATTCTGAGATCCTTAAAAACATTAATGCAGAATGTTTTAGGAGGAGACGGAAAAGTTTATGTTGCTGATGCCGATCTGACTGATGTTTCTTTAGACTATTTAATTGCTTTAGCGGGGATTAACTTACAACCTTTTATCATTAGAAATGATTGGCAACCCGATCGCGAAGATGCCTGGCCGATTTATCATTATCCCGACGAGGCACCCGATCGCCTCGTGGGAGATTTAGAAGCTCACATTGCCGAGGGAGGTAGACCTTTTGTCTGTCTTTCCGCCCAAAAACTCAAAAGTCAATGGGGAACGCGCAACTTAGAAGCATATTTAAAAGAGAAATTTCCCCGAGCCAAAATCTTGCGGATTGATTCCGAATCTCTCGCCGATCCAACCCATGCTGCTTATGGCTGCATGAATAACTTAAATAATATTTTAAGATATTACGATATTGTTTTGGCCAGTCCTTCTATTGAAACGGGAGTGAGTATAGATTTAAAAGGTCACTTTACTTCCGTATGGGCGATCGCCCAAGGCATTCAGTCAGAAAACTCCGTGCGTCAGGCGATCGGACGCATTCGCGAAAATATCCCCCGCTATCTTTGGATCGCGTCTTTTGGTTTCAATCAGGTGGGGAATGGTTCCACTTCAATTCCTACCCTGTTAAACTCCGGACAGCGTTTGACCCAACTCAATGTTAAATTGCTCCAACGATCGGATTTTGCTGCCTTAGATGACCTCGAAACGGGATTTCAGGCCGAATCTTTGCTCTGTTGGGCAAAATTTGCCGTCCGTTTTAATGCTGCAACCCTTGAATATCGTCGAACCATTTTAACGGCGTTATTGGCAGAAGGACATATTGTTGAGGAAAAAAGAGAAGAGAAGAAGAGGATAGGAGAAGAAGAGAAGAAACCAAAAGAACAGGAAATTAATGGATTGAAAGCGGCGATCGCCGAGGTGCGCGATCGCAATTATCAAGAAGAATGCGAGGCGATCGCTTTTGCTGCCGATATTAACGAACAAGAATATAAAATCTTGAAAAAACAATTGGTAAAAACTTCTTCCCAACGACGCACGTTGCGAAAATACGAACTTCTCAAGCGTTATGGTCTTGAAATTACACCGGATTTGGTGGTTAAAGATGATAACGGTTGGTATACTCAATTGCGCTTGCATTATTTTCTCACCGTCGGACGGAAATATTTAGCCGATCGCGATGCGACAAATGCCAAACAACTCCTCACACAAGGGGAAGGGAAGATTTTTGCCCCGGATTTCAATCGCTCTCAATTGGGGGCTAAAATTGGTACGATGGAGGTATTAGGAATTCCCGTGCTTTTAGAGCATCCCGAACGAGAATTAAGGAACAGCGATCGCGATCTGAAAGCCCTGCAAAAAATTGCGATCGATAATCGTGCCTTTATTAAAATGGTTTTAGGGATTGGCATCGCTAAAAATGCCAGTCCGGTTTTAATCCTGCGCCGTTTTTTAGAACAGATTGGCTATGGCGTCAAATGTATTAAATGTGAAGGAGAACGGATTAACAGCAAGAAAACCAAACGTATTCGTGTTTATAACGCAGTGATTCCCGATGATGGTCGTTTTGCTGTATTCGCACAATGGTTGGCAAAGGAAGAAACAGTCTTAATTCCCGATGGGTTCTTAGAAGAAAATCCTGCGACTGCTCGAAAATTAAAACAACAGCCAGAAAATGAGCAAAATAATTTTATTCAGTTGAGTTTGTTTTAGACTCCATCCCGTCATTTTTGTAATAATGCGATCGCACTCGAACGATATCTCTGTTCTGTCACTATCGGAGAGTGCGATTGTTCTAATGTTGCTCAATTGGTTTAATCGCGATCGCAAGAATTTAATCGTTTTCTTACAAAGAAATTAATGTTTGGAAAATGAAATCGGCAACTCTGAATAACCCACTTAAACAACCGGGAACTATCCAAACAATCATGAAAGCGACAAGCCCAAACGGACTATTTCTGAGTGGTTTTAACCCTGGGAAAATTTCACTACAGATACTAAAACCGTCGAGGGGCGGGATGGGAAGAAGATTAAAGAGAAACAAACGTAAATTAATGCTAGCACCGAGAGCAAGAAAGTCAATACTTAACATTTTACCTAGAGGCAATATCAAGTATAATTTGAGAATCACAATAAACAAAATAGCTAAAGATAGATTCATAAACGGACCGGCAGCCGATACAAAAATATGTCCCAATCTAGGGAAACGAAATTTAGAAGGGTTGACGGGCATTGCTCCCCAAGCAATACCTGCCAGACAGAGAAAAATGACAGCTGGCCAGCCCATGTGAACAATTGGATTGGGGGTCATATGACCGCTTATTTCTGGCGTATCATCTCCCTGACTTAAAGCAGCCCATCCATGAGCCAGTTCGTGCAACGTAATTGAGAGGACGACAATTAAAACAATCCTGAAAAAGAACAAGGGCTCGGTCAATAAACGTTCAATGAACATTTTTTCATCTCCTTGATGAGAGCATCTTAGATTTTTGACTTAGGTTCTTTCCGTCTTACCAAAATCGTGATTTTTAGCCATAGTTTTTCAAATTCTATTATAAGAGTTAAATATTACATCCGGCAATATTCTCAATTCAAAATTTACAATTCAAAAAGTGGAGCAAGTATCGTGCTTATGTATGCTGACTCAAAATTTATCGATTAATTGATTGAGAATATCAAAACGAAAATTGTCGAGTAAAGTCGCAATCTTCTGACGCAAAGGACTTTCCTTATCGGGAATTTCTGTCAGGAGTTTTCGCAATCGCGATTCGTTAATTTGTTGAGTGGCTTCGCTAAATTGCTGTAACCATTGAGCGGGCATAATACTTAACTCTTCTGCGGTCAATTCTTCTAGCAAATTGTCGGATTGTTCTAGAGACAGTCTTGCTCGATCGCGGGACAATAAACTGAGATGATGCGCCAATTTTTCTAAAACCACTTCTTCTCGAAACGGTTTGCTGATAAAATCCTGACAACCCATGGCGATCGCTCCTTCCCACTCTTCATCCGAGGCACTGGCAGTCAGAGCGATCGCGATCGTTTTCTGGCTGTCGTGTTTTGCCTCGATTTGTTCCAATAATTGTACCTCGCTAAGATTGGGAAGATGCAGATCCAGTAAAACAAGATGCGGTTGCCAACACCGCCATAATTCCAAACATTTTTCTCCCTCGCTCGTAATTTCTACATTAAATCCTAAAGGGTTGAGTATTGTCAATAAAGATTGACAATTTTCTGCCATTCCATCCGCTACCAATAAGCGATACTGGACGGGTTCGATGGGAAATGCCAATGTTGCTCTCTTATCTTTTTCGCCTTGAACGGCTTGGGGCGAGTTTAGATAGGCGGGAATCTCAAAAGAAAAAATGGAACCCCGATCTAAATGACTAATGACACTAATTTCTCCTCCTAACAAGCGCACGAATTCTTGACAAAGAAATAAGCCTAGCCCGATGCCTTTGGATGGTAATTCAGAGTTTTCGAGCTGCGTAAAGGGCTCGAATAAATTTTCTAAATTTTCTAAGGGGATTCCTTGACCCGTATCTTCTACAGCAAAGCATAATAATAACTTTTCCTCGTCTTGGCCGTCAAGATTTGCCATCAATCTAGAGATAACTTTTAAACGAATATAGCCTGTTCGAGTAAAGGCGATCGCATTATCGAGAAGGTTGATTAAAACTTGCCGTAGTTTGCGTTCGTCAGTTTGAATCGAGTGCGGTAAGTCTTCCTGTAAGTCAAGATCTAAAACCAGACCCTTTTGAGCTGCTTTAGGACGAAAAAAATTAACAATTGTGACCAAAAAATAATGAAGATCGAAACAATTTTCTCGAAGCACGACTTGACCGCTATCAAGTTGAGCAATTGATAAGATGTTATTGATAAAACCCAGTAAATTTTCGCTGTTTTCGAGAATAATTTCTACTTGTTTTTGTTGATGAGAATGTAAGGAACTATCGCGAACCAATAATTGACTAAATCCCAAAATTGCATTCAAAGGTGTTCGCAATTCATGACTCATCTTAGCCAGAAAATCACTTTTGGTACGAGATGCTGATTCCGTCACATTTAACGCTTTTTGAAGAATCGTTTCTGTTTCTTGTAGATCGATAATTTTTTGCTCTAATAAAGCGTTGGTTGCTTTGAGTTGCGCGGTACGTTCCTCTACTTTTTTCTCGAGATTGCTTTGGGCTTCAAGCAAAGCCAGTTCTACAGTTTTACGGTGTTGAATTTCTGCTTGTAGTTTTTGGTTTTGTTCGCTTAACTGTTGTTGTAAATTTTGAATTTTTAAATGTGTTTTAACCCGCAGGACGATTTCCTCTAAAAGAAAGGGTTTGGTAATATAATCAACTCCACCAACTTCAAAGCCTTGAATTTTATCTTCAATTGAGGCTAATCCCGTTACAAATACAATGGGAATTTCAGCATAACTGGGATTTTGTTTGAGGCGAGCACAAGTTTCAAAACCATTAATTCCGGGTAATGTGACATCTAAAAGAATCAGATCGGGAGGAGAGTTTTTCACTTTTTCTAGTGCGCTTTCCCCATCTCGAGCGCCGAGAACTCGGAATCCCTCTTCAGTCAGGAGATCGAAGAGGAGTTTTAAGTTATGGAGACGATCGTCAACGACGAGAATAGTTTCCCGTTCGAGCTTATTCATCAGAATCCCCCGTGGAAACCCCCACCATACCCAAAGGGTTGGTGGTGGAAGGAAACGGAGGTATTTTTTGGGAGTTCGATACTCCCCAAAAAATACGAATCAATAGATGTACGCATAACCATCCTTTTGGTAAATTGGGCTGCAATATTTGTGGCCGATCCCTTGTAAGAGACCAGCTTTTGTTGAGATATTGAAACTTCCTGTAGAGCGCACTGCAACACGACCGACATAAGTTCCAATTTTCTTTCCTTTGGTGACAATTGCTTTGACAATGTCCCCTGTTTGGAATCCTTTAACTTGCTTTTGGCGGGGAACATAACGAGTGGGAAAACCGTATTTATCGGTTCTGCACATTTGTCTCGTTCCGTGACCTTTAGCGGTAATTAAAAGTGGGCTTTTAACCTCAATAATTAATTGCTCTGGGGTTGATTTACCAACACAAGCAGCATCAAGCCAATGGGTCTTAGAAAGATTTTGGCGGGTGCGATTAAACTTGGTTAATCCTCCCGTTCCGACCTCGACAGATAAGCCAGTTCTCTTTAATTCCTCATACAGTTTCCAGCGAGTCGAATTGACTGCCGTCGCATCTCTTAAAGGTGCTTTAGCTTGTTTGAGAATGCGTTTGAGAATATCCGGCTTAGCCGATAGAAACTGCTCGATTTCTTGATTTCCTTTAGCTTGATTGCAGGGACGGCATGCTAAAGTTAAATTGCTAACTCGGTCGCTTCCTCCTTTCGATTTCGGCTTGATATGCTCGACTTCTAGCGGCACATTCTCTTCACTACAATAGGCGCATTTTCTGTTCCACTTTTCGAGCAAGTATTCTCGCACTTCGTAACCAAACAATTTTCCTTGCTGATATTCAGTACCGGAGATTTCTGGATTTTGAAGTGCCTGAGTGTCAAATCGAACTAACTCTTGAGAAATCCCCGATATCGGACAAATTCGACAGAGCCGATTTACCCAAGTGAGGATATTGTGAACTCTCGACATTAAACTGGGAGCAAGCCAGCCTTCAGAACGTTTTCTGTTGAGAAATCTGGGCTTTCTGTACCGCATTTTTCGGTTGCGTCGAGAGCGTCTTAACTGTCGTCTTGAGGTTAAAGCATCGCGAATTTGATGCCCGCGATGAGTCAATTCAGCACCCCAGACAACTCGATTTCCTTGCAGGATTGCTAATCCTGTTTTTTTTGAACCGGGGTCAATCTTTAATTGACAATCGTTTGTTTCTCCTCCTTCTGTATTTTGCAGAATAATCGTGAAAGGAAACCGTTTAAATACCTTGGCTCGTCCCGATTTGAGCAATTTTCTTGCTCTGGCAGGATGAGTTGGATTTAACGGCTTCTTGTTTTTATCTAATACAAAAACTCGCATGAGTAAACTCCTATCTCTAGGGTAAAGTTCGCTTCGCCAATGTTTTCTAAGTTTGTCACGTTGATAACACTTCTTTAACCCGACTAAGATGTTTAATTATCAACCACAGAGCAGCAAACTAGCGACGCATTTAGCTGGTGTGATAGCTTAAAAAACGTAGTTCTCGTCGAACTTAGGCTGGTCAACTACGGACTTTTTCAAGCCCCCGCTATACCCGTAGGGTTAGCGGTGGGTTGTTGACTGTCCCTTGAAATCAATTTAACTGGTTTAAGCGAACTCATTTCCGACACAACCTGCAAGTGGTTTCCTAGATGTTAGGTTTCCGAATCAAGCGTCAAGATGGCAGCTCTCGCCTTGGCGATCGCATCTTCGGGAGAAAGGGCAACGATCGCGCGATCGCCAGCCAAATCGATAAAAAAATCCCGACTTGCTCGACCCTTTCCCAAGAGAGTTGCATCCCCCAGTAAAATCGTCGGTTTCCCGCCTTTAAGAGCGAGGGCGACTTCCGAGGCCGTTCCCAATCCCATCCCGCAAGCAATAATGACATCGCTCGAGAGGATATTTATATTATTGCGGGCATTTCCCATATCTGTCACGATCGCAATATCGACGGATTTCGAGACACCTTGGCGATCGCCCCCGGGCAGAATCCCAATCGTTAAACCCCCAGCCGATTTTGCCCCCAAACTCGCCGCCTCCATCACGCCTCGATCGCGCCCTCCCGTTAATAATACCCAACCCGATCGGGCGATTCGCCATCCCAATTCATAGGCGCGATCGCACTCCTCTGGCGTGGCATTCTCTCCGGGTCCCATTACCCCAATAATAATTTTAACCATCTTGTTTGCATTCTCTGAAGATTGGCAAATGGCAACCCTTGTACGAGTTGACACCCTCTACAATTTGTTTGTTGCCGATTTTCGATTGCAAGTTCCCGATCGTTGCTTAATTATAAAATTGTGGTCAATCCGTGGAAAATGTTGTGATGACATCTAACCTTGTGGAGACTGTTTCTCGAAGCGAACTGCGTCAAATTATTCGAGAACAATTGCGATTATTATTGGCAGACCAGAACTTTGAAGGGGCCAAAGCCCTGCTGATGCCCGTTCGCTCCGTGGACGTGGCAGAAGCCATTGAAGGTTTGCCACAACCCCTGCAAATCGGAGCATTTCGCTTGCTCCCCAAGTCGAAAGCCGTTGAAGTCTATGAGTATCTTACTCTCGATAAGCAACAGTCGTTGCTGTCTCTTATACACATATCCAAGCCCACGAGACCGTAACTCGCATCTCGTATGCCGTCGTCAGCTTGGAAAAGGTGGGGGGGGGGGG
>JBFRWJ010000394.1:0-5455 GCA_051439525.1 Spirulina sp. | reverse complement strand
AACCCGAAACTGTTCAACCTCAAGTCGAAGAGAAAGAAGAACCCGATCGCCTCCAAACTCAAGTCAAAGAGGAAGAACCCGAAACTGTTCAACCTCAAGTCGAAGAGAAGGAAGAACCCAATAATCTCCAAACTCAAGTCGAAGAGGAAGAACCCGAAACTGTTCAACCTCAAGCCGAAGGACAGCCCCACGTTACCTCTAACATCATCGCGGAGATTCAACGCAGCAAGGGATCGGGTTCGCCTTTACCCCTCAGTACGCGCTGCTTCATGGAACCGCGTTTTCAAGCCGATTTCAGCCGGGTAAAAATTCATACCGATGACAAAGCGGCTCAATATAATCGGCAGTTGCAAGCCCGAGCCTTTACGCTGGGGAATGACATCTTTTTCGCGAAGAACAAATTCCAACCCGAGAGCCAAAGCGGTAAAGCACTGATTGCCCACGAGCTAACCCACACGATCCAGCAGGGAGTCAGCGCACAGCGCAAGGAAGAAGAATCATGGACCGATCCCCTGCACAACTTCGGCAAGACTGTAGTCAAGGTCGTTACCGACCCAGCCAAGGCAGCCCTCGAGTACATTGCCAACAAAGCCCAAACCCTTGAGAGCTTTTCTCTGTTGACAATGATTTTGGGTAAAAACCCGATTAACGATCGCCCCGTCAATGCCAGTCCAGTCCAGATGATGCGAGAGGTGGTCAAAATTCTTCCGGGTGGCAAGAAGATTGACGAAGCATTAAATAACCACGGTATTTATGAGAAAGTTGCCACTTGGGTCGCCGAGAAAGTCAATGCTCTGAAGGATGTTGTTAGCGGCATCGGACAAGCGATCGATACTTTTATCGAACGTCGCCAGTGGTCAGACGTTACAAACCTGAGTGCGGTTTGGACAGAGGTGGAACAAATTTTTACCGTACCCATCAACCGCGCTATCAACGAATGCAAAGGGTCAGTATCGGAGATAGTGCAGTGGATTAAAGACCTGCTCCTGCCCCTACTGGCAGCACTAGCGGCAAAACTCCCCGGGTACGATTTGCTGAAAGCGGTGCTGGGTAAAGATCCAATTACGGATGAAGCGTACGAGCCCAATGCCGAGGTCTTGATAGGCGGATTTATGAAACTGATCGGCAGAGAGGATCTCTGGCAAAATATCCAAGAGGCTAAAGCCATTCCTAAAATGGTCTCTTGGTGGGAGGAGAACAAAGGCACGTTAAAGGGCGTTGTTGAACAAATTCCCGCCCAATTTAACGAGGTAATGAAAGCCCTGAAAATCGACGATATTGTGGAACTGCCAACGGCAATGAAAAAAGTGGCCACGGTATTCGTGACTGTCGCCAGTAAATTTGTGAGTTGGGGACTGAATGCGGTTTGGGATTTCCTCGAGATTATCTTTGAAGCGGTTGCCCCCGAAGCCCTCTCTTACATCAGGAAGGCCGGGGATGCCATGAGGAGCATTTTGGAAAACCCGATCGCCTTTGTCGGCAACTTGATCCAAGCCGGAAAAGCGGGGCTAAATGCGTTTGCCAGCAATATTGGCAAGCATCTCAAAACCAGCTTGATTCGATGGCTGACGGGAACCCTAGCCGGGACGGGGGTTTATATTCCCCAGGCCCTATCGATTCGCGAGATTATTAAGTTTGCCCTGTCGGTACTGGGAATCACTTGGCGGAACATACGCAAGCGGTTGGTGCGGATTCTGGGGGAACGGAAAGTGCGGGCGATGGAAAAGGGTGTTGCTCTGGTGCAGAGGTTGGTTGCGGAAGGCCCGGGGGCGGTATGGCAACAAATCGCTGCGAGTGTGGGGGATCTGCAAGGGATGGTCATCGGGGGGATTATCAGCTTTGTGACGACGAAAATCGTGCAGAGTGCGCTCGCCAAGCTGGTCAGTATGTTGCATCCCGTCGTGGGGGGCTTCATCCAAGGGGCGATGGCGATTTACAACACCGCCATGTTCTTTATAGACCGCGGGGACGCGATGGTTGAAGTTGCCGGCTCGTTAGTGGGTTCGATTGGGGCGATCGCCCATGGTGCGATCGCTGCTGCGGCTAAGCTGGTGGAAAATACGTTAGTGGGAGTCCTGACGCTTGCCATCCGTTTCTTGGCTGGACAAGTGGGACTGGGAAATGTGGGTAAGGAGGTGTCCAAGCTCCTCAAGAACATGGGCAAGCCGATTGATTTGGCGATGGATAAGGCGATCGCATCGATTGCAAAGCAAGCAAGGAAGTTTGGACGACGACTAGCTCGGGCCGGAGTCCCGAAGGACAAGCAAAAACGAGAACGATTAGCCGCAAAAGCGGCAGTCGCAGTTGCTAGTCGGCTAAAAGGTCGCGTTACCCGTCCGCTTCTCCGTCGGCTCATGGCTGGTATACGTATTCGATACAGTCTTTGTTCCATCGAGCCTTATGTGCGTGGGGGAAAGTGGTGGGTAAGAATCGTTGCCAGCCCCGCCACAAATCAGCCCTTAAACATCACCGAACCCTGCCGCGAGGAAATGGCGCTCATCCGGAGGACCAGAAAATTCCTAATAACTTACGTGGATCGCTCAGACCGATTTGTCACATCGTCAGTCGAGGAGGGTGCTATAATTTTTAATGATGGTAGGGGAACAATCTACAATGTTTATCGTCGACCCATAAAGGGTATACAAACACCGACGATCCAGAGACGCCCAAAGTTGAGATTGAGCGATGCGGCAGCGAAGACGGTTGCAACATTTCCACAGCTGTACATGGATCCGAAGGGATGGGTAAGAAGCACACGGGCGACGGCTCAAAAGAACACGACCAGCAATAAGGACAAGCTGCGGTTGTATTATCAAGTCGCCCAAAAAATATCTTTACGCGAACTTAGCACGAAAGTCCAGGTGCCCGACCAACCCACGGACAAGGAGCTCGAAACGATCAGAGGGGAGTTGCGTCAACACATCCTAGCCACGTACATTACCCTTGACGCATTCAATGGCCTAATCGCGGGTCAAATCTTGACGGGAGTCGCCATGCAAGGCAATGTATTCGAGGAATGGATCGTCAAGAATTATGGGAAAACGGCGCTCATCGAGGATCGCGTCATGTACGAAAAGACCAGTGGTCAGGTGGGTTTCATGGATCGCCACATCCCGGGACCCCCGGCAACGATCGTAGAAATGAAAAGCCGAAAACGACCCCGCAGCGCCAGCCTGCAGAGTGGCGAGGAGATCCCCGCCAAAAAATTCGTAGTAAACAGTACGGACAAAACACAGTACAAAGAGTACCGGTCCTTGCTCGAAGGCACGAAGCGCGCATTTAAAATCGTCAAAAAGGGCGAGGTGCTCAAGGACGTGAAGTTTAAAAAGATACGATATTACTTCAACTACCCAGGTTTGGCCGAGAAGTTTGCCAGCACGCTGGCCTTTGATGATAAGGTGGAGCGCTATGTGGGCGGGACCCCGTATGAGGCCCCAAAGGAGAAAAGAGTACCGCCAGTGAGGAGGGACCGGGGGCAAGCCGAGCCAGGGAAAGCGGAGTAAAATGGAGCAATCCGCTCGAGAAGCCCGCGTCGGGTGCATCCGCGACAGCCCGACGCACCAACCTCGATCAACTCCGGGGGATGCGCTCGCTGCGATCGCATTAATTTTAATGTTGATGAAGAAATGTCTCAATGCGAAGATCGTCCGCACCCTGCTCCTAAAGCCGAGCCACCTTCTCCACCTTGGGTTCTCCTGTTTTCCCCGCGATTGTAGCCCGAAGAAGAACATATCACCCATTCCATAATACTATTTTTCGGTGGAAAAATCTCCGATGGCGGTGGCATTTGGGGGGTGCGATCGCTTGTCTGGGGAGGAATGCGATGGCGGTGGCATTTGGGGAGTGCGATCGCGGTGACTTTTGGGGAGGGCGATCGCCTGCCTAGGATTTAAGTGCGATTATGAGTCCTGTCATGCGATCGCCGCGATGGAATTTGGGAAATGCGATCGCTTGTCTGGGGAGGAATGCAATCGCGGTGACGTTTGGGGAGTGCGATCGCGGTGGCATTTGGGGATGCGATCGCGGTGACGTTTGGGGAGGGCGATGGCGGTGGCATTTGGGGAGTGCGATCGCGGTAGGATGTGGAGGGGCGATCGCTTATCTGGTGGGGAATGCGATCGCTTATCTGGAGAGGCGATGGCGGTGACGTTTGGGGAGTGCGATCGCATTGGTTTCAGGTAAAATATAAAAAAGTGCGATCGAGTGACCCAGAAAAAATATGGAATTTGAATGGGATATTGACAAGAACAAAGCCAATCAAAGAAAGCACAAAATTAGTTTTGAAGAAGCTGCTGAAATATTTCGCTATCCAACTTATGAAATCGTCGATACCCGAGTTGACTATGGGGAGACAAGATATATAGCGTTTCTCAAATAGATGGAGTACAGAGGTGTTCGACTCCGTAGGGGCAATTCATGAATTGCCCCTACAACATCGGTAATCAGATGTACCTCAGCAAACCGAGAATTGCTATATTGCCATCGGCAGCAATAGCAGGATGACAATTATGACGGTCGTGTATACTGAAAGAGAAGGACGACTCAGACTCATCTCGGCACGACAAGCTAACAAACAAGAAAAGAGATTGTATTATGACTACTGTACGTAAACATCTTGACGAAATTCCATCCATGACGGCAGAACGAGCAAAAGAACTGGAAACAATGCCGGATGAAGATATTGATTACTCAGATATTCCACCGCTAGATGAAACATTTTTTAAAAACGCAAAGCGAGTTGAAAGAATATTAAAACAGCCAGAAAAAATACAACACCATAGCGAAACTCAGATAACAGTTACTCTAGATCCAGATGTTGCTGAAGTTTTCAAAACTTCTGAAGCCGTAAATAATGCCCTACGTGCCATTCTCAGTGCTATTCCCAAACCCAACTAGCTCGTAGTGCGATCGCTTATCTGGGGAGGAGTGCGATCGCTTATCTGGGGAGGAGTGCGATCGCGATGGCATTTGGGGGGTGCGATCGCTTATCTGGGGGGGAATGCGATCGCGGTGACGTTTGGGGAGTGCGATCGCGGTGGCATTTGGAGATGCGATCGCTTGTCTGGGGGGGGAATGCGATCGCGGTTCTTGTTGCGATCCTGTAGAATAGGCGAAGCGTAACCCATATATTATCGGCAAAACCCAAAACTCGTGCTATTCTCAACCTTTTGTCGTAAAATATAAAATATGAATCGATTAATTTTTGAGTGGGACAATGAGAAGAATCGCCTAAATCAAAAAAAGCATGGTGTCTCTTTTGAAGAAGCACAATCGGTTTTTTACGATGATCGCGCCATCCAATTTTGGGATGAAGAGAATTCCGAAGGAGAAGATCGATTTTTACTACTGGGTAGAAGCTATAGCAATTCTCGGTTTGCTGAGGTACATCTGATTACCGATGTTGTAGGGGCAATTCATGAATTGCCCCTACGGAGTCGAACACCTCTGTACTCCA
>JBFRWJ010000393.1:0-27144 GCA_051439525.1 Spirulina sp. | reverse complement strand
CGATGTGTTTGCCAACTCATCGAAACACAAGTCGAACGAACACCCGATCGCATTGCTATCGCCTTTAACAATCGGGTGTTGACCTATCGAGAATTAAATGAGCGTTCCAATCAAGTTGCACGCTATCTTCAAACTTTCAGTGTAAACACTGAGGTATTGGTCGGCGTTTGCGTCGAGCGATCGCTGGATATGGTTGTTAGTTTGCTGGGGGTTCTCAAAGCCGGGGCAGCCTACGTCCCCCTCGATCCGACGTATCCCCTACATCGGCTTCAATACATCATTAAAGATGCAAAATTACCCATTCTCTTAACGCAAAAATCCTTCCTCGATCGGCTTCCCCAACCGGACGGCGTGGAAGTGATTTGCTTGGATACTTGCCGAACAGTGATTCAGCGAGAAAAAACCAATAATCTTGCCAGTTCTATTAGCCCGGACGCTCTGGCTTATACAATTTATACATCAGGTTCTACAGGTCAACCGAAAGGGGTACGAGTTCCCCACCGTAGCGTTGTCAATTTTCTCGATTCCATGGGCGACCAACCCGGTCTGACCGCAGAAGATATATTATTAGCAGTCACAACGATTTCCTTTGATATTCATGTTTTAGAGATTTATCTCCCTTTGATTGTTGGCGCAAAACTCGTTGTTGCTCCCCGAGAAGTGGTGGGAAATGCCTCGCGTTTGGCCGAACAAATTCGGCAATCGGGTGCGACAGTCATGCAGGCGACACCTGCCACGTGGCAACTTTTACTCGGGGCAAATTGGCAAGGCGAGAAACACCTCAAAATCCTCTGCGGTGGCGAGGCAATGACGCGATCGCTCGCCGATCGCCTCTTCGAGCGCGCTCGAGAACTGTGGAATATGTACGGACCGACGGAAACGACAGTTTGGTCTGCCATTCATCGCGTTCGACCCGGGGAAGGAGCCATTCCCCTCGGTCATCCCATCGCGAATACGCAAATCTACGTACTCGCTCGCGCCGAAGATGGCAGCTTGCAATCGGTTGCTGGGGGGACGGTAGGAGAAATTTATATCGGCGGAGAGGGCGTGACCTCGGGCTATCTCAATCGCCCGGATTTGACTCGAGAGCGCTTCCTGCACGATCCTTTCCAGAGCGATCCCCAAGCCAGACTCTACAAAACAGGCGATTTGGGTCGCTATCGCCCCGATGGACAATTAGAATTTATCGATCGCGTCGATCGTCAAGTCAAAATTCGCGGTCATCGCATCGAACTCGGGGAAATTGAAAATGCGATCGCTCAATATTCGGGAATCCAAGAAACCGCCGTCGTTGCCAAAGAAGATATCTCGGGAGGGCAGCGTTTAGTGGCTTATGTGGTTGCGAATCCAGAAGAATCAACCAATCCCTCCTGCAATCGACAGGTGCAAAGACAAGTGCAAAAATGGCAGGATGTTTGGAGCGCTGCCTATCGCCACGCCAACCAAAATCCCCTCTTTGACTATAGCGGTTGGCATAGTAGTTATACCGGCTTGCCTTTGCCAGAAGCAGAAGTCCGCGAATGGGTCGATTGCGCGGTTACTCGCATTCTTCGCTTACAGCCCCGACAGGTGTTAGAAATTGGTTGCGGCAAGGGAATGCTCCTGTTTCAAATTGCCCCCCACTGCGATCGCTATGTCGGGACCGATTTATCTCCCGACGCGATCGCCCATATCGCCAGCCAACTCCCTCGACTCCAAGGGGATTGGTCGGGCGTAAGCGTCAAACAAGGAGCGGCGGACGAATTAGAGGATTTAGAACCCGCCTCTTTCGACACGGTTATTCTGAATTCGGTCATTCAATATTTTCCCAGCCTCGATTATTTAGTCCAAGTTATTGAAAAAATTATTCCCCTCATCAAACCGGGAGGACATATTTTTATTGGCGACGTTCGCAATTTGCCCCTTCTCGAAGCCTTTCATACTTCCGTGCAACTCAATCGCGCCCCGGCTTCTCTCTCTACCCTTCAACTGCGACAGCGCATCCGAGAACAAATCGAACAAGAGGGAGAGTTGGTCGTCCATCCCGACTTTTTTTTAGCCCTGAAAGAATATTTTCCTCAAATTGCCTTCGTGCAAACCCTGCTCAAAGAAGGCGTGTCTCAAAACGAGCTCGTCGTGTTTCGTTCGGATGTCATCCTCAGTATCGAGCCTCGGAAAACCGCGATCGCGGCTTCCCCCATCTACTTTGACTGGCAACAACAAAATTGGTCTTTTAGCGCCATGTTGCATTGGTTGAGGCAAAATCAAGCCGACATTATCAAAATTGAGAATATTCCCAACCCTCGCATCGCCTCCGACCTCCAAGCCGCCCAAATCTTGCATACCAACGATCTTCCGGAAACCGTCGGCGGCTTGCGGGGGAAATTAGTCACCGAGCGTCCAGATCCCCAAGCTCATCCGGAAACATGGTGGAAATTGGGGCTTTTGCTCGACTATCAAGTGGATATCGATTGGTCGGATGTGCCTGCAAAATGCTGTCGAGAATGCTGTTATGATGTCGTGCTGCGCAGAACGTTTATCGACCCCTTGCCGGAACGGAAAATAGAGGTGAAACCCTTACGGGAATATGCCAACGAGCCCGCACAAGTCTCGGCTCAACAGAATCTGATTCCCCAACTGCGAGAATTTTTGCAGACCCAACTTCCCGAATATATGATTCCCTCGATCTTTATGCCCTTAAAGGCCCTGCCGCTCACCCCCAACGGCAAAACCGATCGCCGAGCGCTTCCGGAACCCCCAAACACTCGCCCTCTCCTCGATAAAACCTTTGTGTCCCCGGAAACCGCCATCCAAAAGAAACTCGCCAAAATTTGGTCGCAAATTTTAGGGCTCGAGAAAATTGGCATCCATGACAGTTTTCCCGAATTGGGCGGTCATTCGTTATTAACCGTGCAATTACTCTCTCAGATTGAAGCCGAATTTCGCGTGGAAATTTCCCTCATTGAATTTTTGCAAGACCCAACCCTTGACGGACTGGCCAATGCTCTTCTCTCTCGGCAAAAATCCGACGATCGCCCCTTAACCGTGGACAAAGCCTTTGCGATCGATATTCATCAAGATACGGTACTCGATCCCACCATTTATCCGAGGAAGATGTTTCTCGGATCCAGAGCCGAGCCCGAGCATATTTTTCTGACGGGAGTAACGGGTTTTTTAGGCGCATTCTTTCTCCAAGAACTCTTAAAACAAACCGATGCCAAGATCTACTGTCTGGTCAGGGCGAAAAAATTAGCAGACGGCAAACATAGACTCCAACAAAATCTCAAGCGTTATTTACTCTGGGAGCAAACTTGGGATTCTCGCCTCATTCCCGTCCTTGGCGATTTGACAAAACCCATGTTTGGGTTAGCCAACGAAGAATTTCGCGAGTTAGCCCACGGGATGGATGTCATCTATCACTGTGGCGCATTTATTAATCTCATTTATCCCTATTCAGTTTTACGCAAACCCAATGTCTTGGGAACGCGGGAAGTCTTGCGCCTCGCCAGTCAAGGACGAGTGACCCCCATTCATTTTATCTCTACCTTTGATGTCTTTCTCTCTCCTCATTACTCTCAACGCGATGTGTTATATGAGGAAGAATCTATCCTGCACCCCGAACAATTAGCCAATGGTTACGCCCAAAGTAAATGGGTTGCCGAACAATTGTTATTGACCGCACGAGAGCGAGGCATTCCCGCCAGTATTTATCGCTTGCCCATGATTTCCGGTCACAGTCAAACGGGAGTTGCCAACCCAGAAGATCTCTTGTCTCGTTTTATTACCGGCACGATTCAACTCGGCAGCGCCCCCCTGTTAGATCGTCCTCTGAGTATGATTCCTGTCGATTATGTCAATAAAGCTATCGTACATGTCTCCAGACAGCCCGAGTCTCTGAACAAAGTATTTCATTTTAGCAACCCCCACCCGCTTCCTTGCGATCGCTTTGTGAAAACTTTGCGAGAGATGGGTTATCATCTTTGTGAACTACCTTATCAGCAATGGTTGAAAAAACTACAACATCCTCAATTTGCCTACAATAATGTTTTGAGTCCTCTTGCCGCTCTCTTATCCAAAACTGGAGAAGATAACTTAACTTATCTAGAAACAACCTTATTTAGCACGCAAATTATCGATTGCCAGAACACATTAACACATTTGCGGGGGGCGAGTATTGTCTGCCCTCCAGTGAATTCCCAATTGATTAAAACCTATGTTTCTCATTTGCATCGAAACGATGCGATCGCGCGGATTTACAAGTGCGTTTCTCAAAACAATAGCAATACCCTTGTCAGTCGGGAAATGCACTTGTAAACTCGTTAAATGACGCGTTCGTTCCCCCCATCAACGGGAATTTGGGCTGCTGTCGTGCAAGCAAATAAAGCTCCGCACATTTCAGCAGCTAATTCAGCAACGGCGTGGCTGTTCACTTCAACTTTTAAGACATTATTGGTTTTGTATTCTTCTACAGTAATGCCATAATGTTTGGCGCGTGCTTCTAATACTTCCTGCGTCCAAATACCCGTATCAAAAACCGCATTGGGATGGAGAGAATTGAGTCGAATCTTATCTTGACCCCATTCTAAGGCAGCAACTCGCATGAGTTGATTTAATGCCGCTTTAGATGCCGAATAGGCTGCAGCACCGGGACCCGGTGCCGGGACATTTTTCGAGCCGATAATCACGACTCGTCCCCCTTGAGGGGCAAGTTTTAAGAAAGGGTGACATTCTCGCAACAAAATCAAATTGGCATCGAGATTAATCATCATGACGTTACGCCATTCTTCTGTACTCAATTCAGCGATCGCGCGACCCGGGGGAAAGATTCCCGCATTGAGAATTAAAATATCTAAACCGCCAAATTGGCGAACGGTTTGTTCGATCGCTTCGGTAATATTTTGCGATCGCGTCACATCGCATTGAATCCCCAAGAAATCGGGACGAGAATAGAGTGCTTCATTGTTCGGATTAATATCCAAACCCACGACTGCCGCTCCTCGTTTGAGTAACGATTCTACACAAGCTTTGCCAATTCCCGAAGCGGCTCCCGTGACGAGGGCAATTTCGCCCGTCAAGGCAGGAGGTTTGCCTCCTTTGCGTAATTTTGCCTGCTCTAAATCCCAATATTCTACAGCGAAAATATCTCGAGCCGGTAGGGCTTGATATTGCTCTAACGCCGTTGAAGATTGAATGATATCGATGGTGTGATGATAAATATCGGCAACGATCGCGGCACTTTTGGCATTTTTCCCGAGGGTACACATCCCCCATTCTGCATCTAAAATCACCCGAGGAACGGGATCGAGCATCGTTGTGGCCGCTGTTGCATGAGTGCGATAGTAGGTCTTGTAATCTTCGATGTATGCGTCTAAATTGCGTCCGAGGAGGGGAATGCGCTTGGTGCGAATAACGTGATCGGGAGTCGCGGGCCCTTGTTGAGAGATGTCGGGAATATCTTCTCGTCGGGCAAAAGAGAGGGTTTTTTCGTTGCGATGAGTGGTCATAATTATCGGAAAATCTGTGGCTTTCGATAACTCGAAACGCATTTTCGCGAGAGGAATTCCCAAAGATTTCTGCTCGATTTCTAAAGGTTCGATTGCGATTTTTGCGCCCTGTTTCTCGATATACTCTTCTGCCAAGTTTACTAATTCAATCATCTTCTCGTAGGATTCCCGGGCTGTCGCGCCAAAGGAGAAGATTCCGTGATTCATTAATACCATGCCAACGGTATTTTCTCCGGCTTCGGCAGCAAACTTTTCCGCACAGAGGCGAGCGAGATCGAACCCCGGCATGATATAAGGAATAATAACGATGCGATCGCCATAAATTTCTCGAATCCGCGCCAATCCCTTCGGGGTATTGGTAATCGTCACCACGGCATCGGCATGAGTATGATCCACGTATTTATAAGGGAGCGTCGCATGGAGAATCGTCTCTACCGAGGGAGAAGGGGCGCTAGAACGGGTCATTTGCGTCTTTAGCTCATTGACCATCTGAGGGTCGCTCAACGCATCTAATTTTGCCAATTTAAGCAGATGGGTCATGCGAACCGGAGAAAAACCCTCTTTTTCAATCGTGGCTAAATCCCAACCGCTTCCCTTCACATACAGGATATCTTCTTCTTCGCCAACAATATTCTTTTCCCTAATTTTCACAGAAGTATTGCCCCCCCCGTGCAGAACAAGGCAGGGATCGCGTCCCAAAAGTTGAGAGGTGTAAACGCGTTGTTCGAGGTCGGTGGGATAGCGATCGGCTTCTGCCTGATTCCAGAGATTTTTCATTGTGGGTTCTGGGTTGTGGGTTGTTGGTTGTTAGTTTATCAGGATTTTTGCCGCTCTTAAGATTTACTTTATAAATTCAGCTCTTAGAGGTTTGCCTATTGTTCGATTTTCTGTCATTCTCAGTTGGTGATTGGCCCTCGGGCTTCCAGTTTTGAGTTATGTAAAGTTTCTTAGGTTGAGAGAGATAGATCTGTTAATCTGTGAGAAGTGCAGTTTTCAGAAGCATTCCATTCAGTTGGGGGAATAGGGTAATGCAAGAAATGAGGCTATCAAGTTCAATCAATGTATCTTTTCTTCTACAAGGTATCAAAAGGCACTATCAGACTATTATTAAATATATGACAATAAAAAAAGCAATTAATATGTTTGTTTTGGCTATAGAGATGTTTTCTAAGCGTTCAATTCTTTTATCTAATCCCTGTTATATACGAGTTGAAGTTTCCCCCTATTGTAATTTATCCTGTCCGGGTTGTTTACTGGGCGGAGCCCATCTATCAGAAAGTAATCCCGAACATAGAAAAGAAAAAGTGATGAGTCTTTCACTATTTAAGGAATCAGTCGAGGATATTCTTCCGTATCTTATTAAAATAAACCTCTATGATGAAGGAGAGCCTTTACTCAACAAGAGCCTTCCTGCAATAATAAATTATCTCCACAAAAATAAAGTTGCAACATGTGTTAGTAGTAACTTCTCATTGAAAATATCTGATGAATATATGGCAGAATTATTGTCAAGCGGGCTCGATCACCTGATTATTGCATTAGATGGAATTACACAAAAAAGCTACTCTAAATATAGGAAAGGTGGGGATCTCTCTTTGGTAATTAGTAATCTAGAAAGACTGGTTGCCATGCAAAAAGAAATTGATAATTCTTTAAAGATTGAAATTCAATTTCTCGAATTTTCTCACAACAAAAATGACAGGCAGGGGGTTTACGATCTTGCCAATAGGCTAGGTGTTTGGAGATTCTCGATCAAAGAAAACTGTAGTACTAGAGGTTGGGAGGGCGCTCGTTTTCAAGGTACTGAAGAAGAGAGGCGGGAACGAGGATGTTATCAATTATGGATTACTAGCACGATTAATTCCTCTGGCGAAATAGGTTGTTGTGACTATGGCGAAGATCATGGTATACCCAATATTGGTATGGCATCTGACTACATTTCGAAAAGATTGCGTAACCATCCATCAGCCGTTAAATTGAGACAATCATTTAACGGCAATTCTACTGCCCTCAATTCAGTATGTTGTCATTGTAGCTTGTATAAGAATGGACAGATATTAAGAATGGACAGATGATCCCATCACCAATGGGATCGATGGACATTGCAAAAAGAGTGTTGCAGAAGAGTTTGATATAATGGAGGCAAGTTTTTTCCTTGCAAGATTATGCCTCAAAAAATCAAGAAAGTTTTAAAATTTCTTTTCGTCTGCTTGTGGTGTTTGGGATTATTCACTTATACATTGTCCGCTCGCGCAGAAAATACCGACGGACTTGAAGAACAAGTGTTAAATATCATTCGCAATCACCCGGAAGCGATTATCGAGTCGGTACAAAATTATCAGCGCCAACAACAGCAACAACAAGAAGCCGTTCAAAAAGCTGTTTTACAGCAAATGAAGGTCAACCCGCAAGCCTTTATTGGTGATTCTCCCACCCGAGGAGCCAAAGCGCAAAAAATTGTTCTTCTCATGTTCTCCGACTTTCAATGTCCATTTTGCTCTCGTGCGAGCGAAACTGTGAAAGAATTTATGGACGAGTACGGCGATCGCGTCACGCTCGTTTACAAAAATTTACCCCTCGGCATTCATCCCCAAGCGCCGGGAGCTGCCTTAGCTGCTTATGCTGCCGGACGACAAGGGAAATTCTGGGCATATTATGACGGTTTGTTCGCCCATCAAGAAGACTTAGGGGAAGAATTATATCGAGAACTGGCTGAAGATTATGACTTAGATTTAGAGCAATTCGATCGCGATCGCAACAGTTCTGCCGCCCGAGCGGCGATCGCCGAAGATGTCCAACTCGCACAATCACTTCTCATCCAAGGAACGCCCTTTTTTGCCCTTAACGGCGAACCTTTGCGCGGTGCAGTCGATCTCGAAGCATTTGAGAGTGCATTCGAGAAAGCATCACGGGAGTAGAAAATCGGACAAAAGGGGTAAAACCTACCGATTACCGATTACCGATTACCGATTACCCATTACCCATTACCCATTACCCATTCCCATCTTTTGCCAGAACCCCTTGCAGGAAAATATCGGCAATGCCTTCTGCCATTTCTTGTAGGGATTCTGGCGAGGCATTAGGATCGATAATGGTTTTGTCGGAAAATCCCGCGATCGCAAACATTCCCAAAAATACTTGGGCGACAATTTTAGGATTCATCTTGCGGTAAATGCCTCGTTCCATCGCCGTCTCGAAAAATGCCTCCGCGACATCCATCATTTTATCGACAATTTCCAACTGAATGCGATCGCGCAACTCGGGATGAAATTGGGCCTCCATAAAACATACTCGCATCAGATCGTGACTTTCGCGCATTCGCAGCATTCTTCTGCGCATCACTTGCGCAACTGCTTTATAACTTCCCATTTCACTCAATTCTGTCAGCAAGTCCGTGAGAATTTCCACCCATCCTCGCGTCGCGACTTCTACCAAAATTGCCTTTTTATTGGCAAAATGACGAAATAAGGTTCCTTCTGCCACATTTGCTGCCGATGCTAAATCTCGAGTGGTCGTGCCATCATAACCCTTGCGAGCGAACAAGCGCTGAGCTGCTTGCAAAATGCGAGCGCGGGTACCCTCTTCTGCGGAATTTTCGATCGCGGGTCGTTTATGAAAAACTGCCATAGCTTTATGTTGCATGGGGGTCTTTTTCAGACTAGCGCTATTTTGACGATGAAGTGAGCAATTACTGCAAAACCTTCATAAAAATTTCTTTTTGCCTTGCAATTCTTCATTTCCGATTCTGTGATTCCCGATTTCTCTTGAGATATGCCGACTGCCATTTTACCGCTCCCTCTCATTATTTTACAGACTTTCACCCTCTTTGTCAGCATTGCCTTGGAAGCGATCGTCCTGCAACAAAAGTTAAGATTAACCCGCAAACAAAGTATAGAATTCTCAATTTCGATTAATCTTTTATCGACAATTATCTTGTGGTTTGTCTTTTTTCTCTTTGAGGTTTTAGCACCGAACAGTGAGAACCTACATTTGATCGGTATTATTTTCTTCAATAATTTTAGCGATCTCGATCGCTGGACTGAGGTTTATCCCATTCTCGCCGTCGTCATTACCATGATGTTTGCCTTAATTGTTTTTGTTGAATTTAGAGCGCTGCAACTTTTACAAGCACTTTTACAAATTTTTTCCGACCAGAACACTCAACAACAATCCGCCCCTTCATTCGAGCAAATTAATACAATTATTACCCAATCGGATACTAGCACAATTTACACGGTTTTTCAAGCCAATATCTTAAGTCTTACTGTTGTCGTGTTGCTCATTATCTTGTTAAATCTATATTAGAAACAATGAACGAGATTCTTCAGAAAATCTGGCTGACTTTCAAACCCCCTCGAGCCTATTGCTGGCAAACTTTATTTCGCTTAAGTTTGTTTTCGGTATTGATGGCAGCGATCGCGAGGGGATTTATTGGTGAAATTATTGCAATTATTGGCTATTTTCTTCTCATTGTCAGCATAGCTTGGATTGGCATTGAAAATCATTGGAAATTTACGCCTTGGCTGATTTCAGCACTCATCTGTTTATTATTTTGGGGATTGTTCCAAATCAAACCGCAAATTTTAATGATTCTCTGGTTGCCTCTCTCTGCCATGGTTGCTTCACTAACCAATTTTATTACTCGCAATTTAGAGTTTAAAATTCCCCATGCGAAGGAAGGACAAGCGATCGTTATTTTACTAGAAATACAAATTTTGCTAGCTTGTTGGCTGCAATTTTATTTTCTGTGCAACGATTGGTTGCAAGAATATCCCAGTCTTCTTTTCGAGGATTTTAGTGAGAGTCAGTTTGTCGTGCGCTTGGATTTTGCTCCGCCGCCGCTTCGGGGTTTATTAATTCTTGAAGGTCTGGAAGGAATCCTCGAACGAAATATTAACGATCGCCCCTGGACGGAAGCGCAAAAATGGTTGCAAGAAAGCGAACGCACAGGCTTGATACCCAAGTTTCAGCAACAAATTATAGAACAGTTAAATTCGCTGCCCGAAGATACTTTTTGGACAATTGAGTCTGAAATCTCTAACACAACTTCGGGCTATCAATGGAAACTCATCGCCCAATGGAACGGTCCTCGTTCCAATCAGACTTTGGATAAGAAACGCGATCGCGGAGAACTGGTTTGCGACATCCGTCAAGACGGCGATCGCGCTCGCATCACTTGCAATCTCTCCCGAAATTACGATTTTATCAAACAATAGAGTCTTGATGGCTGGAATCTCTCAACCATTGGAATGAGACAAGATTGAGAAGTAACCCGATCGCCAACAACAAGACCATCAAAAATAATTGATAGCTGGGAGCACCGACAACTACATCGGCAATAAAATGGGCAACGTTGCTAATCGTATAAACCAAAGTGAGACTAAAATGAATGATGCAGTAGCGCTAGAGCCGTAATTTTCAGTTGAAAATGAAGAGTTTTAGCGGAATATTTCATGACCATTTTTTGAATTTTGAATTCAAAATTCAAAAAAATCACTTCTTCATTTTGAGATCGATTGAATCAATCGATAAAACCGCCGAAGCCCCAGAAATTATCCCCTAGGGGGATTTTCCGCCCCACCGTCCAGACGGGAAACCAATCCCGCCTCAGACTCTCCCGATTGATTGTTTCTTTGGCATAATTAGATTGAGGAATCCAAGAGAGGAAACTCGTGATGCGATCGCTCTTTCCAAGCCAACATTTATTTAGGGTCGGGTTGGCCCTTGCCATACTTTTGTCCGGACTAGAGCAACTTCCGGCGCATTCTGTTGCCTTCCAAGATGCAGACCCCATTCCCGGTTCGCCACCCACAACAAGAGGCGGGGGAGTTCGTCCGGGAAAATGCGGGGGAGAGGCGATTCGCCAAGAATTTTATGCTCTCACTCCTCCGAGTAATACGCTGAGAACGATCGCGCCCCATCCGACGCTTTATGTCTACATTCCTGCCATTGAAAACAAGGAAGCAAGGTTTCGCATAATCGACGACAGCGAAGAGATCGTTTATCGCCGGACATTTTCCTTTATCCATCATCCCCCGGGCATTTTTAAGATACAAGTTCCCGAGGACGTGATTCTCAAACCCGATGTGATTTATCAATGGGGATTCTTTATTCGCTGCAATCCCGAAGACGAGCTCGGGATTGACGATGAAGCCATTGAGGGGTTGATTCAACGACTCGAACTCCCGCCCCCGAGTAGCGATCGCCCCCTCGAGCGGGCAGACTATTATGCAAGAAAGGGAATTTGGCAGCAAGCCTTTGAGATTCTACTGGAATTGCGCCAGTCCCATCCCAAAGAATGGTTAGAATTTCTCGAATCGGCTGAATTGGAAACCTATGCGGATTATCCCATCGTGAATTAAACCAAAATGCGGCAGTGGTTCAAATCTCGAATTTGGCAATGGCGAGGGGTGTGGGTTGCGACTCCTCTGACAGCGATCGTGACGATCGCGTTGCGGGGCTCGGGACTATTGCAACCTTGGGAGTTGGGCGCATTCGATCTATACTTGCGTTTGCGTCCGCCCCTCCCCCCCGACGATCGCGTTGTCATTGTCGGGATTGACGAGACAGACGTGAAGCAGCAGGGAAGGGTGATTTTTCCCGATCGCGTCTATGGGGAACTGATCGCAACACTTGCCGCCATGCAGCCGAGAGCCATTGGGTTGGATGTCTATCGAAATGTTCCCGTTCCTCCCGGTCATGGGGAACTAACCCGGGTGTTTGCCCAAACTCCCAATTTAGTGGGCATTGAAAAAGTTTTCGGGGATGGCGATCGCGATCGCGTTTCTGCTCCACCAATTCTCAAGGAGCAAGGTCGCATAGGAGCGAACGATATCCTTGAAGATCCCGACGGTCGAGTGCGTCGGGGTTTCGCCTACGTTGCCAGAGGAGGAGAAAAGCCGATTCCCAGCTTTGCCGCCGCTCTTGCCAAACTTTATCTCGACGCAGAAGGAGTCCGATTAGAGAAGCTGGAAGAAACGGGAGAGTGGCGTTGGGGACGGGCAATTTTAACCCCCCTGCAGCCCGATACCGGGGGGTATGTCAGGGCTAAAATGGGCGAAGGATTCCAGATTCTCATCGATTATCGCGGCGGTCGGGGGTATTTTGAGACAGTTCCCCTACGGGATGTTTTAGCAGGACGAGTGGCGGCAGATTGGGGGCGCGATCGCATTATTCTCATTGGCGCGATCGGAGAAAGTTTTAACGATCTTTACCTCACGCCTTACAGTAGCGGCATTTCCGACAATCCTCTCTCAATTGCCGGGGTGGAAATTTTTGCCCATCTCGCCAGTCAGTTTGTCAGGGCGGCGTTGGACGGTCATCCCCTCTTTCGCAGTTGGCCGGAATGGGCGGAAATGTTGTGGATTGCCTTCTGGTGTTTTCTGGGGGCGGGGTTGAGTTGGCAGTGGCGTTACGGGATTGAAGCGAAGGGACGGGGGCAGATTTGGCGGAGTTTGCGAGGCGCGATCGCGTCTTTGGCCATGGTTGCCCTTTTGTTAGGCGGTGCTTACCTAGCCATTTTACGGGGGTGGTGGATTCCCGTGGTGCCGCCTTTATTGGGGTTTGCCGGATCTACCTTGGCGATCGCGAGTTATTTGGCTCGCAGTGCGGGGAAAATTCGCCAGACTTTCGGGCGCTATCTCAATGATGCGGTGGTTTCTGACTTATTGGAGAATCCAGAGGCTTTGAAGTTGGGCGGAAAGCGGCAAAAAATTACGATTCTCACTTCCGATCTCAGGGGGTTTACTGCCCTTTCGGAACGATTGCCCCCGGAAATGGTGGTGGAGATTCTCAACTGTTATTTACAGTCCATGTTAGGGATTATCGGTCAATACGGGGGAACGATCGATGATTTGATGGGGGATGGGATTTTGGTGTTGTTTGGGGTACCCGTGGTGGGAGAAGATGATGCCCGACGCGCCCTTGCTTGCGCGATCGCCATGCAGATCGCCATGAAGTCGGTGAATGAGCAAATGGCGCAAAATCACTGGCCGACTTTGGAGATGGGGATCGGCATTAATACGGGGGAATGTGTCGTGGGGAATTTGGGATCGGATTGGCATACGGAATATAGTGCGGTGGGGAGAGACGTAAATTTTGCGTTTCGCGTGGAAACTTATACGACGGGCAATCAAATTTTCATTTCCCAACAAACCCTCGAAGAAGTTGGAGGGGAATGGGTAGAAATTCGCCATGAGAAACGGGTGCATCCTAAAGGGATGATGCGCGATATTTCCATCTATGAAATTGCTGGCGTTGGCGCGCCTTACTATCTTGATCTGCCCGAGGAAGAAGAGATTTTTTGTCAGCTTTTGCAACCGCGATCGCTTCTTTATTTAATCGTGGAAGGGAAACAAGTGGGCGATCGCTTTTACAAGGGAGAGTTGGTGCAATTATCCCATCGGGGCGCGATCGTTCAGATCGCCAAGGAAGGCGAGGGAAGGCTTCCCGATCCCATGACCAATCTGAAGTTGAATTTTTTCGCGATGGACGAGCAAAATTTACCGGAAATCGGCGATGATTTTTATGCTAAAGTCGTGTCCGTTTGGCCAGAAGAAGGGGAGTTTACCATTCGTTTTACCTATCGATCGCCGAATGCGATCGCGATATTCAAAGCACTGTTAGAGAAAAGTTTGCCATGAGAAGCGACGCCTGTATTTAAGTGAGAATGTCGCAAATCGGGTCAAATAAAATGTGAGAGATGCAACCGCGATCGCAGACCCGTCCGAGATTGGGCGATCGCCAAGTTGCAATTTGTAACGGGAGGGAAAGAGTCATTTTTTTGCGGCGGTAAATAAATATTTAGTCTTGCAATAAATTATTAAGTTATCGATCGCGAATCTCGGAAAATTCACTAAATTAAAGATGTGGAGAAAGCGATCGCCCCACTCGTAAAAAATATTACACAATTCTTGCCAAACAGTTTGGGTATCGATACCGAAAACTGTCTGAGGAGGCGGTTATGTCTTGCCGCATTTGGGGATTGCTCCTTTTAACCAGTTTCTGGGGATTATTTCCGTTGTCTGCTTTAGCGCAGTTAATTCCCGATGGGACTTTAGGAGCAGAAAGTTCGACTGTCGTCCCGATGAGTGTGTTGGAAGATCGCATTGAGGGGGGAGCGACGCGAGGGAGCAATCTTTTTCATAGTTTTCAGGAGTTTAATGTAGGAGAAGGTCGCGGGGTTTATTTTGCCAATCCTACCGTTATTCAGCATATTCTCACGCGGGTTACGGGGGGAAATCCCTCGGATATTTTAGGACGCTTGGGGGTGTTGGGAGAGGCGAATCTTTGGTTAATTAATCCCAATGGTATCTATTTTGGCCCCGATGCGAGTTTGGACATTCGCGGGTCGTTTGTGGGGACGACGGCAGATGGGGTTTGGTTGGGAGATATGGGGTATTTTAGTGCAGTAGATGTAGGTGGGTCGCAGTTGCTTTCCATTGAACCGGGAGCGTTATTTTCTCATGCCTTAGCAGCACATCAGAGGGAAATTAATAATCGAGGTCATTTGCAGGTTGGGGGAGATTTGACCTTGGATGCGGGACGATTAGATTTAGAGGGAGTCTTGCAAGCTGGGGGAAATTTGACCTTGCGATCGTTGGATGAGGTGAAAATACGGGATAGTGTCGGGAGTCCGTTTATTGCGGTTGCGGGTGGGGAGTTATTGGTACAGGGGAATGAGACCGTTGATATTTTGGCCTTGAATCACCCGGAGAGTGGGTTATTTTCGGGGGGAGATATGGTGTTGCGGAGTGGGAATGCAGTGGGAGGAGATGCTCATTACTTTTCTGGGGGAAGTTTTCGCATTGAAGCGTTGGATGGAGAATTGGGGGATTTGAAGAGTCCTCACGATCCGGTGATTCGGACGCTTGGGGATGTATTTATTAATGGCTATCAAGGCGCATCACTCCATATTATTGCTGGCGGACAAGTGGTAATGAACTTTGTCCAGATTATTATGGGAGCAGATACTGCTAATGGTTTGACTGAGACAGTACAGCTATCAAACGGTCAGTTGCTCAACATTGATGGTAAGAGTAGGCCAACCTTGGACATCCGATCCGGAATCGATCCAGCTTTTATTAGCACTCCTTTTTTGACAGGTTCAGGAACTTTCTTTCCACCGTTTAATTTTCCCACAAATCCTTCGAGTGCGGATATTGTTTTGGGCAATGTTGAAGTGAAGAGTGGTGGTCAAGTCTTTTTGAGTAATCAGTATTTTCCTAACACCTCACTAGGAACAGTATCTGGTGGAATTTCAGTTGGTTCTATTGATACACAAGATATATTTGCTGGTGGATCGGTTACGATTGATGCTCGTAATGAGATTAATATTAATGGAGGAATTAATGTTTCTGCCAATGCCTTCTTTGGAAATGGAGGTGATATAAATTTACTGAGTCAGAGCGAAATTAACCTCAATACTGGCAGTATTTTAACCTCTGTGGGGAATGCAGGAGGAAACATTTTTCTAGAGAGTGGTGGCACGATTCGGGCTAATAACTCACAAATTACTAGTGGTAGCTACGGTTTTTTAGGAGGAAATCCAACGGGTGGAGATCTCACTCTTAGCGCACAATCTTTGTTCTTCGAGAATAGTTCTAGTATTAGATCAGCGACTTGGGGAGAAGCCAATGCAGGTCACATTGTACTAAATGCGACCAATACTGCAAATTTTCAGAACAGTGGGATTCTCAGTGTAGTTGGTCAAAATGCTATTGGAGATGCTGGAAAAGTGACAATTCATACCGAACATCTTAAACTCTTTGATGAGGAAACAATCGTTTCTTCCAGCATCCTAGGGCAAGGAAATGCTGGAGGGATTTTTATCAACACGGGTTACCTTGAAGTTCTCAGTGGAGCTAAGGTTGATGCTAGCACCTTTGGAGAAGGAAATGCGGGAGAAATTTCGATTGCTGCCCGCGATACCGTGCAGTTTCAGGGATATGGAAGTACTGCTTTTACCCTACTTGCTCCAACTGCTATTGGAAAGGCAGGAAGAGTGACAATTCATACAGGACACCTTGAAGTTCGTGATGAGGCTATTATTTCTGCCAGCACCCTAGGACAAGGAGATGCCGGAGGGATTTTTATCAACACGGGTTACCTTGAAGTTCTCAATGGAGCTAAGATTGATGCTAGCACCTTTGGAGAAGGAAATGCGGGAGAAGTTGCGATTACTGCCCGCGATACCGTGCGATTACGAGGAGAAAGTAATCAAGGTATTGGGAGTATGGTGAGTAGCCAAGTTCGTGAAAACGCCATTGGAAATGCGGGAGGGGTCACGATTGGTACAGGAAGCCTTGAAGTTCTTGATGGCGCACAAATTAGTGCCAGCACCTTTTGGGAAGGAAATGCGGGAAAAGTTGCGATTACTGCCCGCGATAGCGTGCGCCTTCAGGGGGAAAATCGTTGGGGCTCTGTGAGTGTAGCTACTAGCCAAGTTGCGCCAACTGCCAAGGGGAATGCAGGGGGTGTAACAATTAACACAAGTCACCTTGAAGTTCTTGATGGGGCAGCCATTGATGCCAGTACCTACGGACAAGGAAATGCAGGGAACGTAAGGATTACCGCCCGCGATAGCGTGCGCTTTCAGGGGGCAAGTCGCTGGGGCTATGTGAGTGGTGCTGCCGTTGGAGTTGGACTAATCGCCAAAGGGAATGCAGGAGGAGTCACGATTGGTACAGGAAGCCTTGAAGTTCTTGATGGGGCAATCATTAATGCCAGTACCTTGGGACAGGGGAATGCTGGATCTGTGGCGATTACTGCCCACGATAGCGTGCGCTTTCAGGGGGCAAGTCATTGGGGCTATGTGAGTGGAGCTACTAGCCAAGTTGCGCCAACTGCCAAGGGAAATGCAGGGGGGGTAACAATTAACACAGGTCACCTTGAAGTTCTTGATGGGGCACAAATTGATGCCAACACTTGGGGACGGGGAAATGCAGGAGAGGTGAGGATTACTGCCAACGATAGTGTGCGCTTTCAGGGGGAAAATCGTTGGGGTATTAGTAGTGGTGCTGGCAGCAGAGTCGAACCAACTGGCAAGGGGAATGCAGGAGGGGTAACGATTAACACAGGTCGTCTTGAAGTCCTTGATGGGGCGCAAATTAGTGCTAGTACCTTTGGACAGGGGAATGCGGGAGAAGTTACGATTACCGCCCGCGATACTGTGCGCTTTCAGGGGGAAAATCGTTGGGGCTTCGTGAGTGGCACGGGCAGTCAAGTCGAACCAACTGGCAAGGGGAATGCAGGAGGGGTAACGATTAACACAGGTCGCCTCGAAGTCCTTGATGGGGCGCAAATTAGTGCTAGCACCTTCGGACAGGGGAATGCGGGAGAAGTTTCAATTACTGCCCGCAATACTGTGCGATTTCAGGGGGCAAGTCAATGGGGCATTAGAAGTGGTGCTGGCAGCGGAGTCGAACTAACAGCCAAGGGGAATGCAGGGGGGGTGAGGATTAATACAGATCGCCTTGAAGTACTTGATGGGGCATTCATTGATGCCAGCACCTCTGGACAAGGGAATGCCGGATCTGTGGCGATTACCGCCAGCGATACCGTGCGATTTCAGGGGGCAAGTCGCTGGGGCATTAGGAGTAGTGCTGGCAGCGGAGTCGGACTAACCGCTAAGGGGAATGCAGGAGGGGTGAGGATTAATACAGATCGCCTTGAAGTTCTCGATGGGGCAGTCATTGATGCCAGTACCTACGGACAAGGAGATGCGGGAGATATATTGATAATAGCAAGAAGAGTTGAAGTGGCTAATTATGCAGGCATTGGTGTTGTTAGCATAGGAAGTAGTCAAGCTGGCAATATCAACATTCAAGGCAACGAGTTAACACTTCGCAACGACTCTGGCATCTTTGCCAAAACAACTAACACGGATGGTGGCAACATTAATATTAATCTTCAAGACGTACTCCTTCTTCGTGACCAAAGCCAGATTACGACCACCGCAGGCACGGAAGAAGGTGGAGGCAACGGCGGCAACATCACCATCAATGCCAGCTTCATCATCGGCGTTCCTTGGGAAAACAGCGACATCACCGCCAACGCCTTTGAAGGCAACGGCGGCAATATCAACATCACCGCCAACGCCATCTACGGACTTAAGTTCCGCGAAGCCCTCACTCCCTTCAGCGACATCACCGCCTCTTCGGAATTCGGACTGAGCGGCACATTGGTTTTCAATCCCTTAAACTTCCCCTCGGAACAGGGACTCAACGAACTGCCCGATAGTCTCGTGGATGCCGAAGATATTATCCGACGGGATGTCTGCGCCCTGCAAGACGATCGCATTGCCGGGGGGAGCTCCTTCACCGTTACCGGACGCGGGGGCATTCCCGCCAATCCCGAGGATCCTCTCACTCATGCTCCTTACGTTCCGGAATGGGCAACCCGAGAGGGAGACCCTTCTCAACCTACCGTCATCCTGCGGGAGAACGATCCCAAAGACCGAGAATCTGCCCCCATTCGCCCCGTCCAAGGCTGGTACGTTGCTCCTGATGGCACAGTCCATCTCACGGCAGATGGGTCAACCCCGACCCCCACAACTCCCGTATTGGTTTATCCCAACTGTCGCACTTTGTCCGAATAGCGATCGCTCTCCCACTCATCGCGATCGCATTGCTCTGTCAAACCCGAATGCCTCTACAATATCATTAATTGCCCGTTTAAGGAACAAAAATGATGCAAATTACCTTGAGTCCAGAACAAACAAAAGTGCTAGAAATTTTAAGGCAGTGCGGTAGGTATCCATCCTTAGAAAATGCGATCGATACGGCTCTCTTACTTCTCGCGGATGAAGTGTCCTTGCAAGAGTCTGAAGAAAATCCAGAATATTTAGCTTGGGTCGAACAGACGCGACAAAAAATCGAAGTAGCATTAGAACAGTCGCAAAGAGGAGAAACTGAGAATGTAGAAGAAGTCATGACTCGACTGCGAAATAAAGTGCGTTCGCGTAGCGTCTCGCAAAGAGAAGCAACAAGATGAACCGTTTAATCATTACGGCAAGTGCCAGTCGAGACTTAGAAGAAATTTCCAATTATTTTCTTGAAAAAAGTGTCGATGCAGGCGATCGCTTTGTCGAAGCGTTCAATAAAAAATGTCTGTATTTAGCCCGTTTTCCCAATTTAGGAAAATCTTACTCTCATTTGATTCCAGACTTACGCGGTATCCCGTTAATGAATTACATTATTTTTTATCGCCTTCTTGAAGATGGAATTGAAATTTTGCGAGTTATCAGTGGCTACCGAAATTTGAGGGATGTTTTCCCAAACGACTGAGGTAATAGGCAAAGCCAGCAAGTGTTACTACTGGTCTGTCAAGATTATTGTGCATACCGAATCCGATAGGGAATGAGGGATGCCAATGGCGAGCAATTTTTTTAGAGATAACATTATAGATTTTTAGTCTGCTTTATTCTATCATGGGAAGATAAATTACAAAAAGGCGATCGCAGAGTACCCCGTCGAGAATTACATCAAAACCAATCTACTCGAACTCAAACTCCAGACTGCAAAAATTTGCATTCCCACCATGCAACGTCTTTCTCTCTCTTTACTTCCCCTCTTCCCTCTCCTTTGGACAGTCCCCGTACTCGCTCAAAGCGAATCGCCATCGCTCACCCCTCCCCAAATTATTCAACCCAATACCGATCCCTTACCCCCCGTCGAACCCTTACCGCCCCTAGAAGATCTCCTTCCCGTCCCGACAACCCCCACGATCCCCCAACCCGAAGAAATTCCCGGAGAAATTCGCGTCAACCAATTTGAAATCATTGGCAATACCGTCTTCAGTTCGGAAGAACTGACAGAACTCCTCAAACCCTTCACCGACGAACCTCTCTCCTTTGCCGAACTCCTGCAAACTGCCGAAACTCTCACAAATTATTACCAACAAGAAGGATATATCACATCTGGCGCATTTATCCCCGAACAATCTCTACAAGGGGGAACGATCCGGATTCAAGTCATTGAAGGAGAAGTGGAAGCCATTAATATTACGGGATTAAATCGCCTCAACTCCAGCTATATCCGCCGTCGCCTCGCCCTTGCTAGCAAACCCCCCCTCAACCGCGATCGCCTCCTCAATGCCCTGCAACTCTTACAACTCGATCCCCTCATCGCCAATATTTCCACCAATCTCTCGGCGGGTTCTCGTCCCGGGGCGAGTATCCTCGATGTGAAAGTCACCGAAGCGGATGCCACCGAGATGACCTTCGCCTTCGACAATCAGCGATCGCCGAGTGTCGGGACGGTACGCCGCATCGCTCGCTTTACTCACAAAAATCTTTTGGGATTCGGCGATCGCTTTAGCGTCGGTTACATTAACACCGATGGCAGTCACAGTCTCGACAATCTCAGCTATACTCTCCCCCTCAATCCCCGTAACGGCACCCTTTCCTTCTCCCACAGCCGCAGTCGCAACCATATCATCGAAGAACCCTTCACCGTTCTCGATATCTCTTCCAACGCCCCCAGCTACGAACTCACCTATCGCCAACCCCTGAAACAAACCGTCAGCGAAGATCTCGCCATCGGCTTAACTGCCTCCTGGCAAAGCAGCCAAAGTTTCCTCGGCTTGGATGATATCGGTGCCTTTCCCCTCACTTTAGGGGCAGATAACGAAGGCAGAACCACCGTTACCGCCCTGCGCTTCTTCCAAGAATACAGCCACCGCACCAATAGCGAAGTTTTTGCCCTGCGATCGCAATTCAACCTCGGCTTAGATGCGTTAGATTCCTCCGTCAGCGAGACCCTGCCCGACAGTCGCTTCTTTGCCTGGCGGTTTCAGGCACAATATTTGCACTTGCTCGCTCCGGATACCGTCCTTTTATTCCGTTCTGACTTGCAACTGGCAGACCAAAGCCTGCTGCCCTTCGAGCAGTTCGCGATCGGGGGACTCTCTACGGTGAGAGGATACCGTCAGGATTTCCGCAGTGCCGATAACGGTTTCTTTGGTTCGGTCGAACTGCGCGTCCCCGTCCTCCGCATTCAGGAATGGGATACAATAGTACAGGTTGCCCCCTTCTTCGATATTGGCCGTGTTTGGAATAGTAGCGAAATTGAATTAGTTTCTCCCACCCTGCTCTCGTCCTTTGGGGTGGGATTGCAGGTACGGGTTGGCGATCGCCTCTTCGGTCGCTTTGATGTGGGGATTCCTCTGGTGGATCGCGATTCTAGTGGGGATACGTGGCAAGAAAATGGTTTTTATTTCTCACTGGAATATCGAATTTGGAACAATTGGAGAGAACGAACAAGAGAAGAAGAGGAACAAAGGAGAAGAGAAGAAGAAGAGCGAGAACAAGCGGAAGGAGAGAAAATTGACGGACAGCCAGTATTTCACAAAGCAAAAGAACCATGAACAAACTAGCATTATTCACCCTTATCGCGATCGCATCCATGGGCATCTCCTCTGGAAACCTGCAAGGGAATGTTGCTCGTGCCGAGGAAATTCTCCGAGAAACCGAGATGGCAGGCAATTCCCCGACCCCCGCCCGGGAACTTTACGAAAGCGGACGCTATGCAGAAGCCATTCAAGCCCTACAAAACGCCCTGCAACGGGAACGCGATCGCGGGGATCGAATTGGGGAGGCGATCGCGGGACGAAATTTAGCCCTCGTTTATGGAAAAATGGGCAACCTCACCGCCGCCCGGGACATCCTCACTCAAAGCCTAAATCTAGCCGAATCTTTAGCCCCAACGCCAGAACAGCAACGACTCCTCGCCCAAATTCTCGAAGTTGAGGCACAGGTAGACTTCTCCGCAGGACAAGCCGAAAAAGCGCTAGAGACTTGGCAAAGAGCCGCCCAAATTTATCGCCAACAGGGTGAGTCCACGGGAAATACCCGCAGTCAAATCGGTCAAACCCAAGCCCTGCAAGCCATGGGACTCCACGGACGGGCTCGCGATCGCCTCGAAACTCTCAACCGACAACTGACCGCAGAACCCGATACCCTCCTCAAAGCCAAAGCCTTGCAAATCTTGGGAGACGTACAGCGATCGCTCGGACGTTTGCCCGAAGCCACTCAAACCCTCGAAGAAAGTTTGGCCATTGCCCGAACCCTCGGCGATCGCGAAACCATTGCTGCCATTCAAATGAGTCTCGGCAATACCGCCCGATTTAACCCAGAAGAAGGAGTCAAACTCGAATCCTTACAAAAAGCCCTCTCCTATTATCGCCAAGCCGCTCTCAATGCCCCCACCCCAGAAGTAGAGATCCAGGCACGATTGAACGAACTCGGGGTGCTGGTGGAACAAGAAGAAATTGCCGCCGCCAAAACCCTACTCCCCCAAATTCAAACCCGGGTTAGCCAACTTCCCGCCACTCGTCCCGCCATCTACGCCCGAGTTCATTGGGCGAAAACCCTGATGAAATGGGGCGAACTGGAGATTCCCCCCGGGGAAATCGCCCAAACCCTTGCCCGTGCCTTAGAACAGGCGCAACACTCCGGCGATCGCATCGCCGAAGCGCAAATCTGGGGCAGTTTGGGAGCATTGTACGAACGCCATCAACGTTACGAAGAAGCTCAAACCGCTACGGAAAAGGGACTCTTATTGGCTCAATCTTTAAATGCCCCCGAAATCGCCTATCGGGGACAATGGCAACTGGGGCGCATTTTGCGGGCGCAACAAGAAAGGGAAGCCGCGATCGCCGCCTACGATCGCGCCGTCACTACCTTACAATCCTTACGCGGGGATCTCGTCGCCATCAACCCCGACCGGCAATTTTCCTTCCGAGAAAGCGTCGAACCCGTCTATCGCCAATATGTCGATCTCCTCCTGCAACCCGAAGCCACCCAGAACCATCTCAAACAGGCCAGAGAAGCGATCGAAGCCCTACAACTCGCCGAATTGGATAATTTTTTCCGGGATGCCTGTTCCAATGCTCCCGCTCAACCCATCGACCAAATCGATCCGCGATCGGCCATTTTTTACACGATTATTTTAAGCGATCGCCTCGAAACTATCCTCGCTCTCCCCGGCGGAGAATTACGCCGATATACGACCCCTCAACCCCAAAGGGAACTGGAAGAGAAATTGCGCAAAATGCGCTATTACAACGCTTCTCGCGCAGGCAGACAATTCAGACGCAAAGGACGGGAAGTTTCTCAACAAGTTTACGACAAGTTGATCGGAAAGGTAGAAACAGACTTAGAAGCAAGTGGCGTTCGCAATCTCGTTTTTGTCCTCGATGGTTATCTCCGCAATATTCCCCTAGCTGCCCTCCACGATGGCGATCGCTATCTCATTGAAAAATACAGCATTTCCCTTGCCCCCAGTTTGAATCTCATCGATCCCCAACCCCTCACCCAAGAAGCACTACAACTGCTTGGGGGGGGACTGATTGAAGAAACCCAAGATTTTCCCCCCTTGCCCAATGTCAGAGCCGAAATGGAGGGCATTCAAGCCACAGTTCCCTCAGAAGTCTTACTCGATCGCGAATTTATCGAAAGAGAATTTAAAACGCGGGTGAATGAAAAACCCGTAACCGTCGTTCATTTAGCCACCCACGGCCAATTTAGCTCCAAGGCAGAAGAGACCTTCATCTTAACTTGGGACGACCAACTCAATATTGACGAAATCAATCTCTTGCTGCGATCGGATCGCAAAAGATTGTCCCCGATCGAACTGCTCGTGTTGAGTGCCTGTCAAACGGCAATAGGAGACGATCGAGCCGTCCTCGGATTGGCGGGTATCGCGGTACGAGCGGGGGCGAGGAGTACCCTGGCCAGTCTTTGGCTAGCCGAAGATAAACCCACTTCTTTGATGATGAGCCGTTTTTATGAGGAGTTGGCGCGATCGCAAACCACGAAAGCCGAAGCCTTGCGACAAGCACAATTGGCAATTTTACAGGGTGACAGGGTAGAATTTCAGCATCCTTATTTTTGGTCGGGGTTCGTCTTGGTGGGCAATTGGCTATGATGAGTAATGAGCGAGGCTCTATGTCTTCTTTCTCGTCCGAGGCAATCGTACAAATTCGTGAGAGGCCAATTTGCGATCGCCAAGAAAGCCCCCCAAAAAGTTGCCCGATCGCAAAACTCGGGAGAAAAATAAATGCGTCTGGAAAACTCGGGTCAAAGACGATCTGCGAAAACGGCTTTTAACGCCTGTGCCCATCCCTCGGGGGCGGGAGAGGGAGCAATCTGCCAACCCCGTCCCGTCAATCCCGGGTGAATGCCTTTTTTGCCGGGCAAGACGATCGCCAGATCCACCACTTCCAACATGGGCAGATCGTTGGGGCTGTTGCCCAAACCAATGGTAAAAATTTCGCGATCGCCGACGGTTTTTTGATAGCTTTCGACCAATTGTCGCACCGCTTCCCCTTTGCCTGCTTTAGCGCCGATCAGATGGGAGAAGCGATCGCCCACGACCACCTGAAAGCCCAATTCTTGGACTGATGCTTCGATTTGCCATGCCGGGATATTGTTGGGGGTGATGAAGGGTTCGGTAAAATCCCGTTGTTTGGCTCTGCGGGCATCTTCTAGGGGCAGTCCCGTTAACTGTTGAATGTCGGCAACGCTTAAATCGCCAAATCCCGACAATTTTATCCCCAAACGCGATTCTAATTGCCTCAGTCCCGCCCTCGCTTCTGGGTAGGTCATTCCCAAACGTAAAATCGCGTAATTTTCCCGGGTGTCGCTGGCGATCGCGGGAAATCGCTCATCCTCCTCGCGAATAAAAATCCCGCTCCCATTTTCCACGATAAACGGATCTTCCAGGGCGATCGCTTCTCTGAGATCCGCCACTTCCGCCCGAGTTTTGCTCGTCACGGGAATTAAGGGAATTTCTTCAGCTTTGAGGCGATCGATGAGGGGAAGTGCCGCATCGTAACGATAATCCTCTTGTCCCAAAAGAGTTCCGTCCAAATCGGTAAACGCGATCGCTGCAGTTTTTCCAGTCATGGCCGTTAATTATGTATCTTGACGAACAACAAAAATTTTACATTTGTTTAAAAATTGAAAAGAAATCATCAAGCGTTGATGAAGGAGATACTCGCCAAACCGTAAATTGTAGTTAACCGCTCCTCGATCGCTCGGATTTCAACTCACACGATACCGAATCGTCGATCTAATATCTCATCTCTGAAAAAAGGTGGTAGCTGCATGGATTACAAACAAGAACTTATCACGACCATTCACGATTATGGTTGCGATTTAGAATATATCAAAAGCCGAATGCTGGAACTCAGAGAAGAGTCGCCCACAGCTATCATTATTCCCGCTTTGTACGAGGAACTCGAACGGCCCGCCCTCGTTCAGATTCGCAAGCATTTACAGGCCTGTCCCTTTGTCAAGACGGTTATTGTTTGCCTGTATGCGAAAACGCCGGAACAATACGCCAACGCAATCAAATTTTTTGCCCCCTTACCCCAGAAAGTCCGAATTATTTGGGAAAATGGCGCGCGGGTGCGGCGCTTGCTTGAGGAAGTTAAGGAAAAGGGATTAGATTTGCTCAAACTGAAGGGGAAAGGCATTGCCGTTTGGTTGGGCTTGGGGGTGGCGACCCTCGAAGCCGACGCGATCGCCCTGCACGATGCGGATATCCTGACTTACAATTCTCTCTACCCGGTCAAACTCCTTTATCCTTTGATTGAAAAAGAGTTGGGGATTGCTTTCACAAAAGCCTATTACGCCCGCATTGGCGGCAATCCCCAACGCTTTCACGGGCGCGTCGTGCGCTTATTCGTCACTCCACTTCTCACGGCGTTAACGGACATTTTTGGGGAACGCAATTATCTGCGTTATTTGAATGCGTTTCGCTATCCCCTCTCGGGGGAATTCGCCCTCACGAGCGATCTGGCACTCAATACGCGCATTCCGGGAAATTGGGGCTTGGAGATCGGGTTGCTGGCAGAAGTATATCGCAATGTTTCGCACAAACGCATCGCTCAGGTAGATTTGGGCATATTCGATCACAAACATCAGGTTCTCGGGGACAATCCCGACCAAGGATTGCAAAAAATGTGTCGGGATATTTTGCGATCGCTATTGCGCACCCTGACGGAAACCGAACGGGTGACGATTAGTATGGATCGCATCCAAGCCTTGCGAGTTAAATTCCGTCGGGAGGCCCAAAACTTTACCCGGCAATATTTTGTCGATGCGCGGTTTAATGGCTTCCATTACGATCGCCATCAAGAAGAAGTCGCGATCGATTGCTTTGAACAAGTGATTTTACAGGCTGCCGAGCAATACGCCAACAATCCAGCCGGCGAGCAAATCCCGGACTGGACGAGGGCATTAGCAGTGATGCCGGATATGCGAGAATATTTGCTCGCTGCCAGCGAAGCCGATGCGGCCGAGGCACGAGAAAAGAATAAATTGCTGGCACTGCCTCGGGTTTCGCCCTTGGAATTAACCGCCTAGCGATCGCTCATTTTACGCTCGACGAACAACAAACAATGCGGGAAAAATCCCCGCATTTTTTCTGGAAATCGAGAGTTAAAAGCAATAGGAGTGATGTCAATGGCATTGTCTCGAAAGTTTTCGACACGAATGTATTTTTCTTAGGACTTACGCACCTTGCCCCCTAAATCCCCCAATCCCCCTCCCGTCCCCCGTATTAAGGGGGAAAGCCCAAGGATACTTCGCTTTTCAAGGATGGGAGACTTCCGGTCTAGTTCCCCCCAGATTTGGGGGGCTAGGGGGGCAAAATCT
>JBFRWJ010000392.1:0-7857 GCA_051439525.1 Spirulina sp. | reverse complement strand
CGGTTATCCCATTGAGTATATCCTGATTCCTCTGCTGATTTGGTCTGCCTTTCGCTTCGGCCAACTGGGAACGACTTTCCTCCTTTTTATCGTCTCGATGACGGCGGTTTTAGGAACCGTTAGTGGGTTGGGAGTATTCGCCCGAGAAGAGACGAGCGACTCTTTAATCCTCTTGCAATCTTTTATTGCCGTCATTGTCTTGACTTCATTGGTGCTAATTGCCGCGATCGCCGAGCGCACCCGAGCGGAAACCCAGTTACATTCCGCCCTCGATCGCCTCGCGGAAACGAATCAAGCGTTAGAAACCCGCGTCAAAAAACGTACCGCAGAATTGGAGGTCGCCAAAGAGAAAGCCGAAGTCGCCAACCAAGCCAAAAGCGCTTTTATCGCCAACATGAGTCACGAGTTGCGCTCTCCCCTCAATGCCATCCTCGGTTTTACTCAAATTATGACCCGCTCTCAAACCCTGCCCGAGGAACATCAAGAAAGCGTCGGCATTATCAATCGCAGTGGCGAACATCTTCTCACTTTAATCAATAACGTTCTCGATCTCTCGAAAATTGAAGCCGGGCGCATTACTCTCAACGAGAAAAACTTCGACCTCCACCGTCTCCTCGAGGACATCCACGATATGTTCCAACTCAAAGCCGCAGACAAGGGGCTGCAACTGTTGTTAGAACCCGCAGACAATCTCTCCCACTACATTCGCACCGATGAGGTCAAACTCCGTCAAATCCTGATTAACTTAATCAATAATGCCCTCAAATTTACCGCGACGGGGGGCATCTGTATCAGAAGTCAAAGGATGGGGTCGGATAAGATTGCCTTTGAAGTGGAAGATACGGGGGCGGGGATCGCCCCAGACGACCTCGAGGGACTCTTTGAAGCCTTAACGCAAACGGAAACGGGCAAACAGGCTCAAGAGGGAACGGGTTTGGGACTCTCCATCAGCCGCAAATTCGTTCGACTCATGGGGGGGGATATGCAGGTGAGTTCTCGTTTGGGGCAAGGTACGACATTCGGTTTTGAGATAACTTTCGAGGAAACTGCCGCCCCCGAGATCGAAAGCCAGCAGGCTGATTCCCGTCGGATTATTGGTCTCGAACCCGGGCAACCCCCCTATCGCCTCCTTATCGTCGATGATAAACCAATTAATCGGCAATTGCTGGCCAAACTCCTCAATCCTTTAGGCTTCGAGCTGAAAGAAGCCGATAACGGTAAAGAGGCGATCGCAATTTGGGAGCAATGGCATCCTCACTTAATCTGGATGGATATGCGGATGCCGGTGATGGATGGGTTTGAAGCGACCCAAAGGATTAAAGCAACTACAGCCGGACAAGGGACGGCAGTGGTGGCTTTAACGGCGAGCGTGTTGGAAGAGGAAAGGGCAGTGGTTTTATCGGCAGGATGCGATGATTTCTTGCGCAAACCGTTTCGCGAAGACCAAATCTTTACCACTCTCGAAAAACATTTAGGAATTCGCTATGTTTATGAAGATTTGAGTCTGGCAGAACCGGAAATGGCTTCAGAATCAGAGGTCTTAAACGCGGAAAATCTGCAAGTTTTGCCGCCAGAATTGTTGGTCATGTTACGGCAAGCGGTTGTTAGTGCCAGCAAGCGAGAAATGGCGGCGGCAGTGGATGCGATCGCGACAGAAAATGCAGTGCTGGCAGCCGCGATCGCCCGGTGTTTCCATCATTTTGAATACGATAAAATTTTGCACTTAATTCCCTAAAAGGATAACGAACGATGAACGATTTCCATTTCCCTCTCGGTCAAATTGCTGTGATTGACGATACGGCAGCAAATTTGCATCTACTCTCTAATCTGTTGGAGACTGTCGGCTATGATGTGCGTCCGTTTCCCCGGGGGCAACTTGCCCTCGAAGGAATTGCCTATTCTCTCCCAGATTTGGTCTTGCTCGACATTCAGATGCCGGAAATGAATGGCTACGAAGTCTGCGAGAAACTCAAAACGGACAAATTCACCCAAAATATTCCGGTGATTTTTATTAGTGCCTTAAATGAAACCTTTGATAAGGTCAAGGCGTTTCAAGTGGGGGGAGTGGATTATATTACCAAACCTTTTCAAGCCGAGGAAGTTTTGGCTCGGGTGGAAACCCATCTCGAATTACACCAAATGAGAAAGGAGTTACGAGAAACCAATACGCTCCAAGCTCAACAACTCGTGGAACAAAATTTCCGACTTTTACAGCTCAATGAATCTTTAGAGCATGCGAATCAAGAATTGAAAAAAAACTACCAGCAACTGCGACAGGCTCAAATCCACCTCGTGCAAACTGAAAAAATGGTGACTCTCGGTAACTTAGTCGCGGGTGTTGCCCACGAAATCAATAATCCCGTGGGTTTCATTGGCGGGAATATCATTGTCGCCCGAGCGCATCTGCAAGATTTGCTCGAGGCACTTTCTCTCTATCAAAAATACGCTTCCGTCCCGGAATCCGTCGCCGAAGAAATGGAAGATCTCGATATTGACTTTATTGCGGAAGATTTCCCCAAACTTATTGCATCCATGCAACACGGGGTCGATCGCATTGCCAATATTAGCACCTCTTTGCGCGTGTTTTCTCGGGCGGATACCGACACGAAAACTTTGTTTAACTTGCACGCGGGGATTGATAGCACCCTATTCATCTTAAAATATCGCCTCAAAGCTAACGATCGCCGCCCGGCTATTGAAGTGATTAAAAATTACGGCGATATTCCGGAAATCAGATGCTATCCGGGGCAACTCAATCAGGTGTTTATGAACATTTTGGCCAACGCGATCGATGCTTTAGAGGAAAGCAATGAAGGCAAAACTTTTGCTGAGATTGAAGCCTCTCCCAATCGGATCGTTATTAGTAGCGAACTCAGTCCGGATCGAGAGAATATTATCCTGCGGATTTCCGATAATGGCAAGGGCATGAGCGAGGACGTGAAAGCGCGACTATTCGAGCAAGGATTTACCACGAAGGGCGTGGGAAAAGGCACGGGTTTGGGCATGGCGATCGCGCGTCAAATTCTCGAAGAAAAACATGGAGGACTCATTTCTTGTCTCTCGGAATTGGGGAAAGGAAGCGAATTTATGCTCGAGATTCCCCGAGGAAGTCATGGCAATGAACAATGAACCAGACCTCCTATTGGGACGTGCGATCGAACGTCCCAATAAAGGAGCGGCTCGACTCTGTTTTTAAGTAAATTATTGTAAAAAAGATATACCCGATCTACAAACTTGAGATAAACTAGAACTATGGTAATCTATATCCTAAAATTTTAGGAATTTTAGGGAGATGCTTGAAGGAAGATTTTCGTAGGAAAGTTTGAGTCACAAGTTTGAGTCAATCATGACAAGAGAGGCTGACCTATGAAAGCATTATTCGGAATGCGGCTCGGTCTTTTGGTTCTGCTGCTAGCAATCGGTTCTAGCATGGTTAATTGTAGCTCTGGGAAATTATCGATTCTAACCTCAAAGCAACCAAAAATAGAGAAGACTGCGGTTCAAGATAATCCCTCTACTACAATGCTCGTTTCGGAGATTAAAACCGATCGCGCTATTGATATTAATGAATTATTTGCGCAGGCTTATCAAGCCTACGAATCTGAAAACTACAAAGAAGCAGAAACAATCCTTCGTAGAATTTTACAGCTTAATTCCGATTCTCAAATTGAGGCATCAGCTTACAATAGCTTGGGAGACATTCTACACATACAAGGAAGATTTAATGAGGCAGTTGAAACCTATCGAAATGTTCTTGAAACTAACTCCCAGTTCTTTGTTGCCCGTGTTAAAATAGGTGTTGTACAATATCAAATGGGACGGGTGGAAGCAGCACGAGCCAGCCTAAATGAAGCTCGAGAATTTCTGCCCGAACAAATTGAATCTCTCCAGAATCTCAACCCCTACATCTCTTTATCTACTGGATTGCGCCAGAGCGAACAATTTCATGAATCTCTACAAGTTATCCGTCAAGCCATTCGTTTGAATCCCTATGTTGCTAATGGGGCAACTTGTCAGTTGACCTTGGAAGCTCTTGAACCTTTGGGCATTCCGGTAAGTTTAGATTTACTACAATACAGATCGGCTCGTTGCGAATTACATATATCTTTACCCCTCGATCCGACTTGGCAAGAGCAACCGGAAGAAATGCGTTCGACTTGGCAAGAGCAGGTAGAAGAAATCTATCAAACGATTCGCACTCATATCGCTCAAAATTCAAAATATGCGGAACTCTATCAAAAAGTAGGACTCGATCGCTTTATTATCATAGAGCCTCATACACTTTTTCAACCGGATTATGCCAATGACAGAATCGACAAAGCTCATGCGATCGCTCGCTTTAATTTGGGGATTAGTCTTTTAAATCGAGCCATACTAACCGATGATGCAGCATCGCTGGAAGAAGCCATGATTTCTCTTCAAAGCAGTCTTGAATACGATCCCACTTATCCATGGACTTACCTTTACCTTAGTATTGCCTCGATCGCTCGGGGGCAGGGGACAGAAGCAATGCCAATCGCGCGTCAAGCATTACAACTCCCGAATGCGGAGGCAATTCTTGGAGCGCCTACAAGCACTCACTCTTGGGCACACAATATTTTGGGTTACGCTTTGCAGCTCCAGGGAGAGTTGAATGCTGCTGCGACAGAATATCAAAGTGCGCTCCAACTCGACGAAACCTTTACCACCCCTCGAGACAATCTTGAAAAAATCCGGTGAAATCCTCAACGAGAGTTGGGCGAGTCCCCAACTTCAGCACGGTACGTTGGGGAACTTCATTCCTTAAATTCGGAGCAAATGGGGATCTCGATCGAAAATGCAGTTTCTCCGGGTTGAGACGTACAAGACAATTTACCGTGGTGTTTTTCCGTCACGATCTGATAGCTAATGGATAACCCCAATCCCGTCCCTTTCCCGACTCCTTTGGTGGTAAAAAACGGATCGAAGAGTTTGGCTCGGGTGGTTTCGCTCATTCCCGGACCGTTATCGCTGATGCGAATGAGAATGTTTTCTCGTTTTCGTTGGGTTTGGATGCGAATTTGACTGGGATTTTCTCGGATATGTTCGGGAGTCCGATCGCGATCGCGTTCCTCTAAAGCATCGATGGCATTACCGAGTATATTCATAAACACCTGATTGAGCTGTCCCGCATAACACTGCACCCGAGGCAGTTCCCCATATGCTTTCACGATTTGAATTTCTGGTCGCCAATTCTGCGCCCGCAAGCGGGTTTTCAGGATCATTAAGGTACTGTCGATGCCGTCGTGGAGATCCACATCTTTCACTTCTGCTTCGTCGAGACGGGAGAAGGTGCGCAGGGATTTGACGATTTCGCCGATGCGATCGGTGCCGACGCGCATGGATTGAAACAGTTTCTGCAAGTCGGTTTTGAGAAAATCGAGGTCGATGGCTTCAATTTCCGCACAAATATCCGGATGGGGTTGGGGATAAATATCTTGATAGAGATCCAGCAATCCCAATAAATCTCCCATATATTCGTCGGCATGAACGAGATTGCCGTGAATAAAGCTGACGGGATTGTTAATTTCGTGGGCAACCCCTGCCACCATCTGCCCCAAACTGGACATTTTTTCGCTTTGAATCAACTGGGTTTGAGTCCGTTGCAGTTGAGTTAACAGGTTTTCGAGTTCTTTGGCGCGGGTTTGACTTTGAGCGAGAAGATCCGCTTGGTTGAGGGCGATCGCGACTTGAGCGATTACGGCTTCGAGAAATTCTACCTCATCATCTTGCCAAGGTCGCGCCCTTTGGTGCTGCATGCAGGCAATAATCCCAAAATTCCCCGATTCGGAGCGCACCGGGAGAACCAACATGGACTTGTTCCCTAAAATCGTTAATGCTTCTTGCACGGCTGAATCTTGCACCGTGGCAATATCGTCCAACCGTAAAATTTGCTGGCGCAGCAACAGTTCCGAAAGCGCGCCAAAGTTGGCCGCGTGATGGTGTCCGACAAAACTGGGCAAATCGGGATTTTGCACCTCAGCAATGACATCCCAATGCGCTTCATTGGCTTCTCGAACATACCAAGCAAAGTGACAGCGATCCACCTCGAGAAAGCGCTGAATTTCTCGCACCGTCGTCTGGAGAATGCGATCGAGATCGAGAGAGGTGCGAATTTCATTGGCAATTTGGTTGAGCAGTTGCTCCTGTTGTGCCTGTTGGTGAATTTGTTCGGCCGATTCGACCAAAGCAATTTCAGCCGCTTTGCGATCGGTATCGTTTAAGAGCGAGCCCAACAAGCCGATCGCTTCTCCCTTATCGTCCCGCCAAAGTTCTCCTGTTCCCCGCATCCATTGGATTTGTCCTTGGGGAAGAACGATCCGGTGTTCGGTCTTGTACTCTTCTTCGGTGGCGAGAGTATGGGCGATCGCTTGCAGCACGGCCTCGCGATCCGCCGGGTGAATGAGGGTAAAATAATCCTCGAAGGTATCGCCCAAAGCCGTCGATGGCAAACCGAGAATCTTTTCGACTCCATCGGACCAAATCATTTCATCGGTGCTGCGATGCCAACACCAACAGCCCATTTTTCCGGCTTCTAGGGTTGTTTGCAAGAGAGTCTCTTTCTCCCGCAATGCCTGTTCTCGGCGATCGCGATCGCGTTCCAACTGGACTTTCTCGCTGATATCCCGCACGATCGCCAAGGCATGAGTTTTCCCGTTATAGGGGTAAGGAATCCCTTTGACATCAATATCGAGCGCCGTACCGTTGCGATGAATATTCTGAGCCTGACAGAAAAAAGTGCGATCGGCTTGGATTTCTTCGACAAATCGAGCCAAGGCGGACAGAGAATCGGGGTGAACGTAGTTGGTAATAGGCATGGCCATAAACTCTTCATAGGAGTAGCCGTGCATCTGATGATAGGCCCGATTGATTTCCACCAGTTCTCCCGTCTCCAGATCGATAATGCCCAAACCATCGGTCACGGTTTCAAAAATTTGACGGTATTGGGTCTCTTGCTGGCGCAGGCGTTCTTCGGCGGCTTTGCGATCGCTCATATCGGTAATCGTCCCGAGCAAACCGAGGAGTTCTCCCGATTCTCCCCGAATCCCATTGGCCCGGATAATGGTGGGGAAATGACGACCATTGCGAGAGCGTTGTTCGGCTTCCCCCATCCAAGAGTCTCCGTTGAGAATCGTTTGCGTCATTTCCTGATAAACATTCACATCTGGGTAACACGCAGCGATGCCACCGGTTTCTTGATAGCGGTCTAGGGTTTCGCAAGCGTAGAGTTGGACGTGAGCCGGATTTTGATAGATGAGATTTCCCGTCGAATCCGCCAGGGCGATCGCGTCGCTAGAACTTTCGACGGCTCGTTTAAATAAAAGTAACTCCTCTTCGGCTTGCTTGCGATCGCTAATTTCAATGACTAACCCATCCCAAACCGTCGCACCGTCTTCTTGTCGTTCCGGTTTGGAAATGACTTGCACCCATTTTAAGACTCCACTCGGGGTAATGATGCGGTGTTCGGACTGAAAGCTGTCGAGGGTTCGTGCCGATTCTTGCATGGCCTTGTCGAAACTCTCTCTATCCCTCGGATGAATTAAATCGAAGGCTTGGAGAAAGCAATCCGGCTCGAGTTCGTAGATATCGCGACTGCCTTCGGAAACGTAGGGAAACGATGGCGTACCGTCTGTTTCGCGGCGAAATTGAAAGATCGATCCCGGTAAGTTCGCCGCCAAGCGTTGCAATCGGGCTTCTGTCGCCTGGAGTTCTCGGGTTCTTTCTTCAACCCTTTGTTCTAATTCCTCGTTCAGTTGTTGGAGAGCCAATTCCGCTTGCTTGCGTTGAGTGATATCGCGACAGATGCAAATCACCGTACCATCCTCCGTCCCATAGAGG
>JBFRWJ010000391.1:0-6944 GCA_051439525.1 Spirulina sp. | reverse complement strand
TGATTTCCCCTTTTATTATACCATTTTAGTCGTGTCACGCCACTACTCCGATCTTATCGCGCAAATTTGTCGGCATCCCCAAGGCAGTCCTCAATATCAGCAAGGCTTGACACGATTGATCGCCGCGATCGCTCACTCTGGCAAACTATGGCGAGAAAATACGAGCTATTATGCAGATGCCCTGCAAGACACATGGCAGTTTCTCAGCCAAAAGCTCTGTAGCGTTTACGATCCCAATCGCGCTTTGGTAACGACATGGTTAAACTCACATCTCAAATGGCGCTTGCTGGATTATCGCCGTAAAACCCAAAATGAGGATCGGCGACATATTACACCCCGCACCTTTCAACCCAATGGAGGGCCTTCCTTCGATTTAATCGAAAATATCCCAGCACCCCCAGATACTCCACCAATATTGGAAGAAATTTTGCGTTGGGTGGAAACCGATCCCGATGAAATCTTGCGGAAAACTTACATTCGCGATCGCCCCGATTTAACCGCTCAAATTTTGATTTTGCGCCGCCTTCCTCCGGAAACGGATTGGAAAACCTTAGAAGTTGAATTTAATTGTTCTTATTCAACCTTGGCCAATTTTTACCAGCGAAAATGCAAGCCTTTGTTGCGAAAATTTGGTGAATCTCAAGGATATATCTAATAGAAAGGGAGCAACACAAAGATGATGAGTCTCGAAACATTACTAGAAAATTCTTTACCCTTACCCATTCCGAGAGCGAGTTGGCAAATCGCTCGAGAATTTGCTCGCCAACAACCCAATCCTCAAAAAGCCGAACGAGTTTATCTCAACACTTTGGCAGTCTTGGTAATGGAGAGTTATTTACAATTGATGGCGATCGCCACCGATTTAAAACAAAGCGATAGCTGGAATCCGGTTCTGCGAATGAGTGCCGATGTTGCCGATCTGATGGTTGTGGGTGTGGGACGATTGGAATGTTTGCCCGTGAAACTAGATCCGACTGGGGAACTTTCCCGAGAAATTCCCCTTTGCACCATTCCCCCAGAAGTTTACCTCGAACGCATAGGTTACGTCGCGATCGCTATTGATGAAACTCGCCAAGAAGCCACATTATTGGGCTTTACCAAGACGGCTGGGAAGGGAGAAATATGCGTGGAGGATTTGCGATCGCTCTCCGAATTGCTCGAACATCTTGCCATTCTCGCTCAACCCAAAGTTCATTTAAGTCAGTGGTTTGTTGATGTTTTTACAGCCGGTTGGCAAGAACTGGAATCTTTCCTCGAAATAGAACCCGATATTGTACCCATGAATTCTCAAAATTCCTCTCAATCCCCCCGTTGGTGGGAAAATCTCGCCAATGCCGGACAACAGGCATGGAAACGATTAGCGGGAGACGAACCTGAAACTCTTGCTCTCGATATGCCAACGATGCGCCGCAGAGAGAATGCGTTGGTTTCCGAAGCTGATGTCAGTCGAGCCAAATTAATCGATTTAGGGGTTCGTTTGGGGACTCAGAAGATCGTCCTTTTAGTTGCGCTAACCCAACAGGAGGATGAGAGAATCAAAATTCTCGTTCAAGTGCGCCCGAATTATGGCGATCGCTATCTTCCCCCCAATCTCAAATTGGCTTTGTTGCAGGAGGGTGACAGCATTTTACAAAGTACCGAGTCGAGAGGACAAGATTTGTGCATTCTCCTCAAACCTTTTAAAGTATTACCGGGAACGGATTTCAAAGTGCAAGTTACTTTAGGTGAAGTCCAGATCGCTGAAGATTTTACCGTTTAGTCGTACTCTCGCGAACTGATGAATGAGTTAGTCGTCCTAAGTTTGGGAAAAGGAAGTTTTACAGAAGGTTTTCCATCTGTTTTTGCAAGGATAGGAAAAGAGGATTCGTTGTGGCAACAGGAGCAAGTGGTGGGAAGTTTACCTGCCGCACCGGAAATTCCGCAATTTTATGCAAACTGGCGACTTGTTTATGAAATGCTTTATTGCAATTGCTATCGTTCTCCCATTGAAATTGAATCGGCTGGAATTACGAATGTTTCTGAGGCAGCATTTCAAGAGATTTGTCAGCAATTAGAAGAGGGTTTAAATCGCTGGTTGAGTTGCGATGGGTTTCGTCCGATTGAAGCGCGATTGAGAACCCGCCTGAATCCGACAGAAGCATTTTGGATTGTATTAGAAAGCGATAATGATGATGTCTGGCGAATTCCTTGGAATCTTTGGTCTTTTTGCAAGCACGATTATCGCTCTGCCGAGATTGTCCTCAGTACCTCGGAATATCCCTCCCCAATTTTCGATCGCGCTCAAAAAGCAGATAAAAAGATTAATATTCTGGTTATTTTGGGAGATAGTACAGGGATCGATATTCAACGAGATCGCGCCCTCTTAGAACAGTTGCCCGGTGTCAAATTAAAGTTTCTCGTCGAACCCAAACGAGAGGAATTAAACGCCCAATTGTGGGAGCAACACTGGGATATTTTATTTTTTGCCGGACATGGGAAAAGTCAGAAGAATGCAACGCGAGGAAAGATTTATATTAATTCTCAATTTACAAACAATAGTTTAACCATTGAAGAGTTGCAAGAAGCGCTAGCTCGTTCGATTCATCAAGGGTTGCAACTGGCGATTTTTAACTGTTGCGATGGGTTGGGTTTGGCGAGAGATTGGGCTAATGCCAAAATTCCCTTACCTCCGGTCATTTTAATGCGAGAAGCCGTTCCCGATGCGATCGCCCACAAGTTTTTACAAACTTTTTTAAGTGCGTTTGCCCGAGGGACATCATTTCATTTAGCCGTCAGACAGGCGCGAGAGCAGCTTAAGGGTTTGGAAGGACAATTACCCGGAGCGAGTTGGCTTCCCGTGATTTGCCAGCATCCTGCGACCAAGCCGCTTTCTTGGCAAAAATTACAAGGCGATCGTTCTGTTAGTTGTACTAAAGTAACTCCGAGTTGGCAAATTTCTTCTCGTTTGATTGGGTTCTCCTTGTTAAGCCTATTGGGATTTTATGGATTAGGAGGACATGGGGCCGCAGTTTGGGCAAATCGAGTGGGGGTAAGACATTATCGTGCCGAGAGACTCGTACAGGCGAAAGTGTTGTATCATCTTTCGAGTTTTCTCGATCCATTTAATCCCAAACCTCATTATAATCTTGCTTGGTTATGCGAGAAATCTTGGGACGATCTCGATTGTGCGGCGAAAGGGTATCGACGGGCAGGCGATCGCGGTCTGGACGAAGGTTCAGCACAACTCGCTCGCATTCTCATGCGCTTGAGGTCTGAGAGTCCTACTACTGTTTTCAAAACGACGGAGCGCTGTTTGGATTCGTCTTATCCTGCGGTAAGGGCGGCTTGTTTGGGGGTAAGAGCTTGGTTGTTGTGGGAGCAGGAAAGACCTTGGGAGGCAAAAAGAGATATTGAAGAAGCGATCGCCCTCGAACCCGACAGCCCTCACGCACGCTGTCTTTACGCTCGCATTTTAGAGAAGGAGGGACGGGAAGAAGAGGCTCGGGAACACTGGCGATTTGTACAAGAATCTGCAAAATATAACATTCCAGAACAAAATCGGTGTCGCAAAGATGCCGCGCAACGTTTATTTAAAGGAGGCTCGCAAAAATGAAACACAATCGGAGAATGGGACTAACTTTAGTATCGCTATTGGGAATGCTTGTCGCTTGGGGATTCCTCGAGCTTCCCGTTCGCGCTAGGAGTATTGCCAATGGCAAAATTTGGGAAAGTTCGGGGAATGTGACCATTTTACGGCACGATCGCAGCATTCCGGCAGCATTGGGAATGTCTCTCTATCCCAGCGATCGCTTGCAAGTGGAAGATGGGGGACAATTGCTCGTGTTATGTTCCGATCTTGGCGTGCAAGCGGTGGGTTCTGGAGAAACTTTACCCAATCGGTGTCAGCGTGCGAGCGATTCTTCCGAATGTTCCCCCGATTTGGCAGATTGTCCTGATCGCGGTACGATTCTCGCTTGGGGGGATACTTCCATTCCCTTTTCAGTGAGTCCGCGACGCACAAAAGTTCTCAAATCAGAACCTATCTTGCGCTGGAATCCGGTAGCAGGGGCAACGAGTTATTTAGTAACAGTCACGGGAGTCTCGGAAGATGGTCGGGAGATGGAATGGAGCGAAAAAACGACAGATACAAGTATTGTTTATATCCCTCAGTCCGACGAGCAGGTTTTACAACCGGGTTGGGATTATTTACTGGTAGTAGAAACCGATACGGGAATCGCTTCTTTTGAAGAACCCGTACAATTAGGAGGAATGGGCTTTCAATTATTAGATGAGACTGAAGAACAAGAAGTGCGATCGCGTCAATACTCCTTCATTCAGCAATCTATTTCTCTAGAAGCAAAGGGATTAGCCATCGCACGACTTTTTCTAGAGTACGATCTAATTTCCGAGGCAATTTTGCTGTTAGAAAGTGTTGTACCAATGAGCGAAACGGCGGCTTTGCATTTATTAATCGGCGAACTCTATCAAGATCGCTTACTCATTGCACCTCCTGCGGCAAAGCATTACCAACGAGCGATCGCTTTGGCAGACGAGGCAAATTTGGAGGAGAAAGCACTTGCTTACGAGGGGTTGGGACGGGTTCGTACTGCCATGCAGAATTTTACCGAGGCGATCGATCTTTTGACAACAGCAAGGGGAATTTATGAAGAATTGGGCAATCGCGATCGCGTTGAGGAATTGGATAAAACCATTCAGGAATTGAGATCCATATAGGAATCAATTCCTATGCTCATAGCTAAAGCAAGCTAAGAACAACCTTTCAACAAGATAGCAACAAACAGGTAAATTTTCCGAATATCCAACTCGTTTGAATGGGTTTTCGCTATGAGACGGGGGTTTGAACCCTCGGTGGTCTCCACATCTCATAAATTTTTTCGATAGTTTTGCGAAAAAGTTCTCGTTCTGCCGGATAACTAGAAAATAGGACGCTCTACCCTCAGAACGATGAATGCTCCCATAAAACCTCAAACTCTCGTTCCTTTCGTTGCCCTTTCGTTATTGGTTGCAGGTGGCGAAACGCTTGCTCAGTCTATTATTCCCGCGTCGGATGGTACGGGAACGCTCGTGAATATCGATGGCAATGAGTTTGTTATTGATGGCGGTACGCTGTCGGGAGATGGGGCAAACTTATTCCACAGTTTTATCGAGTTAGGGTTGGATGCGAACCAAATTGCCTCGTTTCTTTCCAATCCGCAAATCCAGAATATTCTGGGACGGGTGACGGGGGGGAGTCCTTCCGTTATTGATGGACTCATTCAAGTTATCGGGGGTGATTCTAACCTTTATTTGATGAATCCTTCGGGGTTTGTTTTTGGCTCAAATGCGACTTTAAATGTGCCGGGAGACTTTTTCGTAACGACGGCGCAGGGGATCGGGTTTGGTAATGGCTTATGGTTCGATGCTTGGGGGGATAATGACTATCAGAATTTAGTGGGGACTCCGGTAGAGTTTGATTTAAGCGATCGCTCTGGAACAATTATCAATGCGGGAGATTTGGCGGTTAGCGAAGGTCAAAATCTTGGCTTGATTGGGGGAACTGTCATCAATACGGGGAGTCTGAGCGCTCCAGAAGGGAATGTGAGTGTTGTGGCAATGCCGAAATCGGGGCGATTGCGGATTGTGAGCAGTGATAATGTTTTGGGGTTTGAAATCGAACCGCCTCGGGATAGGCAAGGAAATCTGGTGGCGGTGCGTGGGGTGGATATTCCAGAGTTGATTACGGGATCGGGGGTGAAAACGGGGGTAACGGTTGCGGGGAATGAGATATCGGTACAAGGGACGACGGTATCGATGAGTGAGGGAAGCACGATTCTCCTTGGGAGACGCTCCGCGAACGCGTCTGGGGAGTTGGCAGCAATGGGGGGAAATGTGGATATTTTGGGGGATATCGTAGCGTTAATCGGGGCAGAAATAGATGTTTCTGGGACGGATGGCGGGGGAAATGTGAGGATTGGTGGGGAGAAGCAGGGATCGGGGACAATGCCGAGAAGCGATCGGGTTTGGGTGGATGAAAATTCGACGATTCGGGCAGATGGGGGAGGTGCGGATGGGGGTAATGTTATTGTTTGGGCGGATGGGGAAATGCAGTTTTTGGGAGGGGTAAGTGCAACGGGAAAGAATGGGGGGTTTGTGGAGGTTTCGGGGTTAGAAACGCTGGATTATCAGGGTTGGGTGGATGCTTCCGGGACAAATGGGGAGTTTGGCACGTTATTGCTCGATCCGACGGATTTTGTGGTGGATGGGAGCAATGTGGCAGCGATTAACAATACGCTGGCAAATGTGAATCTGACAGCGACGCAGGATATTTTTATTGATGCAGCAATTGATATGGTGAATGCTGGGGTGGGGTTGACAGTGGAAGCGGATCGACACATTCGGGTTAATGCAGATATTACGACGCAAGGGAGAGATGTCAGGCTAATCGCCGATGCAGATAATGCGGGTGGAGGAAGTACGACCGTAACCGATGCGATCGTGAAAACAGGAGGGGGAGATTTTATCAGTAGAGGTCGAGGAGAAGGCGTGGGACAAACTGGGGTGATGATCGAGGGGAGTAATATCGATACGGGAGGGGGCAATATCGATATTGTTGGCGATAGCAGTAACAGTTATGGCATTCACATCGCAGACAGCACTCTAGAGGTTCGAGAAACTGGAGAAGTGAGTTTAAAAGGGACAGGGGGACAATTTGCTCCCGGCCTCAATCTGACGGGCAATACAATCCGTTCTGAAGACGGCGATATTACTTTAATTGGCAACGATACTGACATTTTTCTCAATTCTGCTAGCTCGAATCAACAAGCGATCGCCTCGACTGGAACGGGAAAAATCTCAATGCAAGGCGGTATTGTTGGTTCTCCGACCCTTTTTAGCGTCAACAATACTTCGATTTCGGCACAAGGAGAATTTCTCAACCTCAGATCGAGTGAGTTTCGAGTTCACGG
>JBFRWJ010000390.1:0-5679 GCA_051439525.1 Spirulina sp. | reverse complement strand
GGTTATTGGTTGTTGGTTATTGGTTATTGGTTGTTGGTTATTGGTTATTGGTTGTTGGTTATTGGTTATTGGTTGTTGGTTATTGGTTATTGGTTGTTGGTTATTGGTTATTGGTTGTTGGTTATTGGTTATTTGCTGTTGGTTATTGGTTATTTGCTGTTGGTTATTGGTTATTGGTTGTTGGTCAGTCGTTCCCTCATTGATAATTGATAATTGATAATTGTTCATTGAACTGTACCAACTGGGACTGCACACTAAAGCCGAACCATCGACGGCAGGAATCCAAGCTTCGCCGTAATTCCAACCCGTGGTTTCGCCAATGCGCTGCAAGAGAATGGCGATCGCTGCGTCAAAGTCTTTGGCGGTACTAATGGCCTGACCGACGGTGAGGAGGAGTTCGATTTCTTCTTCGGCTCGCTTGCGATCGGTAATATCCCGCGCCACCCAGATCGCCGAATCCGCAGAAATGGGGGAAATACTGGCAGAAAACCAGATCCCTCGCTCTCCCAATTGAAGCTGGTAATCAAACGTGATGAGTTGTTGATGGGCGATCGCGGCTTCGATGGCATCCAGCCATTGACGGGCGGTTTCCTCGCTGTAAAACCCGGCAATCGTTTGACTGATGGGATCGATCTCCGAGTCGTTATAGAGGCGCTCGGGATGGGTGGGGGAGATCTCGATATTTTCCAAATGGCCATCCTGTAGGGTGACGACCAAGATAATATTGCTCATGGCCTCAAACACCATCCGCATTTTTTCTTCGGAAGTGCGGAGTTGTTGTTCTAAGAGCTTGCGATCGCTAACATTGCGGGCCACCCAGACCACGCTATCCTCGGAAATGGGCGCGATCGTGGCAGCAAACCACATTTCTTGTCCGTCAAGGGTCAGGGGATATTCGACGGCTTTCGGTTCTTGTTGGTCTAAAACGTCGTGTATTTGAGCGACGAACCAATCGGCTTGTTCTCGAGGAAAAACCTCGTGAATGGTGACCCCGACGGTCAAATTGGCAGGCCGATAGAGTAATTCTCGATTGGCCGAGGGAATTTTTAAATAGCGACCTTGGCGATCGAGAATGAGGATTAACTCGGTCATGGCCTCGAATACTCCCCGCAATTCGCTTTCGGCGGCTTGCAGTTGGGCGGTGCGCTCTTCGACGCGCTCTTCTAGGGCGGTTTTGGCAGTTTCGAGGTCGTGAAAGGAGTTCCGCAACTGGATCGCCATGCGATTGAAAGATTGTGCTAAAACGCGGATTTCGGCAATCCCCGGACACCAAGGCAGGAGGGGTTGAACGTTAATATTTTGGTCGAGGCGACCCGCCGCAATGGCGCGACTGGCACGACTCAATTCGAGGATGGGTTGGGTAATCCAACGGGCGGTTAAAATGCCCGAGATGATGGCAACGATAAACGCGAGAAAGCACAAGGCGATGGTCATGCGGGTATTGGCATGGATTTGGCCGAGAAAGTCATTTTCGGGAACCACCACGAGAATTAACCAATCCAAACCAAATTCTTCTGAGATGGGAGTGACTTGGAAAAAGTAGCGTTTTCCCTCGAACATAAAGGAAAGTTGCGATCGCTTGGGGTTTCCCGAGGGCTGTTTTTGTTCGATATTGCTCAAATCGCCAAAATGTTCGTAAAGATACTCTCCCATCGCCCTGACGATCGCATTTTGACTCTTGCCGATCTTTAATCGATCGGTGCTGCCATGGCGTTCGGAATATAGGGCTTCTTGGATGGAACTGGCGACGGTGTTACCCTGGCGATCGATAATTAGGGTTTGTCCGGTTTTGCCAATTTTCAGGTCTTGCAAAAAGCGGCTGATATCTTCGAGGAGAATATCGGTTCCTACCACTCCTAAGAGCTTTCCGGACTCTTCATACAGGGGTTGGGAGAGGGTCAGCCCCAAGCGCTCATGGGAAAACATGACATAAACGGGACTCCACACTGGCTGGTTCACCCGCAGGGCGGCTTGATACCAAGAGCGCGATCGCGGGTTATAGTTGGGACGGGCGGCTAATTTTTCGGTGGGACGACCTCGCGCATCGGCGGCGTAGGTTTGAAATTCGCTCTTTGTGGCAACGGGATCGGCTATTTTGAGCACGATATTACCGTCTCGGGTGCGTCCCGCCCCGATATATTTTTCTCCTTCGGTAGCAAACTGAATGGTATTAATCAGTTTGATGGATTTGACTTGCTGCCAGAAATAGCGTTGAATCCCTCGAGTATCCTCGGGAGCGATCGCGTTGGGGTGAAGAATATTAACGGCACTTTGATTGACAATTTTGGGGATGGCTAAATATTCATTGAGATTTTGGGCGATGCGAGCGGTCACTTCTGACTGTAACTGACCAACGAGGGCGTGAACCGACTCGTGACCGTTTTGAATGGAAAGCCAGCCTGTCAGCCCGACGGCTGCCAAAATTTGCAAAATAAAAGGGACGATTAAAACAAGGCGCAGGGGAATGCGTCCCATGGTTCGAGAAATAAAAGCCAGACTGAACATTTTGGCCATTATCCTTTTGGCGATTCGCACTGGGCAACCTTTACCAGTGTATTCCCAGATTCGCAAATTTAATATTTAACCGTCATCTGCTCAACAACCAATTGTTGTTTTATTTTCGGGAATTGTGAGGAGACGCGATCGCAGACTGTTCCCAACTCGAAAAAAGCGCGATCGCAACAGCATTGCTCTTAATTTTTAATGGGGATGCTGTCAGATGATTTCGAGTGAGATCGCATTTAATTTTCAACAAGCTATCTCTCGATCGCATCCCGCGATCGTCCAAGGGTAAAGTTCTCCGCGCCCGCATCGATATAATAAATACACGATTACCCTTGTCACGAGTCCAACATATGAGCGCAGCAACCGCAACCCAAACCGATTACGAAGCTGTTATCGGACTGGAAACCCACTGTCAGCTAAACACCAAAACCAAAATTTTCAGTCCTGTTTCCACAGAATTTGGCGCACCGCCAAACACCCATATTTCTCCCATTTGCCTCGGTTATCCGGGGGTTCTCCCCGTCCTCAATGAAAAAGTCCTCGAATCAGCCGTGAAAGCAGGACTTGCCCTCAATTGCCACATTGCCCCTTATAGTAAATTCGATCGCAAGCAATATTTCTATCCCGATCTGCCCAAAAATTACCAAATTTCTCAATACGATCTCCCCATCGCCGAACATGGGTACTTAGAAATCGAAATCGCGGAAAAAGCCGGCGACGAACCCCTTCGCAAGCGAATTGGCATTACTCGCCTGCACATGGAAGAAGATGCAGGAAAACTGGTTCACGCGGGAAGCGATCGCCTCTCCGGTTCCACCCACTCCCTTGTAGACTTCAACCGTGCGGGAATTCCCCTCCTCGAAATTGTCTCGGAACCCGATATTCGTTCCGGGGTCGAAGCGGCGGAATACGGTCAAGAATTGCGCCGCATCGTCCGCTATCTCGGCATTAGCGACGGGAATATGCAGGAAGGTTCTCTGCGTTGCGATGTTAATATTTCCATTCGTCCCGTCGGACAAAAAGAATTTGGCACAAAAGTAGAAATCAAAAACATGAACTCCTTTAGTGCCATCCAAAAAGCGATCGATTATGAGATCGATCGGCAAATTAAAACCCTAGAAAAAGGAGAAAAAATCCTTCAAGAAACCCGCCTTTGGGAAGAAGGCAGCCAACGTACCATCAGCATGCGGAGTAAAGAAGGATCCAGCGACTATCGCTATTTCCCGGAACCCGATCTCCCCCCCATCGAAATCTCCCACCAACAATTGGAACAATGGGAAGCTGAATTGCCGGAACTTCCCGCCCAAAAACGCCGTCGCTACGAGCTAGAATTGGGACTTTCTGCCTACGATGCTCGAGTTCTTACCGACGATCGCGAGATCGGTCAATATTTTGAAGCCGCGATCGCCGATGGGGTCAACCCCAAACAAGTTGCTAATTGGGTTATGGGAGATATTGCCGCCTATCTCAACAGCGAGAAACTCGGGATCGGCGATATTGCCCTTCAACCGAAGACATTAGCAGAACTGGTGGAGTTAATCGAAAAAAGTACCATTAGCGGCAAAATTGCCAAGGAAATTCTTCCGGAACTTTTGACCGAACCCATTGATTCCCTTGCCGCTTATGTTGAAAGTAAGGGGATGACGCAAATCTCCGATACGAGAGAACTCGAAAATACGATCGATGAAATTCTTGCAGAACATCCCGATAAAGTCGAACAATTCCGCAATGGCAAAACGAAACTCCAAGGCTTTTTTGTCGGTCAACTGATGAAGAAAACTAGCGGACGTGCCGATCCGAAATTAGCCAATCAATTGTTAGGTAAGAAGTTGAAGGGTTAGCTTTCCTTTTGTCAACTGCTAAGTTGGGGAGAACTTTACTGAAACTTCATCAATTCGGCGGAAAACTTTACCAAAATTCCTTTAAAAAGGGGTATGACCCCCCATCCCAGCCTGCTATAGTATCCATAGTAGATGCACCCTGATGACAGGGGGAAATCACTCACATGATTTCCCCCTTTTTCTTGGAGAGATCGCACCTAAATTTTCTTTTCGTAGAAACAACTCAAGGGATCCGCAGCATAACCATTAAAGGCAGCGATCGCGTAAAAACCAAATTTTTCGTATAAGTGAATTGAGGCAGTTTGTTTGATTCCCGTTTCCAGTTGTAGGATATGTATGTCTAAATCTCTCGCAAATTGAAGGAGGCACTTTAACAGTTGCGTGGCAATCCCTCGACCGCGATCGCTGGTTCGCACGTAAATGCTTTTTATCTCGGCAAATCCCGATTCTCCCAAAACTAATGCACCGCACCCTACCGCGCGATCGCCCTGACGAGCGAGGAAAAAATAAATCCCATCGCCATCTAATTTTTCTGGACTTAAATTATGATTACTTTGGGGAGGATAAAGTTCCTCGAGATAGTCATTTAATTCAGCAATAAGTGCTCGAGCGGAAGGACGGGTGGGAGATTCTCGAGCGATCGTAATATTTGGCATCCCATTCATTCTCCAAGTCTGGTTTTTTAAGATTATCTCTATTTTTCCGGGAACTTGCGGAGATTGCCCAGTCCCCATCAACGCGATCGGCGATCGCGGGATTCTTCGCTCCCTTGTCAACTTTAGTCTTTCATCTCTTGATTAAACTGGAGAGAGAAAATATACTAAGTGCATCCTCAAGCACCTCTAAAGACGATGCGATCGCTCGTGTCATCTCCCAAATCGGCAGAAGAGAAAAACAACACAAATCTCTCTCAACAATACTGTTAAAAAATATTCATCCGCTTATCCCATGGCAACTCGTGTTTTTTCCCAACAATCCACCAGCATTTTTGATGGTCTTTCAGTTGAAAGCGATGGTCTAACTGCACCTACTTTTGCCGATATTGATGGTGACAGCTTGCAAGATGCTCTTGTCGGAGTGGGCGATGGTACTCTGAAATATTTTAAAAATACAGGTTCGAGTACGTCTCCAACTTTAACCGAACAGACCGGCACGAACAACCCATTTAATGGGATCTCCGTTCTTGATAATCAAGGTTCGGGGGATTTTGGAGTGAGTTATCCCTCTCTAGCTGATATCGATGGAGACGGAGATTTAGATCTATTTGTCGGAAACGCTTTTGGCGATATTTATTTTTATCAAAATACCGATCCCACAGTTGAAGACTCAGATC
>JBFRWJ010000389.1:0-12392 GCA_051439525.1 Spirulina sp. | reverse complement strand
GCATTAAACCATCCATTTCTGGCATTTGCATATCCAAAATTATCAGATCGAATACTGTTTGATTCTCTAAAATATTCAGTGCCTCCATCCCTGATTTAACAGCGATGGGAATCATTTGCCAATTCGTACATTGCAAGCTCAATATTTTACGATTTGTGGCATTATCATCGACAATGAGGACATGTTTTTTAACGAGATCGGAACAAAGTTTTCGACTGTCTGTTAGCGTAGATTCCGGAGCAACAGCAGCCGCAATTGTAAACGAAAAAGTCGAACCGACACCCACTTCACTCTCAACCCAAATTTTCCCTCCCATTAATTCACACAGACGCTGTGAAATGGTTAAACCCAATCCCGTCCCCCCATATTTGCGAGAGGTAGACGCATCAACCTGTGTAAATGATTGAAACAGGCGATCGCGTTTATCTTCAGGAATACCAATTCCCGTATCTTTAACCGCAAAACAAAATTTATTCTTGGTTATTTGTTGTTGGTTATTTGTTATTTGTTGTTCGTTCACTTCTTCGCTTCTGACTGTTAACGTGACTTCGCCGCGATCGGTAAATTTTATGGCATTGTTTAATAAGTTTACTAAAATTTGACGCAATCTCGTCACGTCACCAATAATCTGAGTGGGGGTATCGGGTTGGATCAAATAAGCAAGTTCTAAGTTCTTTTCCGTTGCTTTCATGGCAACCAAGTCTAATGTTTCTTCTATACAAATTCGTAAATCGAAGGGATATTCTTCTAACTCTAACTTGCCGGCTTCAATCTTGGAAAAATCTAAGATCTCGTTAATAATCGTGAGTAACGTGTCGCTACTCATGCGAATAATTTCCGTAAATTCCCGTTGCTGTTGGGTGAGTTCCGTGTCTAACAGTAAGCTCGTCATCCCCATAACACCATTCATCGGCGTGCGAATTTCATGACTCATATTCGCTAAAAATTCCGATTTCATTTGGGTGGCAGAATGTGCTTCTTGTAGGGCGAGATCGAGAATTTTATTTTTATCCTCTAATTCAATGGTCATTCGTTGCATTTTTTCCTTGTCTTTAACCACTCGGTCGATATGTCGGCGAATTTGACGGATAGCGGGATGAAAAACAAATAAGGCTTCTAATATCAGAACGACGAGAACAATAATTAAAATAATCTTTTCTAACTGTCTCATGCGATCGACGCGGGATTTTGCCTCGCGATCGTACTGAAAAACGATCGCGTTCATACCGGGTAAAAAATCACCTTCATTGTCGAGAATTATCTCTGTCAAAGGCAAAATAGAGATCGATCGCGTAGAAAAATTGTCTGGTTGTCCTGTCGTTAAAATCCGTTTTCCCGCCGTTAGCATAGCTTGATAATGAGGTTCGATCGCAGCAAACATTTTTACGATCTTTTCGCTATTCGTCCCCGGAAGTCCTAACTCGCGATCGCCTTGTTGCAAACCCGTATGCGAAGTTTCCCAAAGTTCGATAACCGCTTCGAGTTCTGCTAAGCGTTTTTGATATTCGTCGCGATCGCGCGTATTCTGTAAAGCCAGTGCTGTTTTACTTAATCTCTGACTTAACATGCGCTGACGACCGGCAATATTGATAATACGAGAATCGCTCGATTGTTGTTCGAGAGAGTTTTGAATAATGAGTTGCGCTAAAATTGAAAGCAGGGCAATGGCACTCAAAGCGGCAATATACAGGATAGTCAATCGACGAGTCGGGGTAATGTTTTGCAAGCGCTTGCGAAATCGAGCCAACATAAGATTTCAAATAAGATTGTGAGTGAATGAGATGGGGACAATGAAGGAATGGTCAAAATAATGTTTTGATTATATATAGCCTTATCACTGTTGACAATCAGGAAAGTTTACGGTCTGGTTAAGATCGAAAATCCGCCGATTCAGAAATCAATGCTCTTTTTTCTTGAGGCAAAAAAATATTCTCCTCTCCTCCCCTCAATTTCATTTTCCCTCTCCTGTAGATTGGGGTCTAGCCCCACTTGGAAAACGCCAGCTAAATCCGTTACAATACCCTTAAATCAGTCACCAGTCACCAGTCACCAGTTACCATGTGTATGGTTAGGGATTTCTCACCCACAACCAACGCTTACCCCGAATTGGATTCAACCCCAAAATTTTTCCACAACCGAAAATCGCGCGATCGCTCAAATCACTGTATCCGATCCTACTCTTTTTATCGTTTATTACCGCCCGAGCTATGTTTCTTGCGACTAACTTACTGATCGACAATCTCGTTAAACAATTAACCTCTGGCTATCATCGCACTTATGGCGGCTGGAAATCTGAATATGCGGAAATCATCGCCTGGGCCGCGGGGATGGCCCTCGAGAATATTGCCAACAGCGATGCACTTTACCATAATGTCGAGCATACTATTTTTGTTACTCTTGTAGGTCAGGAGATTTTAAGAGGGAAACATATTAAAGATGGCGGTGCAACCCCTGAAGACTGGCTGCATTTTCATATATCACTATTATGTCACGACATTGGCTATGTTAAAGGGGTTTGTCGTCCCGACGATCCGGCCAACAATCGCTACGCAACGGGAATTGGCGGACAAATGATTCAACTTCCCGTCGGTGCCAGCGATGCGAGTTTGGCTCCCTATCATGTCGATCGCGGTAAATTATTCGTCCAAGAAAGATTTGGCGGCCATAAATTAATCGATGCGGAAATTTTAAAAGAAAACATTGAATTAACCCGTTTTCCCGTCCCTGCCGATGAAGATCATAAAGATACGGAAAATTATCCCGGTTTGGTACGCGGGGCTGATTTAATCGGTCAATTAAGCGACCCCCGTTACCTGCAAAAAATCCCCGCACTCTTCTATGAATTTGAAGAAATTGGGACGAATAAATTTCTCGGTTATAAAAATCCAGGGGAGTTGCGTGCCAATTATCCCAGCTTCTATTGGAAAGCTGTTTATCCCTATCTCCACACGGCATTGAGATATTTGAATTTGACCCAATCGGGGAAACAAATTATTGCCAATCTTTACGCAACCGTTTTCCGGGTCGAACATGAAGAAGATGACAAAACTTCAACAGCAGCCTAGTTCAGTGAACAGTAAACAGTAAACAGTAAACAGTGAAAAACTACCATTGAATTTGGTCTTTGTGACCCCAAAATCCTTGATATTTTTTGACTGTTATGTCTCCTAACACTCGGGTTTGACAGGCTAAACGGAGATTTCTGTCCGGAGAGTGAGGGGGAAGCGATCGCCGTCCGCGATCTTTCCAGTTAGGCTCTGAGATTTCTCCTTCAATCTCTACCGCACAAGTCCCACAACTTCCCAACCCCCGACAATTAATGATTTGTGAATTTCCGTTATAAAGCGGAATTTCATGTTTTAATAAAAGTTTACGGAGGTTTTCTCCCCGATCGCACTCAATGATTTTTCCGCAAACGCTGACTTTTACCTTTGGCTGTGGATTTTGCATATTACTTTGAATTTGTCAAGTTTTTATTGATATTCTTTAACTAAGGCGATCGCTCATTCCCAACTGTCAACTGTTAACTGTCAACTATCAACTGTCAACTATCAACTGTTTCCCAGTCATGGATAATCGGATTTGGCTATACGATACAACCCTCAGAGATGGAGCGCAACGAGAAGGACTGGCACTCTCAATTGAAGATAAGTTAAAAATTGCCCATAAATTGGATAATATGGGCATTCCTTTTATTGAAGGGGGATGGCCCGGAGCCAATCCCAAAGATGTCCAATTTTTCTGGAAACTGAAAGAGCAACCCCTCAAACAAGCGGAAATCGTCGCCTTTTGTTCGACTCGTCGCCCCAATAAATCGGCCTCGGAAGATAAAATGTTACAAGCGATTTTGGCTGCGGAAACGCGGTGGGTGACGATCTTTGGGAAATCGTGGGATTTGCACGTTACGGAAGGATTAAAAACCAGTTTAGAAGAAAATTTAGCCATGATTCGAGATACGATTGAGTATCTTCGCGATCGCGATCGTCGGGTCATTTACGATGCAGAACATTGGTTTGACGGCTATCAAAAGAACCCGGAATATGCCCTGAAAACCCTCAAAACGGCTTGGGAAGCGGGTGCGGAATGGTTGGTTTTCTGCGATACTAATGGAGGAATGCTGCCCCATCAAATTACTCGCATCGTGGGAGAAGTTTTTGCCGCCTTCCCCGAATTAAAGAACGAAAGTGAAGCACCCAAACTCGGAATACATACTCACAATGATTCCGGGACTGCGGTTGCCAATGCGATCGCTGCCGTGATGGAAGGATCTCGCATGGTACAGGGAACGATTAATGGCTATGGAGAGCGTTGCGGGAATGCCAATCTTTGTAGTTTGATTCCTAACTTACAACTCAAACTCGGCTATCGCTGCATTGAAGAAGAACAACTCGCCCAACTCTCTCAAACCAGTCGCTCGATTAGCGAAATTGCCAACCTCGCTCCGGACGAACACGCTCCTTTTGTGGGACTTTCCGCTTTTGCTCACAAAGGCGGCATCCATGTTTCTGCCGTACAAAAGAATCCTCTCACTTACGAACATATTAACCCAGCATCCGTCGGGAACGAGCGACGGATCGTGATTTCCGATCAAGCGGGAATGAGTAATATTGTTTCCAAAGCTCGTCATTTTGGCATAGAATTAGATCCCAAAGATCCGACAGCACGGGGAATTTTAACCCAACTGAAAGAATTAGAACACGAAGGCTATCAATTTGAAGCCGCCGAAGCCAGTTTTGAGTTACTCATGCGATCGGCTTTGGGACGACGGGAACAAATGTTTGAGTTAAAAGGTTTTCAAGTGACTTGCGATATTTTGCAAGGGGTACAGAGTATTACCAGTAATGCTCTCGCAACGATTAAAGTGGGAGTCAATGGGAAAGATTTATTAGAAGTTGCCGAAGGAAACGTGCCCGTTTCTGCTCTCGATGCAGCTTTACGCAAAGCGCTAGTAACATTCTATCCCGAAATTGCGAACTTTCATCTTACAGATTATAAGGTGCGAATTCTTGATAGTAATTCAGGTACTTCTGCCAAAACTCGCGTCTTGATCGAGTCCAGTAATGGAGAGCAACGATGGTCTACGGTAGGAGTTTCTACGAATATTATTGATGCGTCTTATCAAGCTGTTGTTGAAGGTATTGAATACGGGTTGTTATTACAATCTTCAAAAGAAAAGACATTCGTTTAGCATAAATTCAATCGTTTAATTCCCAATAGTGTAAACTCCTATCCACTTATCTTATGGTATAAAATGCTGGTCAGAAAAAAAGTCGATTATTATCCGATCGCAATCATCCTGTTAGTTTTTGCAATTGATTTAGTCGTTTTTCTGTTGAGCCACTCAATTGTAATTCCCATTATTTGGACAATAACCAGTTTCTCTGTCAAAGGTTGGATATGCAATTGGAATCATAATCATCAACACTGTTCATTTTTTACGGTTTCTTGGGCTAACCGTCTGATTGAATTAATTATGGGGTTACATACAGGCGTTGTGGGAGAAGCTTGGGTACTGCACCATACCCTTGGACACCATATTAACTACTTAGATCAATCTAAGGATGAATCTGCTTGGAAGGCGAAAAGTGGGAGATTAATGTCCCATTGGGAATATGCTTTCAAGGTAGCAATTATAGCTTACCCGACTGCATTGGCAGTGGGTAAACGGCATCCCAGATCTCGTAATAGGCTCATCCAAAATATGGTACTCACGGCTTTAGTCCTAAGTTTACTGGCTTGGATAAATTGGGTGAGAACGTTAGTCATTTTCATGATCCCGATGACCCTATTGTTATTTATAAGTGTTTACGTTACTTACTATCATCATGCTGGTTTGGATGAACAAGATCCCTATAAAGCGACCTATAACATTACTAATCGCTGGTACAACTTCGTAACTTGTAATTTAGGTTACCATACCGCTCACCATTTGCAATGCGGTCGCCATTGGAGTGAGCTTCCCCAGTTGCATGAGGAAATTAAAGCTAGAATTCCCGATCGTTTATATCGAGAACCGGGTTTTCCTTTTAGCTTAGTGAGAAAAATTGAAGATTCACTTATAAGATTTAGGAGTCGAAAACGTACCAAAAGTTGCGATCTCTAGTCTACTTTTAATCATGGTCGATCGCGATCGACTGACAAACAATCATGACCCGAGACAGTAAGACTTCAATACGATAGGATATAATTTCCAGTCCGGCTTGGTGAAAATCCTCAAAAATCGCCGGACAACTCGTATCACTTTCGATCGCATAGGAGAAAAAGCGATAAACCGTAATGCGATCGCCTCGATCGATCTGCACGGTTTTCTTGCCATTTTTAAGATTAAATTCGAGGTGATAATCTTCTTTAAAGAGAATCCCTGTTTTATATCCTCCCCAGTCCTCATCAAAATAGCCCAAAATTTGTACGTCCTTCGGGTCAATCCCCAAAAGTTTGATAATATAACGACAAGCTGCCGCAGAAATATGGTTTTCAAAGTCAAACTCTTTATCGTTTCCACTCGTATAATCAACGCCAAAACTCACGCAGAGCCATTCTGACGGTAACATTCTGGCGGCAATATTTTTCAAGACACCAACGCGATCGCGAACATTGCAAAATGTCCCGCCAATATATAAGTATAAGTTATCAATCTTTTCCGAGTCGCGATCGCGCCGTTTTTCCGTTACAATTTCGGGAATTTTCTCCTTTTCAAAATCCCAAAGATATCCTTGCCAATTTAAGTTAGGAAACCATTCCGTCAGTTGAGATTGGGACAGATCGAGAATCTCTGGACTGATATCTAAAGCCATGTAAGCGTTGAGAATATCTAACTCGAGAAAACTGCCGACTAACTTTTTCACCAAACCGGGATTTCCCGCACCAATATCGACAATATTCCAGCGATCGCAGTGGGATTCTGCTTGCAAGAGATGAAGGCAAACATTTTTGAGAAACTTATCATCAGTTTTGGCAGTACTCAGCTTCGCTTTTTCTTGTGACTCGTTAAATTTTTCCCATTCTTCGATCATATTTCCCTGATAGCAAAACTTAAAGGGAATCTCTTTTTCGCTTTCGAGAGAACTCATAATCTCTTCAATACTTTCTGGAGAAAAAATGGAGTAAAATTGCGGATTTATTGAAGCTGCGATCGCCATTTTTATTGGTTAGTAAACAGTGATGAATCTTGATTTAAGGAAAAAGATTGTAGAGAATCGAGAAATAAATTCCATTTTCTTGTAAGGTTGGACGAGGCGTATTGACTTCGGTTAAAGGAATTCCCCAATCCAAACGAATGGTCAGAGAATTACTCTGCTGCCAACGCAATCCTACACCAACCGAGGTTAAAGCATTCGGCTCGATCGCAATATTATCATGATTCCAAGCCATGCCCAAATCGACAAAGGGAGCGACTTGCAAAACGCCATCTACAGTCCTTAAAACGGGGATTCGGACTTCAGCCGAAGCCAAGAAGCCATTATCGGCAAAAATGAGATCCTGACGATATCCCCGCACGCTAGTTTGTCCTCCGAGGCTAAATTGTTCTAAAGAGAGAAGCGAGCGATCGGATAACTGGAGATCCCCTCGTAAAATGAAGAGAATATCGGGATCGATCCGTTTGATCCATTGTACTTGTCCTCGCCATGAAAAAAAAGTGCTATCGGGAAGGGTATCATTGTCCGTCGGGTTAAACCAATTTGTCCCCAAACTAAACTGCGATCGCGCAGAAAATACCTCGGATGAGCTGCGTTTGATCCACTCTTGGAAAAACCGCAAGGCAGAAACTCTTGTATTCCCATTAATATCTGCCCCTCGGGATGCTAAGGGAATATCGAATAATCCGATTCTAGATTGACTGGATTGATAGGAATAAATCAAACCCATTGCCAGTTCTTCTGCGGGGGTTTGTCGGAGGGGTTGGCGCAAGTATAATTCGTGATATTCAGAATCAGATTGAATCTGAAAAATCGAAAAATCATTGTTAATAATGCGACTGCTATTATTCCCATAGCTATAACGAATGATACCATTTTTCGGACTGTAAGGAACGCTGTAACTGACATCGAGACTATTGCTGCCATCGGTATTATTATACAATAAGGAAAAGCGATCGCCCCATCCCCATACATTGGCTTCTATCGCGCCGATTCCGCGCCGAAAACTCCCGACAATTGGCGCTCGATTATTATTTAAGAGAACTGAATAATTAAAGGTTTTGGCTTCTTCAACGGTGACATCTAAAATATTTTTACCCATTCCCGTCCCGGCGGATAATTCTGAAGATAAGCTGGCAATGAGGGGATCTCTTTGTAATAATTGTAAGCCTTCTCTCAAGCGATCGACATTTAAGGGTTTCTGGACGACTAAACCCAAACGACTGCGAATGTATTCGGGATTTAAGCGTCGAGTTCCCATAACATTAATCGCCTCAATTTCTCCTTCAATTACTTCAATAATAATGATTCCATCGGTGATTTCTTGTGGGGGAATTAAGGCTCCAGTGGTTTCATATCCTAGCTCGTAATATGCGTCAGTAATTGCGGAGCGAACTTCGAGTAATTCGCGAAAAGCAATAGCTCGATTGAGATAGTCTTTCGTTAATTCGGCTAACTCTTCCGGGCTAAAAATCGTACTTCCTCGGACTTCAAATCGGTTCGCGATAATTGTCCCGGGAGTGTCTGCATCGAAGGGGATTTCTGGTGTCGAAGGTTGAGGATTGAGGAGATCTGAAGGAGGAGGAAGCGGAATATTTTCCTCGGGTAGGGATTCTCGAGAAGGAAGTGCAGGACGATCGATTTGTGCTTGTAAAACGCGATCGCATTCGGAAAACTCAAACTGTTTGGGTTGTCGATCGCGAATACATTCGGCTTGTTTTTCTGTTATTATTGGTATTTCGATTGTTGGTTCTTCTTCTCGAGAGAATTCTTCTGCTTTGACTTCTAAACTCATTCCCGTGGTTAAACAGAGAAAGGCAAAAGCAAAGAGTGGGTTTGCTCTTCTTTTGGGTAACAATCGGCACATGATAAGAGTTCATCGGGTCTGAAGAAAGAATATTTGATAAGATAATCGATGTTTTTTGATATTTTAAATTTTCTCTCGATCGAGAGTATTGCGATCGAGGTCTGCGATCGCTCTTTCTCAATTGCCGATCGCCCATTGCCATACAAAAAATGTTAACATCCCAACGACGATCGTGAGTAAGAGATTTTTTCGCCAATATCCGATCGCGATCGCCGCGATCGCTCCCACAAGTCGAGCATTAGTATAGTTAAACTCAATAGTATTCCCATGAGGAATTAAGACTTCCGGGACAACAATGGCCGTGAGAATCGCTGGTGGAACATAACGCAATGCCTCAATAATGAGCGGAGGAAGTTGAATGCGATCGCTCATCCCTAAAACCAAGTAGCGAATGCTAAAGGTCACGACAGCCATCCCTAAAACGAGATAAAATTCCACTTTTTCAATTATTAATGATTTTGTAAGCGATTGGCGTACATTCCAGCTAGAATTCCCATCAAAGCGGCAATCATTAAGCCGAGTTTATGAGGGAGAGAGTAGCTGAGTAAAGAGACACAACCCGATACTAAGATGGTAACAAACATGGGGCGATTTTTAACATAGGGAATAATCATCCCGATAAACGTCACGCTCATGGCAAAATCTAAACCCCAGTTGGCAGCATTGGGAATGAGCTGACCGATGGTTAAACCCAGAAATGTAGACAATTGCCAATTAATATACATAAAAATCGCCGCTCCTAAATAATACCAGTGTTTGTAGGGAGAGCGATCGCTTTGATGATAACGATGAATGGCGACGGCAAAGGCTTCATCTGTCAACCAAAATCCGATGGGAATTTTCCAGCGTTGAGATAAATGTTTAACATGGGGAATTAAACTCACTGCATAGAGTAAATGACGCAAATTAACGACAAATGTCGTAAAAATAATTAGAGATAAACTGGTTTGGGAGGCTAACAGTCCCAAAGCAATAAATTGAGAAGAACCCGCAAAAACAAACACAGAGAGTCCCATTGCTCCCCAGAAAGAAAGTCCGCTACTTTTGGCCAGCGTTCCGAAAATAATACCAAAAGGAATGGCGCCGACGACGAGGGGAAAAATAGCCCTTGCGCCAGCGACAATTTCTTGTAAAATAGTTGGGTTGTAATGAGAATTTTCCTCAGCCAAACGACCTAACTCCCGCGTATGAGGATACAGTATCGAGATTATCGATCGGCAATATCTCCTCTATTCTAGCGTTTGCGAGCAATCCAATACTTGCTCACCAAATGGATTTTGGTTTCGATTTGTTCAAAACCCACTTCTTGTAAGCGATCGCGTAAATCATCCCGCACGTAATCGTTATAGAATGGTTCGTGAAAGATGCTCTCAAAATTGTTTAAAACCGGATCGAATTCTGGAATATCTCCAGCTTGCAAACTATCGCAAAGGACGAGGATTCCACCGGGTTGTAGGACGCGGTAACATTCGGCAAGAATTTGTTTGCGAATGGGTCGCGGAAGTTCGTGGAATAAAAAGGTTGAGGTAACGGCACTAAAGAAGCGATCGCAATAGGGTAATTCTTCGCCTTTGCCTTCTTTTAAATTAACAGTGCTTCCCAACCTTTGTCTGGCTTTGTGCAAATAGGGTTCTGAAAGATCGATCCCATACAGTGACATTTTGGGGAATGTAGCTTTAATAAATTGTAGCGATCGCCCGGTTCCGCAAGCCACATCTAAAATATTACCGCAATCGCTTTCCAATCCGGCTTTTAAAGGAGCAAGGATTCGCCGTCGCATGACATCTGCTGCTCCATTAAACAGCAATTCTACCTGTAAATCGTACATTTCCGCCGAGCGATCGCTCAAATAGCCGTCGGTTTGAAAGTGGAAATTGCGAAAGTAATATTGAGGATAATCTTTCTCTTTTTGCTGGATTTCGGGAGAGAAATCTTTATACTCTCCCTTGGCAACGCGCTGCCATGTTTGCGGATGATCTTGCCACATGAGAAGATAAGTCTGTAAAAATTCTGCGAGATTGTAGTCAAACAAAATCTCAACGGGATAAACTCCCTCTCGGGCATCTTGCCAGTCTGTGGCGATCGAGCGATCGCGCTCCTCGGTCAGCAAGCGCAGAACTTCGGGAGGGAGAGGTTGAGTCTTCTGCTCCGAGGGTGGAAAAAACCACTGACGGATTTGCAAGGCGAGCTCTTTGTGGGTCAAGGCCAATAGTGCCTGTCCTGCTTTAAAGGCTGCGTAGGCGTTTTGCTCTAGGGAATTATCGAGTAAGTCAAACACGGTTGAAAATCAGATTGTTAAGTTCTGTTACATTTTTATAATAAACGCGATCGGAGTGCTTTAACTTAACGATAGTAATATATGTCGGTGGCTTCCGGCTGTTGGAATGGCATTTCCAGAAAATCGTGCGGTTTGACTCTCTCACTCGATTTGTAGCCAAAGTTCCCCTATCGCTATCGTAATTTTCGCCCTAGAGTCGATTGAGTCCTTTATCATTATCTCGCTATTCATTAAATTCCCCAAGATGATTATTTTTTGAGTTTACCCCGCAGGCAAGTTTTAAGGGTTTCGTGAATTAAAGCATTATCTTCCTCTGACAACTCAAAACCCTGTCTTTCGATTGCCTTATTGGCTGCAATTAGCGCATCAAAAGCAGCATTAATATCGGGAGTTCCTCGATCTTCTAGTTTTTTCTCTTCAATCGTGCCTCTAATTTCTTCCTCGGTTTCGAGATGTCCGGCAAGTCGCTGACTAGGTACAAATGATTCTCTCATTTTTTGTAGGGCTACAAATTCATTGCGTGCTTCGACTGAAATATGTTTGACAATAATTGTTTTGGCATAGAATTTAGGCATCGTTTTTGTCAGTTCATGATTGAATTTTGGCAATATTTTAGATCGATTTGCCGAACTTTTCAAATGTGCGAGATTTTGCCTTCATGGTCTGGCGATCGCACCTCATCGAAAAAAGACCCGACAAAACTGACATCGATCGCCAGACAAAACCGACAGACAAGGGCTAGAGCCATTGGAGATGATGAAATTGAGCCGCAACAAACAGGCTCGGATCGACCGTAAGAGGGCAAACCCCCATGACTTTCGACCCTGACAGCCAAAGCGATCGCAATCCCCGAATCAGAGCTATCTTTGCATCTCGGCAGAACATCAGTCTCGATTTCTGTTATGCTATTCCCATTGAATAATTCTTCATGAATCCGTGACTCGCTTTCTTCACGACCAGTTTGCCAAGCAATATCTCAGCGAACTCCTTTCTCCTCTCGGTCAGATTGAAACCAGTAAAGAGATTCACTCCGAAGGTCGCCAGATTGACCTTTTCTTTACGCCTTCCCCTTCTGGAGGGGAACACCGAGAAGACTTGGGATTGTTGGGAC
>JBFRWJ010000388.1:0-8135 GCA_051439525.1 Spirulina sp. | reverse complement strand
AGGCCACTCAACCCGAGTACGCTAAGTGACCATGTCGGGTCGATGCCATCAGGAAGCAGCTGCGGTAGCAAGGGATCGGCAACACTAGCGATGGCGTAGCGCTGCCAGCCGAACCCCCCTGTCACATGGGCACCCTCTGGGAAATCAGGGTTGCGCGATCGCACGACCCTGCCGACGCCCGAACTGGCTATTGGATCGCCGACCCGGGCGCCAGGAAGGTAGGAGTCCTGACCTGTGAGCCAGGTGCGTAATGCGGGCTCGAGGGAGATATGCTCGACGGCAACCAGAAACTCGCCATCTTCGAGCTCGCGAACTTGGGTACGTTCCAATCGAAAGTCCTCGGCACGAACCAATCCATCGGGGTGGCTGGCGAGAACCCACCGTTCGTTTGTTAGGGATTCATTTGTTGTCACTTTCTTCGTTCCTCCGCAAGTTTCCGGGCTTAATGCTCCAAGGCGGGATGGTCGCGGCCCTGGATTTTTAATTTGTACCGATCGGTAATTAATACTCTAAGGGTCAGGCTAGTGTTTGTCAATGTTAAATTACCGCTCGGTAGTAAATTTTTGTGCGGAGGGGGCGTCTTCTTTTTCTGGGCCCAAACCCGCTGCGGAGCGCATCGTCGCTCGTCAGACTTCGAGCGCAGTCAGGCCTGCGCGGGATGCTCCCACTCAATGGGAATTCAAAACCTCGTGTTGCTTATCAGTCGGTACAATAACCTCAGGCGCATAGCTGGCGAGGAATCCGCACGATTGCAATGCAGAACAAGAGAAAGCGAGGGCGGCCCCGTACATTTGAACGCGAACAAATCTTGGCACTCGCGATGGAGAACTACTGGCAAGAGGGTTTGCATGCACTGTCGATTAACGAGGTGTGCCGCAGAACAAGCCTGTCCAAACCTTTGCTTTACCGAGAATTCGGAGGCGAGGACGGGCTTCTGGATGCTGTGCTGGAGCGATACCGAGAGAACGCGATTGCCCCACAGATCTCGTTACTCGCGTCCGACCGCTCGTTCGCAGAGACCATTGAGGTCATGATTGAGTTCATTGCGAACGCTTCTCGGGGCTGTCTGCTCGTCAAGATGCGCGGCGCGCCAGAGCGCCTTGGACCTCTGACGAAGGCTCGCGTCAATGCAATAATTGGCGATCTCCGGGAGGCGTACGAGGCGATGTTCGTTAGGGCCAGAGGCCGCGGTGAAGTCCGCAGCGATATTACGCCGCAGCTCGCGGGACGGTATCTCGACACGCAGGTAACTACAGCGCTCCGCCAGATCGCTGCCGATGACGATCCCGACGAGGTGCGAGCCCAGGCTAGGCTCGCGCTTGCAGCGCTACTACCGAGGTAAGCACAACGATTGCCACCGGCATCACCGGCCTCTAGCTTTGCGCATTCCGTAGTGCCACATCTGCAGGATTGGACTTATCGGCAATTGACCCCCAACGATCGCGGACATTATGAAATTGCCCCTTTAGCCAAAACTGCGAGAATCCTCCGCTTCTAATCTTTGATTGAATGGGATTAAACCCCGAACAAATTGCTGAAGCCTTAAACTTATCTCTTGCAGAAATGAATGCGATCGCCAGAACTTAATAACAAGTTGGTGCGATCGGCTTCCAATTCTCAATTTTTTTAAAAGGTGCAGCACAAAGTTAATCGAAACTCCGGTTCAAAGGAGTTAAGATAAATCATTTTGAGCGGTAGGAAGATAAAGTCGAACAGTTGTCCCTTTTCCCGTTCCTTCGCTTGCAAAAACCATGATACCATCCATCATTTCTAGCAGAATTTGAGAAATAACAAGAGATAATCCTGTCGTCGTTTTTGTTCTCCATCGATTATTCAAACGATCTAACTGTACGGAATCCATGCCGCATCCTGTATCTTTGATAGCGATACAAGCTCTTTGTCCACTTGGATAAAAAATAGTTTTCTCTGAGAAACTCTTTGGAGTATGAAAATCGATATTTTCCACATGAATTTTTATGGAAATGCTCCCTTTATGAGTATGGCGAACGGCATTATCAAGTAAAACTTCGAGAATGTCTGTCAGCTTAACAGGATCGGCAAAAATCATCAGTTCGCGATCGCTCCATTCCGGCTGCTGAAACTCTATACCTTTTTTCTGAATTTTTGCACTGTATTTTTCACTCATATTCTGTAAAATATCATATAAGTCAAATCTCCGAATATCAGGAAAAAAGCTACTATGTTTCACTGAAAAACGTTGTGATATTTCTTTTATATTTTCGTCGAGTTTTATTGCCGACTGGTAGGCTTCTTCTAACTCTTCATTCTTTTGACCAATTTCGTCAAAATATTCTCGAACAAACATTAGATTGCTCATTAATCCATTTAAAGGATTATTGATTCGGTCGCCAATCAGAAGTAAAACTTCATAGAGGCGATCGTTAGACAATTTTTCAGATCGTAAAGATTCTGCGAGCCTATGTTGGCTTTGTCTTAGCTTTTCTCTGGCAACTTGTTCGGATTCTATGACTCTTTGTAAACAATCTCGTGCTTCTCCCATTTTTCCAGCCGTTTTTATTGCCTTTTCTAGAGTTTAATTCAAAAGCTCGTAAACATTTTAATCGGATGTGCCGCGCTACTAGAGGATTGAATCAAGTCCAATCCTCTAGATAAACACTCATTCTTTCTTCCGATGTTTTAAGCCAAAACCCGAAATTCCCAAAATACTAGCAGCACCCAACATAAGTAAACTTGAAGGTTCGGGAACAGGAGTAGAGTCAGAATTGCCATTTGCCACATAGTCAAAGGCATTCAAGAAGTAAGTGTTATGGGTCGTATTCCAACGAACATCCGCACCACGAAAAGATGCGCTAATGAACATTTCCTCGTCGAGGAATACCGCCGCTCGCCCCGTACCAAAATCATAAGTAGCCGCAAATGGATCTCCCCCACGAGTAATCCCAACCGTCCCATTTTCGCCGACCTCTCCGAATAGACCACCAAATGAAGTTGTCGTAAATGTTCCAGAGGCAAATGTGCCAAATGGACCATTAGCGATCGGGCTTGCAGGGTTGGAGACCTGAATACCAATTCCATCACGATATCCGCCAGAAGTCGATCCTAGAATTGGGCTGAGAAAGGAAGCAGCCACGTTGCCAAATGCCAGCATCCCCCCTCCATTTTGAATGAATGTATCTAAGGCAGCAAGCTCGCTTGCAGAACGGTTTGTCGCACCACCAGCCAACAGAACCACATCAACACCACTGAGATTGGTAGAATTTAACTCAGTTACCGAGGGTAAATAATTCACAGTATCCGAGATAATTCCGCCCGTGCCATAGTTAACAGGATTCAAAAGTGAATCTCGAACATTATTGAATCGACCACTGGTCAGAAAATCATAGCTACCATGACCTCCCGTGTTGACAGTCAGGACATTGAGAGTAGCAGCATTTGCAGGCTGGACAAGAATAGTCGGCGCGATCGCTGCTAAACAAAACAAGACACATCGAGACATTGTTGTAAAACGAACTTTCATCATTTTTTCCTAGTAACAGAACCGAATATTAACTGATGTATTTTTCGCTATTTGAAAAGTACACCATTTGGTTTCTAGATATATCTTCTCGCAAAATCCCAAGCGCGATCGCCCATCATTTGCTCAGTTTCCTGTTCAGTTTTCCGTTCGATCTGTTAACTTTCGTTCAGTTCCCGTTCAATCTGTTAACTTTTTGTGCAATTACTCTCCGAAGTGAAAAAAACAGCCTGTCATGTTTCACAATATTATAAAGATGACATAACGACCCAAACAGGCATCACGGGAGGGATTATAAGCATCATGCCACTGAGACTATCCGTACAAGGATCGGCAATTGTGGATCGAGCCAGAGAACAGCGAAACTGGACTAAAGCCGATCCCGATTGGATCGAGGCGGCTTGCACTTCCGAAGGCACCTTGAGAAAATTTTGGCGAGACTCCATTGGTTCGGATTCCTTTAAACGGATTTGTGAAGCAGTTGGTGTTGATTGGCAAGAAGTTTTTGAGCCACCACCACCACCCCCAGACCCCAACTTTGTCGGACGCGAGGAGGCCATTAACGATCTTAGGAAAATCATCGCCCGAGGGACGAAAGCAATTCTCATTTGGGGAGAAGGAGGAATTGGTAAGACAACCCTAGCGCACCACTATTTTGAAACTCAAGGCTTTAATTTGGTTCTGAAATTGAAGCTGGCCATGGAGCGAGAAAACATTATCTCCGTGGAATTGGTTATAGAACATTGGTTACACAGCGATTTTAATGAAGAACCGGGACGGGAGTTTGGGATTACTCTAGATCTATTGCAACGTAAACTCGAAAGCAGCGAACAAAAGATTGGTATTCTCATAGACCGCCTCGAATCCTCGCTGCACAACGGTTGTTTTGTTTTCCAGCATCGCCGCTATGCCGAATTATTGGAAATGTTGGCAAATCCAACTTTAAATGCTGTCACTTTGATTACCAGTCGCGAGCAATTATCCGAACCTACCGTTTTCGTTGAGCCTTATCAGTTGGCTGAGTTAAACGAAGCAGCTTGGCAAAAATATTTCAGCGATCGCTCGATTGACGTGAATGATGCTGATTTACAGGAAATACACGGCGCTTATGGGGGCAATGCAGCAGCCATGTGTATTTTGACCCATGATATCTGCAACTTTGAGGGCGATTTACACAAGTATTGGAAGCAAAATCGCCACGATTTGCTCCTCAATCCAACTCTAGATAACCTGATTAAAGGGCAGTTTAACAAACTCCAGCACGACGATCCCCAAGCGTATCGACTTCTTTGTCGCTTGGGATGTTACCGCTATCAAGAAATGCCCACCTTACCTAAAACAGCACTTTTAGAATTATTGTGGGATGTACCGATATCGCACTACCAAGATAGAGTAATTAGAGCATTGCGCGATCGCGCCTTAATTGAATTGCGCGATGAGAGGTATTCCCTTCATTCCGTCATGCAGGCTAAAGCTCGAGAAAGACTACAAAGAGAAATGAGCCTAGAGGAAGTCGGAATGGAAAAGCTGCCGTTTAACGAATGGTTGCTCGCTAACCGTGCTGCTGCCAAATTTTATCTCGAATGCTACGAAACTAAAAAAGTTGAACCCAAAAAGTCTCTAAAATATGCTTTTGAAGCCATCGAACATTTAGCAACGATTAACGACTTTGAAGCCTGTGGCAATATCTTATTATTTCGAGTTTTAGCAGCAGATAAAATTGAAAATTTGCGGGGAACGGCTAACCTCTGGAATAATATATCACGAGTCATGGCGATCGGCGAAAGGATCTGCGATCGCCTCTCCGGACTGCAAAAAGCGCTACTCCTCATTCCCCTCGGCACAATTTATTCAGAAATTGGCGAAAGTAGTCAAGCATTGCACATCAGCGAGCAAATCCTAAAAATTACCAGCCCGATACTAACAGATTCAAACTCTGATTTGGTCATCAAACAGATGCGTTTTGCTCGTATTTCTGCCTATTCCATTGCAGGTAAAGCGTATCGCTATCTTGGCGATTTATCGAAAGCTGAAGCTGCTTGCAAACAAGCCTATAAACTTGCTTTAAAATCGGGGCAACATTATTGGAAAGCTCTTGCTGTTTATGGTTTGGGAGCAGTTTATTTGGACAATAATAAACCCCGAAAAGCCTTACGTCATTTCTTCCTGGCTGCAGCTTATGCCAAATTTGGTGGCATTTCTCAAGAGTTAAAACGGTAGATTAATAAGATATTTCGCTTACTTTTTTATCCTAACCCCAATACGCTTGAGAAAGTGCAAACTTTCTTAGATAAACATAATAATAACGAAGATCGCATTAAAAAATTTAATATTCTCTGGAATGCTGCCAGATGTTTTAATGCGATGCAATCTTCTGAACTTGCCAAGAAACTTTTGGATCTCGCTGAAAAATTACTCGAACCAGAGGATACAACCCAACACAGTTTGCTCAATGTAGAATTAGCAAACTATTACATTTCTAAAAAGCAAATAAAATTTGTTGTTGAATGTTATCAAAAGGCACTGTATTTCTCTAGCAATGAGGAGGAAAAATGGTCGAGAGCTTATCCTCTCTATCGCTATGCACATTGGCTTTATGTTCAAGGTCAATATGCAGAGGCATTAGCAAAATATAAACAATTAGAAGGATTATTACAAAACACCGAATTTCGTTCCATGCAAGCTGATAATTACTACCACCTAGCTCTCACAATTTTAAAAGTAACGCCTCAACAGCAGCAAGAAGCTGAAAACTATCGGGAACAAGCGAGGCAAATCTCTACAGAATTAGGATTGGTACTTGCAAATTGAGGCGACGATCTCTTTGTTCGATAGATTTTTGAGTTTTTCCAGTTACAATTTCTACTCAATTAGAGATGTTTCTCCGAAACTCAAAACAATTTTCCCATTTCCAATTCTGCTTTGAGAAAATCAACAAATTGTCGGGCAGTCCGTCCGGAACGTCCATTATGGCGCGTTGCCCATTGTTTGGCGCGAAACTCCAAATCTTCTGTTTCAAGGCCTATATTGGCTTCTAGAGCTAAATGACGGACGATTTCTAAGTAGGTGTCTTGATTGGCAGGCTCAAACGTTAACGTTAAACCAAAGCGATCGCTAAAAGACAATTTTTCTTGCATCGTATCCCAAGAATGAACCTCATCGCTATCTTTCGGACGGGGGCGATCTTCAAAGAATTCTCGTATTAAATGACGGCGGTTGGAGGTCGCATAAACTAAAACATTATTCGCTCTTGCCGTAACGCTTCCCTCTAAAACAACCTTGAGGGATTTAAACGCCTCATCATCTTCTTCAAACGAAAGATCGTCTACAAAAATAATAAACTTTTGACTCCGATCGCGCAATCGTTCTAAAATTTCCGGTAAATCCCGTAACTCTGACTTACTGACCTCAATTAATCGGAGACCGCGATCGCTAAATTTCCCCAATAACCCTTTGACTAAAGAAGATTTTCCGGAGCCGCGACTGCCATAAAGCAGGACGTGTAAAGCGGGATAGTCGGCTAATAAAAATTCTGTATTTTTAATTAATGTCGCTTTTTGCGTTTTGTAGCCGACAATTTCCCCGAGTTGAATGGGATCGGGATGAGCAATTCCTTTTAATTGTCCGGCTTGCCAACGAAAGGCACGATAGCGGGCAAAAATTCCCGTCCCATTTTGTTGATAATGTTGAGCTAATTCGGGTAAGACCTCGCTCCAATTTTCGCGATCGCGGAGGAAATGCGATCGCGTTGTTTCAATTTGCCAAGCAACCGGTAATTCTGTCATTTTACAGATCGATCGCACCCATTGTCCGAGCTGTTCTCCGCGACAATAATAGAGAGAATGCAAAGTTTTCAGGTCGTATTGAACGGCAGCAATTAAAGCAGGAGGTAACGCATCTAGAGAAGTTCTTTGTACCTTTTTACTAAAGGGATTATCATCCCATAAAATTTGTTGAATGAGGTAATCTTGCCAATTCTGACCCGTCTCTGCCAAAGTTTTAAACCAATTGCCGTAAGCTTGCAAACAATGAACGGAATTACCATCATGTAATGCCCGAAGGAGGGCAATAAATGCTTCTCCCACTTCATTGTCGAGAACATTTTGATAGATGAGTAATGAAGCAGCTTGTTGTTGGAGAAAATGAATGGCAGGCGCGATCGCAGTTGACATTTATATAGCTATCTAGATAAATTTTTGATTTTCCGAAGGGAATAAGAGGGGATGTAAATCCTAACATTCTTTCCCCTCTGTAAGAAAGTGAAACTCTCAATATTTATGGGGCTAGACAGCTTTAGCTTGCTTCATCATGTAAGCAGCTATTTCTCGCAGAGTCGTCTCGCTCACACGGGAAAATAAAGGCATTGCCCCGATTCCCTTCATGTCTTGTTGGAACATAGCGTTTTCAGACAACCGATCGTGTTTCTCGAAATTTTCTTTCTCCAAAATTCGGTCGGGGCTAATGGGATTGAGACCGCCAGAGTGACAGGACTTACAACTAATAGCCAAAACTTGTTGGCTGTCCGCCAGTGCCGAATCGCCCAAGGAAATGCTAAAGACAGCAATTGCCACGGTCGGGACTGAAGCTAATTTGCGTCGCATGGGTCGTCTCCTGACAACGAGTGGGTTGAGGGTACTGC
>JBFRWJ010000387.1:0-6988 GCA_051439525.1 Spirulina sp. | reverse complement strand
ACTATCCATAGTCATGAGATTTTCCAAAATCGATGCCATCTTCTGATTTTTAACTCTTTTTGTAATCGACTTTGGAACTGTATTTTGTACTCGTGTTGTCAATCGTTGCAAGCGTGCTAGAGCTTCCAATAATAATTGTTTGGTGACTTCGCTATCTTTCTCCAAAGCGGCTTCAAATTTTCCTGCTTTGACCACGAGAACGCGATTTTGTTCGGCGCTAGTCACGACATTTGCCGATCGCGTCTGACGGGTTAAAATGCCCATTTCGCCGATCGCGGTTCCCGCAGAAATTGTATTAATAGTTACTTCTGTATCGCCTTGCAAAATGGTAACATCAGCACTCCCTTCGATTAATAAAAATAGTTCATGGGAGAGATCCCCTTGCTGACACAGATAAACCCCTCGAGGATAGAAATAAATTTCCGACTCCCGAGCCAATTCAAGAGATATCTCCGGTTTAACGGCTTGAAACAGTTCAATTTCTAGGAGTAATAGCCACTTTTCCACACTTCCCAAGGTTTGGTCGAGACTTCCCGATCGCACTAAATCTTCCTTTGTCAATCTTTCTTCTTTCTCTAGCAAAATATGTTCTGCTGTTTCTCGAACCAATTCATCACAAGTTACCAAGCGCAAAAATTGTTCTGCGTGTTGCTTCCCTTTCTGGCGATCGAGTTGGTGTATTGCATAGAGTGCGACTGCTTGGATGAGGGGTTCTAATTCTTGGAGACATTCCTCAAGAATCGCGATCGCATTCAATAATTCCGCTTCCTTTTCTGGGTTCTGTGAAGACTTGAGAATTGCCAATACCTTCTTGTCGAGACCTTCCCAGCCAGAGGAATGATAGCGAGGTTGGTTGAGGATATTTTCTCGGCTTTCTAACTTGCTCAATCGAGCGATCGAGGTGGCAATATTTTGTGCTTCCGGTGCCTCTCCCAACACCTCTAAAATCGAGAATAATTGTTGTAAGACAATTTTCTGTTTATTGTCAATGCACAGCGATCGCAACAGAATAAATTCAGGTGCATCGGGAGTGGAAATATTCTCTCGCAAAGCGCGATCGCGTTGGCTTAAATTTTGCAATAACTCTAATAATCCTGCTGCTTTTTGAGCCACCATACTTCCCGGATCTGCCAATCCTGCCAGTAAGGCTTCTTCCTCGTCAACGGTAATGCTATATTCTTGTTTTAAGATGCGGATTTGTCGATCGCGACGGGCGATCGCTTCGGATAAAGGGATGCCCATTTCTAACAAATCTAAGAGTTGCAACTCTAGGGCTTCCTGATAGCTTTCCAGACGCAATTGGCTTTCTTTAGTTTTGGTTTTTGCTGGGTTGAGAAGGTCGGGATTTTCGATTCCCAACTCCGTTAATAGATTGTAATGTTCTTCTTCTTTGATTTCTAATTCCAAGCGCAATTGTTCGAGTCGCTCAAAACTATTGGCAGGTTGTACGTTGCCTTGCTCTAACGCATCTCGTAAAACCCCTTTATACACTTGAAAACTCGATTCTTTACTAAAACTGGGTAATACTTTCGCTAAAACATAGATCTCATCGGGTTTTAAGTCCGCGATCGAACGTCCCTCTAAGAATTTAGGCAAGTTCAGATTAAGTTTGCTTAACTGACGGCGCAAACTATTGGCTAAACTTTCTCGGGCATACACTTGGGACGTGCGATTTAAAGTCCGATACATCCACAGCGCACTCACGGCAATCACGGACGCATTTAAGATGAATTGTAACCAGACTGGGAACAATTCGACCAAAAGGCGACCGCCAAAAATAAAGTAAATATTGAAAACGGCAAAAGTCGAGAGGGTAAAAATTTGATGCCGGATCTGTTCGAGACTTAAAGGTTTACCTCTCTTGCGGCGATAGCTGTAATATAATCTCTCGACTTGTCTCAACAAGAAATAACTCAAGAGAACAAATACAGTAATCGTTAAAGGAGCGGCAATCAATTTGGGAATGGGAACGATCTGTCCAAACAGATAAAATCCGGGGTCGAGAAGTGTTTGTAATTGGTTTTCTTCGTGATTGATCGCCCCCGAAAAATAGTATTTCAACGTCCCGGAATAGAAGAAATAGTAAAGATAGAAGCCCAAAACCAATCCCAAATAACCGTAATGAATAAAACGGCGACCGGGTTTGTTAACAATCTCCCAATAATTGCGCTCGGCATCAATATCAATGCAAGGAGATTGACAGCCCACGCACGCATTTTTTTCCGTCCCGCTTTTATCGATCGCTCTACAGGTTGATTGGGTGATTTTTTTGCGATCGCCTTGATGCGCCTTGCTGCCGAATAAAGCCCTCGGACCGGTAAGCATCATTTCCACTGGAGCCATGGGGCAAAAATATTGACACCAACTTTTTCCAGAATACAAATACCCGATCGCGATGGCACTGAGAATTGTCAAAACAAAAAATATCCCCAATAAGAGTCGATGGGAATTAACAAACAAAATCCGAGCGCATAACCCCCCACAGAGCAAACCAAATTGCAAGTATAAATGATTGCGAGCCAACCAAGAATCTTTACGAACCTTGGCTAATTCATAACGAATTGCTTGGGTTTTGGGATTGAGTTTTTTCCGCTTGCGCTGTTTGCCTAGCGCCCGCGCAATTTGCGACATAAATGCCAAAGGACAAATTCTGCGCCAGGTTTCGTGACCGAGAAAGAGCAGGATCGAAATGGCTGTCGGAACGACCATTACCCAAAAGATTTTGGCGCCTAAAGGATAAGGTTGTTCGGGAAGACATTTTCCTTGTACCGTGACGAATTCTTGACATTTTTCGGCATCGAATATTCCAGCATCGAGGTGAAAAACACTCCAAGTATTTTCCGGCTCGGTTAAATAGGGGGAAACCGGATCGTAAAATAAAGAAACAATCAAAATCAGCCAGCCAATCGTCAGCAGCCAGCGAAGGAAATGAACTTGTTTTTCGGGGATGCGATCGAACACGGGCAATTTCAAGTAGAAGGATTCAGGGAGCGTTGGCAGTCCTAGCATATTGTCTCATGATAGATAAAAAATCTTAAAAATGAAAGCCACGCAACCTTAATTTTTTGAGAACAAAATTTAACATTTTTTTATTTTCGAGATAAGATAAGCAGAAGCGATCGCCTCAGAACCGATAGATCCTCTAAAATTCTCCTTGCAACCCCAAAAATAATGAGTATGAGTGCAATTCTTTCTTCTACCCCGTTAAGCGAAGACCAAGCCCTTTCTCTGATTGAATCGGTCATTCGACAATCTCAATCCGACGGCGTTTTTGTCAGTCTCCAAGCAGGAGAATCCGCACTCAGTCGTTTTTCGGAAAATCAGATCGGTCAAAATGTAGCGAAAAGTTACTGGAAACTGAAAATTACCAGTTATTTTGGCAAGCGGACTGCGTCTTCTTCCACCACAGAACTCAGCCCCGAGAGTCTGCGGGAAACCCTTCATCGTTCGGAAGAATTAGCCCGTTTTGCCCCGGAAGATCCCGAATGGGTTCCCCTGCTGTCTCCGCAAACCTACGACGGGAGAATCCCCGCTTTTGACGAAGCAACGGCAATATTGTCCCCCCGATCGCGAGGGGAGATGCTCGATCGCGTTTGCACGCTTTCCCGCAAGGCCGGGATGGAAGGCTCGGGTACGTTGAGTACAGAAGTGAGCTTGGAAGCGGTAGGCAATTCGGCGGGACTGCGAGTCTGCGATCGCTTAACGGAAGCGGATTTTAGTTTTACCGCCCGAGGGGACAACGGTTCGAGTTGGGGTAACAATACCGCCTTTGCGATCGCGCAACTTCCCCTCATCTCGACCACGGAGGAAACCATCGATCGCGCCCGAGCCGCGCAAAATCCTCGCGACATTTCTCCGGGGGTTTACCCCGTCATTTTTGCCCCTTCTGCCTTTGCCGAGTTACTCGCGTGGACGATCTGGAATATGGATGCGAGGGCTGCCGATGAAGGGCGATCGTTTATGTCTCGCACGGATGAAGCCGGGCATCCCATTGGCAATCGCTTGGGAGAGCCTCTTTTTAGTCCTCTCGTGCAAGTCTGGCGCGATCCGGCCCATCCTCTCTTACAAGCCAGTGGATTTTTGTCCAATGGTTTGCCCAATTCTACCTTAGAAATTATTAACCGAGGCATCCCGCAAACCCTCGCTTGCAGCCGCTATTGGGCGCAAAAGCACGATCTGCGTCCGACGGGTAGCTTGTTTCCCTTCGTCATGCAAGGCAGCGAAGCGAGTTTAGCAGATCTCATCGCAACAACCGAACGGGGGATTTTAGTGAATCGTTCTTGGTACGTTCGCTATATCAATCCTCGCACCTTGGAAGTGACGGGAATGACGCGAGATGGGACGTTTTGGATTGAAAATGGCGCGATCGCTTATCCGGTGAAAAATTTGCGTTTTAACCAATCTTTACCCGAGATGTTGCGAGATATTGATGGCTTAACTTCCGTGCGACGCTGTGAGGACAATGTCGTTCCGGGAGTGCGGGTCAAAGCGTTTAATTTTAGCAGTATTACCGAGAGTATTTAAGAGATTGTTCATAAAGCAAATCTTAAATCCATGTAAGGTGCGTTAGTGGAACGTAACGCACCTCAATGCTTAAAAAATGGTGCGTTACGCTGTCGCTAACAGCACCCTACGGGCTACGGGCTTAATATTTATATTATTTTATAAACAGTCTCTAAGAGAAAATCAAAACCACCAATGAGAAAAAGTTTATTACGCTAAATCCAGTCAAGGAGTGGAAAAAATCCACCCCAGATAATGAACTAACTCTAATTAACTTACCGTGACTAAACCTTTGTGACGCAATAAAGGTTCGGTTTTCGGTTCGCGACCCCGGAAGGATTTAAACACTTCCATGGGGGACAAACTTCCTCCTAAAGCTAACACCGTATTGCGAAAACGCTGTCCCGTTTCCATCACGGCTTTTTCATTCTCCAAACCCACTTCTTCAAAAGCAGAAAAGGCATCGGCGCTTAACACTTCTGCCCAATGATAGCTATAGTAACCTGCCGCATAACCTCCCGAAAAAATATGACCGAAAGAACAGAGGAAAGCATCTTCCGGTAAAGGGGGAATAATTGCGGTGGTTTTAGCAATGCGATCGCGCACGTCTCGCGGTGTTTCCTGGCCATCGGGTTGATAGCGATGGTGCAATTCGATATCTAACAACCCGAAATGAATTTGACGCAGGGTCGATAAACCACTTTGATAGTGACGGGCGGCTAAGAGCTTTTGATAGTAATGTTCCGGTAAAGTTTCCCCAGTTTCGTAGTGTTTGGCCATCCCCAATAAAGTCGCGCGATCGTAACACCAATTCTCCATAAATTGGCTGGGTAATTCCACCGCATCCCATTCAATATTATTAATTCCGGCGGCTTGGGGATAGTCGATTTTCGTCAGCATGTGTTGCAACCCGTGACCGAATTCGTGGAAGAGAGTTTCCACTTCTTCAAAGGTCATTAAACTCGGTTTTCCATCGATGGGAGGGGTTTGATTGCAGGTCATATAAGCCACGGGAAGGCGATTTTTAATGATGCCATTTTCTTTCATTTTTCCCCGACCGATACAATCATCCATCCAGGCTCCCCCGCGTTTTTCGGCGGGACGACTGTAGGGATCGAGAAAGAAATAAGCGATCGCCTCTCCAGTTTCATCGCTAACCTGAAAATATCTAACATCTTCATGCCAAATCGAAGCCTCACCATCGGCGGGAGAAATCGTTACCCCAAAAAGGCGGTTAATGAGGCCGAATAAGCCATCTAACACCTGCGGTAAAGGAAAATAGGGGCGCAATTCTTCGGCATTGAGGGCGAATTTTTCTTCCCGTTGTCGTTCCGACCAAAAGCGGACATCCCAGAGTTTTAAATCCTCAGTTTTGGCGAATTCTTTCACCTGTTCTAACTCTGTTTGAGCGGCGGCATAAGCCGGCGATCGCAATTCTTCTAATAATTTTTCCACGGCGGCCACATCCGGGGCCATTTTTCGTGCTAAACTGACCTCGGCATAACTGGAAAATCCTAAAATTTCTGCCTGTTCTTTGCGCAAAACTAGAATGCGATCGACAAAGGGATTATTATCCCATTCTCCCTGAGAAGCCCGGGTGACTCTGGCTCGATAAAGTTTCTCTCGCAAATCCCGACGCTTTCCGTATTTCATAAAAGGAAAAAAGGAAGGAATATTGAGAGTAACCAGCCAAGGACCTTCTTGAGACGTTGCTTGTTCTTCTCCTTCCTCCCGAGCGTTTTGGGCAGCTAAAGCCAGCCAACTTTCCGGCAGACCTTCGACCTCATCCGGACTCGTTAATTTGAGTTTAAAGGCCTTGGTTGCATCGAGGAGATTATTGGAGAATTTCGTGGATAATTCTGCCAATTCGAGTTCGATCGCATTAAAACGTTCTTGTTTTTCTCCTTCTAAAGCCACTCCAGAAAGCTCTGCATCGCGGATAGCCGCCTCGACAATCCGTTTTTGAGCGGGTTCGAGACTGGCAAAACCTTCACTTTCTTGGATGGTTTTAAATCCCTGATAAATCGCTTTACTTTGACTGAGTTGATTGCTAAATTGAACGAGATCCGGCTGAACGGTTTCATAGGCTTCTCTCAGTTCGGGACTATTTTTTACCCCCATTAAATGCCCGATAATTCCCCACGTCCATGTCAAGCGTTCGCTAATTTCCGTGAGGGGTTCGACTAAGCCCTGCCAAGTTGGAGTAGCTGAGGCTTCCAGTTTTACTCGTGCGGCGTTTAAATCTTCTAAGAGTTGCTTCACCGCAGAAACGACGTGCGCGGGTTCGATTTTATCAAAAGGCGGGAGTCCTTTACCTATAAGAAGAGGGTTCATATTTGTTATTTGTTATTTGTTGTTGGTTATTTGTTGTTGGTTATGGGTTGTTGGTTATTGGTTATTGATTGTCAGAGATTTTTCATCCTTCATCCTTCATCCTTCATCCTTCATCCTTCATCCTTCATCCTTCATCCTTCATCCTTCATCC
>JBFRWJ010000386.1:0-13258 GCA_051439525.1 Spirulina sp. | reverse complement strand
TAACAATACCGTCGCCTATAACATTGCTTATGGACGAAACGAAGCAACAGAAGCAGAGATTATCGAGGCCGCCAAACGGGCCAATGCTTATGACTTTATCATGGAATTACCCGAGGGATTCGAGACCGACGTGGGCGATCGCGGGGTGATGCTTTCGGGAGGACAGCGACAGCGCTTGGCGATTGCCCGCGCTCTCTTGAGAGATCCCCAGATTTTGATTCTCGACGAAGCCACCAGCGCTTTGGATACCATTTCCGAACGGTTGGTTCAACAAGCCATCGACGAACTCTGCCGCGATCGCACCACCCTCGTCATCGCTCACCGCCTTTCCACCGTGCGACAAGCCGATAAAATTGCCGTGATGGAAGGAGGGCGAATTGTTGAATTGGGCAACCACGAGGAATTACTCGCCCGGGAGGGACAATATGCCAAACTCTACGGAATGCAATTCGGCCGCAAAAAAGCCGCCAAAGTGATTTTGCCCACCAACGCCAGCTTGATCCGAGCTTCGTTGCGAGCGTCTCACGAACTGAGAATCCGCCTGTCCTATGAAGTGAGAACCCGACTGAATGCCATTTTGGGATTGTTGCAATTGATGACGGAAGATTTCGTCGATACTCCAGAAGAACAAGAGGAGTTAATTGAGGAATCTTACCAGTCGGCGTTACAACTTTTGAAGACCCTTTCTTTTTATGAAGAACATGGCGCAAAATTATCCGATCGAGAGATTTAAACCCGATCGCCGCGTTAAAAATTACAAATTTTTAACGTTCCCTTCAGAAACATCGACTATAACAGGATAGATTGCCTTCAAACGACTGAGAGTTATCATGCAAAGCCAAGAAAAACTCCCCACACTCCTCGATCGCCATTGGCTGAATATCGTCATTACCTTGTTGCTCCTCCTGCTTTACCTTCCTTTGTTGTTCCACTGGATTGACGGTTGGGCAAACAAAAGTATCAGCGTCGAACACGAATATTTCAGTCATGGTTTAATTGGCATTCCCTATGCGGCCGCGATCGCTTGGGGAAATCGCCAAAAATGGCAGCGCCTGGACGATCGCTCCCATCCCTTGGGAGCCGGGTTACTCGCGATCGGGGCAATTTTCTATATTTCCGGGACGGCAGAACTGGTCAATCTCTCTTTCCCCATTGTTTTAGCCGGAATCTGCCTTTGGCTCAAGGGGATTCCGGGCTTGAATCTCAATGCCTTTTCCCTCGGCCTCGTTTTCTTTGCCACCCCGAATAGCATTCCCTATCTCATCACCCCCTTTACGTTACCCCTACAAGAATTTATTGCCGGGACGGCAGGTTTTTTTCTCAATGCCCTCAACGTTCCCGAACTGGCCGTCGAAGGAATTTATATTACGGTCAGAGACAAATTAGTCGAGGTTGCCCCCTATTGTGCGGGTTTGAAAATGTTGTTCACCAGTCTCTATGTCGCGGCAATGTTACTCCACTGGACGGGACTGTGGCGATCGCGGAAGAAAATCGTCGCTTTAGCCGTCGGAACGGTCATTATTAGCGTGAGCGTGAATATTGGTCGCAATACGCTCTTGGCTTATTTACACGGTATGGGCTTTCCCAAGCTATTTGCTTGGACTCACGAGGGGCTGGGGGGGGATTTGATTTCCTTGGGAATGCTGGCTCTCGTCGTGGTTTGGCTCGATATTATCGAACGCTTTGACACTTACTATAAAAAAGAGCGCGTTGCCGGCATTTTGGATTATGGTGCCCTTCTCGATCTGCCCAAAGATTTATTGACTTGGGTTACCGGCAGATCTCGCCCAAATGCCCCTTCTGAGTCCGAGCCAGAGTCTTCTTTACCCTTAGAAACCTCAACCTCGGAAACCCCAGAAGCAGACCAGACAGAGGGAAAATCGGAGGAGTCCGATCGTTAATCGCGTCCCATCAGTCCAATCGTAAATTTTGAATGGTATGAATCCGCTTAAATCCGAGTCTAAATCTCTCCCACCTCGATTTTCTCTCAAAGGACGAGGGGCAAAAGCAAAATTAGGGATTGTGATTATTTTACTTGTAGTGATGGCGATCGCGGCCTTTCCCGCTTATCTCCAAGGGCAATGGGGCAATCTTTCCATTTCTGGGTTCAAACTCCCGGTTTGGGAAATCAAAGCTCCTTGGCAAAAGCCCTTCCCCGTGAAGAATCTCAGACAAATTCGCAGCATTCGTACCGAAGGGATCGAGGTAGCAGGTTGGGAAACCATCGAACGCAGCAATATCCAAATTGGCGGTTACGAATGGATGGGACAAATTCTCCGTCGCCGCGATCGTCGAGATGTCACGCTCTTTTTGTTGCCCCAAAGCGGTCCAAAACAGCAGCCCGCACTAGAATGGGTCGATATGGACGGCTTTTTTAAATGGAATATCGATTCCCAACGCCCTCTCCAATTTACCGTCAAAGCTGGAGAAACAAAAGCTGAGGTCAAAGCCCGTTTTTTCCTCGCTCGAGAGAGTCATCGGTCTCCCTTCGGCATTGCGAAAACCGTTGTCGTGCTGGAATGGTATGCTTGGAATCGCGGCGGTCATTATTCCCCAGTGCGTTGGTTTTGGCTCGACCAACGGGCACAAGTCCACAAAAAGCGCGTTCCTTGGGTTGCCGTGACCCTGAGAATTCCCGTCAATCCCAACAGTACGTTGGATACCGCCCGAGCCGATGCCGAAGCATTAGCGAAAAACATTCAAGCCTATTTAATGCAGAATGTGTTCTCCAAAGGCAATGAGGTTAAATAATGCAGAAGAAACTTTAGAATGGGGGCGAGAGTTGGGGCGATCGCTTCGGGCTCGTACGACGATTCTTCTTTTTGGAGATTTGGGGTCGGGAAAAACGACTTTGGTGCAAGGCATCGGTGAAGCGTTGGGCATTCGCGATCCCATTGTTAGCCCGACGTTTACGTTAATTAATGAATATTTAGAGGGACGTTTGCCCCTGTATCATTTGGATTTGTATCGGTTAAATCCTGCGGATGTCATGGAGATTAATCCCGAAATCTATTGGGAAGGCAGCGAAGTCACTCCGGGGATTACCGCTATCGAATGGGCGGAGCGCTTGCCCTATAAACCGCCGACTTATTTAGAAATTTATCTTGAATTCGCCGGCGATCGCGCCCGACAAGTGCGAATTCATTCGGTTGGAGAAGAAAACAAATATTAGCAAACAAACATTAAAAGGGAAAAGAAGAAAGATTAGCGATCGCTCTTTCTTCTTTTCCTGCACAACACCCCTAACAATTTCAATTGGCAATGCAAAATGGGGTAAATCTTAATTCATTTTTAAATAAGCGGCTTCGGCTTCCAAACTCTTTAATAATCGATCGTTACCGGCAGCCCGAGCGGCTTCTATGCGGTGTTGCAAACTTTTCCGTAAACTATCCCGATGGGTAGCGGCAGCCTGTTTTAAGACTTCTTTGCGATTTTGATTCATCATAGATCCTTCCGATTGCATGAATAGGGTATGGTTTGATTGCTTATTTGTTATGATATCGTGACTTGAGGGAAAGAGGTATAATTTGTTACAAAAAATTTACGAAGAGGAGGGTCGAAAATTGAAACCGGGAGGAATCGTGGCACTGCTGAGCGATTTTGGCTTGCAAGATGTTTACGTTGGGGTGATGAAAGCAGCGATCGCGCAAATTAACCCCCAATTAACCGTTATCGATCTCACCCACCAAATTCCCCCCCAAAATATTGCTGCCGGGCGTTTTTGCTTGTTGAATGCCTATGCTTATCTTCCCTCTCGCACCGTTTGCGTTGCGGTGGTGGATCCGGGAGTGGGGAGCGATCGCCGGGGGATCGCGGTACAAATTGAAGATCGCTACTTTGTCGCCCCGGATAACGGACTGTTGAGCGGAATTTTACAACAGGGGAAAGCGATCGCGGCCGTCCGACTCGATAACCCCAACTATTGGCGGACTGCTTCTCCGAGTTCTACGTTTCACGGACGAGACATTTTTGCCCCGGTTGGCGCGCATTTAGCGAATGGCATCCCTTTAGAAGCGATCGGGACGGCGATCGATCCCCAGAGTTTAACTCGTTTGGCGTTGCCTCCCTTACAATTTAGCAATGCAGAAATTCTCGGTTGCGTTCAGTATATCGATCGCTTTGGCAATTTAATCAGCAATATTCCTGCCTCCTCCGTGGCGGGGAAATCATGGGGGATTAAATGGCAGGGGGGAGAGATTCCCGCCGGTTATACCTACAGCGATCGCCCTTTCGGGGAGTTAATTTCTCTCATTGGCAGTCATGGATGGGTGGAAATTGCGGTAAATGGCGGCAGCGCTCGAGATCGGTTGGGTTGGGATTATGGCGATTCGATCTCCCTTTCCACGAACAGCAAACTTTAACCGAAATCTCTAACGAGGGGAAAGAATGCTTTGGCGAATTCGATCGCCATTTTGCAGGGGTTTAGCGCTATTGAGAACAAAGCGATCGCCTTCAGAAATCCCGGAGAGAATTGCCACCTTTCCCGCCGCGCGATCGCCGAGAAAGACCTCTCGCGCCAGCACCCGATCTTCTCCCTGTACGACAAATAACACCCCTCTTTTTTCGTCCGATTTTTGGACGGCGCTTTCGGGAACGATAATTTGAGGGGTTCCTCTCGGAGCAAACGTCACTCTGGCTAATAAGCCGCTCCCAATGCGATCGCTAAAATTGGGAAAAGTCACCTCGACGGGAATTTGACGGGAAGTGGGATCGGCAACGGGAGAAATGCGCGTCACCCTGCCGGGAAAAATGCGATCGCCAAAGGCATCGAGTTGCACTTGGACGGGTTGTCCCACTCCCACCCCGGCCAGATCTAACTCGGAAAGGGGGACGATGGCTTTAATGCGGCTAAAATCCCCCAAGGTGAGGACTTCTTCCCCGGGAGTCACCAAGTTTCCCGGTTCGTTCGCCTTTGCCAACACTCTGCCATCGATGGGAGAAGTTAAACGAGTAAAGGCTTGGCGTTGCCGTTCCCGCGCTAAAATTGCCTGTTGTGCGGCGAGTTGTCCCGAACTGGCTTCAATGGCTCTTTCTTCACTGCGAATGTTCTCTCGCGCTGCGTTGACGGTTTGTTCGGCAACGGCGACGGCAGTTTGAAACAGTTCGGCTTCTCTTTGGGAAACCGCCCCATCTCGAGCTAATGCGGCGTAGCGTTCTGCATCATTTTTTGCCTGTTCTAATTCGATCTTGGCCCGTTCGAGTTCCGTGCGCGCGTTATTGACTTGCGTGCGTCCCCGTTCGATCTCGGCGTTGAAAGCGGCGAGTTGTGCTTCGGCTTCGCTGACACTGGCGGCTAGAATACTATCGTCCAATCTCGCCAAAACTTGCCCGCGACGGACGCGATCGCCGATATCGACTCCTAAAACTAATAATCTCCCCTCCACTCGGGCGCGCAGAGAGACAATTTTTAAGGGTTGGGTGCTGCCAATATATTCAACGGGACTTTCTAAGCGTCCCGATCGCGCAATCTCTACATTGACGGCGATGGGTTGGTTATCTTGTTGTTGGGGTTGCGATCGCGCGACGTTATTTCCCTTCGGACTGCATCCCGTTGCCCCAATGAGCAGGGGCAAAACGCAGAAAGCGATCGCTTTTTTGAGTGTGGGCATTCTTCTCTTGTGCAACTCTTACCCCGTACATTTTGACATCTCCTTGCCAGGAAAGGATTGCGCGATCTCGAACTCGCACAAATTTGGGATGAGAGGCTGAGAGGATTGCCAATTTCGTTCTTTCAGAGCGAGATCCCCTATCCAATTGAAAATTGTGATAGGGGATTATCGGGAATTGTCTAAAATTTCCTGACGAAATCGCTAGGAAACCTTAGCCCTTACCTACAAAGGACATCGTTAAACTCTCAGAAGCAAGGAAGTGGCTTAAGTGATATGCCCGCTCCTCCGTGTCGAGCAACATCTTTTCATACATATAGCGGGTGGCGCGATCGCCCAAACTTTCGGCTTGTGCGGCTTGGCTGCGCAATAACTTAATCATCGCTTGTTCGGCGGCCAAATCGTGTTCCACCATACTCCGCATTTCGTAGGCACCATCTTCTTCGGGAGAGAAGCAGCACATCTCGGCAAGTTTGCTGAAACTGGCAACGGGAATGCCTCCCAAACCGTTCAAACGTTCCCCTAGTTCGTGAACGCAATCTTGTGCGTCGCCGCGATACTCGTTAAACGTCTCATGCAAAGAGTAAAATTCAGAGCCTTCGACAACGAAATGATGCTTTTGGTATTGTAGGTATAGAGCCTGAAAGCTCGCCAAGACCATGTTTAAGCCTTCGCAAACGGGAACGGTGATGCTTTTGTCCAACCCAACGACGTTCTCTTCGACTTCATTCAAAGAACGTACCAAGCCAGTCGTGACAACCATGAAGCCCTCTCCTTCTCATTAAAGAATTTTGTTGATAGTCCCACAATAGCAAAAAGATTCAATTATTGACAACAAATTTTTTTTTCTCTTTCCCTGGATAGAACCGGAAACCCAGATGATGTCTTATAGTTAACGGCGATCGCCCTAAATGATAATCTTTTGCAGCATTCAACTTTTTTTAAGAATTATTCTCAATTATTGTAAAAAATGATGCAATATAAATGCGCAATTTTCGATTTATAATTGGAGACTGGGCGCTCGAACCCAATATCAATTCGCAATTGGCAATTGGGAAACTGACCCACTCTAATTTTCAATCTCACGCTCCGTAGTTGGGGTAAACCTGTTAAACGAAGCCGGACAACCCCTCCGACTCGTCTTGCTCCCAAGGAAATCTCTGCGTTCTCTGTGCCTCTGTGGTTTCTCCTCAAAACGCGATCGTTAGTGTAAAATTACTAAAGAGACAGAGAGGAACATGAGATATGATTGCAGTCCCTCAACCCAAACCCAAGGAAAAAGAAGGAAATTTAACCCTTTCGGGAGTCACGTGGTCAACGTTTAAAACCCTTTTGGCAGAAATTGGCGACGATCGCGCTTATCTAATCGCTTACAGTGAAGGAGTATTAGAGTTGAGAATGCCATTGCAAGAACATGAAGTTCCCACAGGAATGTTAGAAAGTTTCCTGGAAGCGATCGCCGATGAATTAGAAGTAGAAATCATGAAGTTGCGATCGTGACGTTTAAAGCGAGAAGATTTACAGCGTTTTATCGAACCCGATGGTTGCTTTTACATTCAAAATGAGTCGAGAGTTAGAGGAAGAAGAATCGATCTTGCTGTCGATCCTCCTCCAGATTTAGCAATAGAATCGGATAATACCCACTCATCAATCGACAAGTTATCTCTTTATGCCGCTTTAGGCGTTCCTGAATTATGGCGCTATACTCGACAAAGTTTTTTAGTCTATCATTTAATCGGCGATCGCTACGAACAACGAGAAGAAAGTTTAGCATTTCCTTTTTTACCTATTGCAGAAATTCCCAGTTTTATCGAACAAAGTTATGAGATAGGACAGCGATCGGCAGTTCGCTTATTCCGTCAGCGAATTCGGGAGATTTTGCGCGATCGTTGTTCGGGTTAGTAAGAACCATTGAGAAGGCTTTTCTACCGTTCTAATTGTCGTGGGGACGAAACGACTCCAAAAACTGAGTTGCGGCTTCAGATGGCTCATTCCCTCCTTTTTGTCGCACTCCAACGACATAAATTCGCTCGTTTCCCAAGAGCAGATAAATTGATATTAACTCAGCATCTCCGACCAAGATGAGGGATTCTCCAACACCGTCATCAACCTCGATATTCTCCACAGAGCGGATCTCAAACGCAGTACGCTTGACCAAAGTATCCTTCACTGCAGCAAACAGCTGAGAAGTCTCGATATCGGGTGCATCTGCGTAGGCAACCACAAATTTGCCATCTGAGGTCTGACTGGCTAGGATTCTAAACTCTAACGACAGATTCCCGACGGGAATAGTCTCGGTATCATCAGACAAGATTCCCAATGGGGCCCAGACATAGAATTCCCCAGCTCGCGATGAAATCGGTTGCCACTGTTGAATACTTGCGTCGATCGTCAGGATGGGTTCGGGTTGCGATCGCTGCAATTCCTGAACCCTTTCCTCGAGCTGCTCTCTCCCCTCGTCAAAAAAGGTGGGTTCGTGTCTCATAAAAGCCTGCGCCATCGCATCTGCCGCAAACAGCAACCCGATCGCGATACTCAACATCGAAATTTTTAGGGATGGCTGCATCTCGCATTGACTCCATAACTCAGTTTAGCAATATGGTAACGAGTTCGAGTTGCTTTTTGCGATGAATCCCTTTCGTATTCGACTTAACAAAGGTAACAATAACAGCAAAGGCAAACCCAAAGACCCCCTCAACACGAAAACCCTGATTTTCCCTCGCTACCACCAACGGGATGTGGTCAACCGACTCCGGATGCCAAGACCCAGATTTCCAGCTTGCCCTCGAAAATAGCATCATTCGTATCCTCGAAATGGAGAACGTCACCACCCATTTAACAAGATGAAAATTTTCAGTAATATATCTTAAGAAAAATCAGGAATTGGGGAATCACGATCGCGATGAGACGAACTTTGAGCCTTTTGGTACTGGGTTGCTCCCTTGCCCTTACCCCGCAATGGGCCCTCGCACAGACCTTAGAATTATTACAAGAACAAGGAAATGCTGCCTTTGCCGCCGGAAACTACTCTCGCGCCCAACAAATTTGGCAGCAAATTATTGAAAGCGATCGCACCAATGCGTTTGCCTATTATCAGTTGGGCAATGCCCTGCGAGAACAGGATAGATACGAAGAAGCGATCGCGGCTTATCGGCGATCGCTGGAACTCGCTCCCAATGCCCCGGAAACCTACACGGGATTGGGCATTGCCTTTATGGGGGATCGCCAGTTAGAAAACGCCTTGGGCGCTTACCGCAACGCCATCCGACTCAATTCGGAATATGCCCTTGCTTATATCGGTTTGGGGTTTGCCCTCACTGAAAGCGGCGATTTTCCGCAAGCGAAGGCGCTCTTCGATCGCGTCCTCGCCATGCCGGAGACTCTCGTTATCGATTTACCCGGAGTCGCCGCCAATACCCATGCCGTGGCTCGCAATGGTTTGGGTTACATTCACGTCAAACAAGGACAATGGGAGGAAGCAATCGTTCAATATCACGCAGCCATCGAACTCGATCCCAACGACGCTCAATCTTACCTCGAATTGGGGAGCGCCCTCGGCAAACAAGAACGCTACGACGAGGCGATCGCGGCTTTGCAAAAATCCCTATCCCTCGCTCCCGACAATGCTTGGGCTTATTCGACCTTGGGGTTGGTTTTTCGGGAGCAGGGGAACTATCCCGAAGCTATTGCCGCTTACCAAAAAGCGATCGAACTCAAACCCAATGCTCCCATTTTTTATGTCAATTTGGGCAATGTTTTTAAGCGTCAGGGGAATACCCCGGAAGCGATCGCGGCTTATAAGCGAGCTTTAGAAATCGAAACCGATTTCTCTCTTGCTTATGTAGGCTTGGGGTATACCGTCGCCGAAGATGGGGATCTCGAGGCGGCCTTGGATTATTTCCGACAAGCCGCTCGCATCGATGCCAATTCCGGGGTTGCCTTCTTCCGCCTGGGGAGCATCTTCGCCGAACAACAGCGCTTTGAGGAGGCGATCGCGGTTTTTCAAGCTGCCATTCAAACCTATGACGATCTCGCCGCCGGATTTGCAGAGGAAAATCAACCGGAAAATGCCCGACAAGCCGCCCGAGGCAGTTCGACGGCTTATCTCGCCCTCAGTAAAATTCAACGCCGACAAGAGCAACCCGATGCCGCAATTGCCTCCTTGCAACAGGCGATCGAGCGCGCTCCCAACCCTTCCGCCTATCTCGACCTCGGCAAGCTCCTCACGGCTCGGGGCGATATCGGGGAAGCAGAGCGAGTGTATCGGGAGGCATTGGAACGCCATACCGAGGATCCGAAAATTTACTTATTTCTCAGTTCTCTCCTACAACAACAGGGGAATTGGCAAGAAGCTATCGAACTGACGTTTCAAGGGGTCAAAGTCGCTCCGGAATTTACCGTCTTTCACAGCAATTTGGGCTATTTACTCGAACGCCAAGGCCAACTGGAGGAAGCGGCGATCGCTTACGAACGGGCGATCGAACTCGATCCCGAATACGCCCTCGCTCACAATAACCTCGCCATTATTCGCGAACAGCAGGGACTTTGGCAAGACGCATTATCTCATTATCGACAGGCGATCGCGAGCGAACCGCGCAATGCCGGTGCCTATAACGCCATCGGGACGATTCTGATCCAACAAGGTCAACTCGATGAAGCGATCGCGGCTTTCCGTCAAGGGATTGAAGTGCAGCCGGATTTTGGGTGGAGTTATTACAACTTGGGGACGGCGTTAGAACAAAAGCAAGATTGGGATGGGGCGGTAAACGCCTATCGTCGCGCCATTCAACTCAATCTCGACAATCCCAAGGTTTACCTGAAGTTGGGCAATGCCCTCGAGCAACGGGGCGATCGCGAGGCGGCAGCGGCGTTATTCCAAGAGGCAATTGAGTCCCGCCCGGATTCGGCGGAAACGCGCTTCTTTTTGGGCATGACTCGGAAAAACCAAGGGCAACTCGAGGAAGCTGAGAGGATTTTTCAAGAAGCCCTCGAACTCGCGCCCGAGGCTACTGGTATTTATTATCAATTGGGTTTGACCCAGTTAGAACTGGAGAATCTAGAAAAAGCCGAAGAATCCTTCCGTCAAGCGATCGAACTCGATGCCAACAATATTCCCTCTTGGGTTTTATTGGGCACCGTCCTCCACCGTCAAGGCAATTTAGAGGAAGCGATCGCGACTTATCGGCAAGCCTTACAACGGGATCCCCGCAATGCCTATGCTTATAATGCTTTGGGTTTGGCCCTGCGCGAACGGGGCGAGTTTGATGCTGCCTTAGACCAGTTCCGACGGGCGATCGAACTGAACCCCAACTATGATGCGGCTCGGGACAATCTCCAACAAACCGAGCGATTTTTGCGGGAGTAGCGATCGGTTACTATCTCACTAAATCACACTTTATAGGTGAGTCAAAACAATGGGAATGCGCCGCTCATCATCCTACCGATCGATGAGCGGCTTCAATTTCAAGGCGAGTGGCTACTACCAATACTAACTAAAGTGAACTCGGGATAAGCTAAAACCCTGATTCTCTCCTTAGCTGTAACTCCCATTCCCTCGTAAAATGAGAGGCAAAATCGCCTTAACCCGAACTGACGTTAATTTAGTGTACCAGAAACTGACTTGTTGGGCTAAACGCCGACATCCCAATAAATCGTGGAAATGGATTTCTCGCAAATATTGGAGAACCATCGGTCGCGATCGCTGGTGCTTTGCGACTCACAATCACTTGGACAATCCTCTCAAACTCGCTAACCATGCTGACACGAAAATTGTCCGGCATACAAAGGTTACGGGTTATGCTTCTCCAATGGATGGGCATTTGATTGACTGGAGTTCCCGCCTGGGCAAACATCCCCAAATGCCTCGCTATAAGGCGTTTCTTCTGAAACGGCAGAAGAGGAGCGGTGTGATGGGAAACTATCGCGCACCGATTTGAAGACGAGTCGGGTGAGCGATCGCCCGGCTTAGTTTAACAGTTGGGTTGGCTGCGATCGCTTCGATAGATTGGCTTTGCGATCGCCCGACAGCAAGTCATTTGATTCTAGGGGCAGTCGTGCTGCCTCTGCAATCCTGTAGAATGGAGAAGGTAAGCGATCGCTAGCGATCGCCTTATATTTTAATTGGGATTACAATTTTCTATGAGTCAACAATTAACATTGAACTTAAGTGATTTTCTCTATGAGATGTTGCAAGAAAAAGCAAATGCTGCGGGACAATCGCTCGCAGATTGGATCATTCTTTCTTTACAAAAGGAATGCGAGGTCGATAAAAATTCTGACGATATATCTAATCTCATTCCACAAGATTCAGAATGTCAGGTTTGGTCGCCATATAATGCTCGTGAAGCAGCCGCGATAATGTTAGATGTTTTGAAAGAAACTGAATCTCAAGGTATCGAAGGTTTTATTCTGGGTTAAATAATGCCATTAAATCGCGCTTTCCATGTACGACTCGGACAATTTCAACGACATCATCCGTAACTTGGTAAAACAAAATGTATTCATCAATAACTACTCCTCTCAATCCTACACGCAAACCATCATAGCGTTTGCCAATTGTTGGGAAAGTTCGTAATTTTTGACACCATGCCTCAAATTTGCCGATAAATCGCTCGCCTGCTTCAACACTTGTTGTGGAAAAATAGTCCACGATCGCTTGTAAATCCTGAATTGCAGGAGGCGAAATGATATATTGTTTCATGGGCTAGGAAATGTCGGTTTTGTGAAGGCGATCGCGCAGTCCGGCAATAACAATATCTCCGTCTATTCCTTCTCCGCGCTCCAAGGCAGCTACACCATCGGCAATTTTTTGGCGGGTTTCGCTCATCCACCGTTCGTAATCTTGTTGTCGTTGCAGCAGCGTTAGAGCTTGGCTTAGAATATCATCGGCAGATTGATATTTGCCTTGTGCGAGTTGGGTCTTGATGAAAGTTTCGTGTTCGGGCTTTAAGGTAATTTGCATGGGGAAAATCCGATCGCAGATTGCACTTCATTATGACATTTTCTTCGATTTTGTTGGGTGCGATCGCGATGGTAATTGTTCCCTCGATGAATGCAGGTTGTTTGAGTTTAGGTGCGATCGCTGCGGACAAAAACAGGAGATTCTAAGAGTTTTCTATAGCTGGGGTTAACATTGGGGTTATGGGTTAGGTAGCCGCGAAGCCAGTCACAAGCTCGAATCATCAGCGCATCGAGATCGACTTCTACATTCCAGAGTTTGATGGTTCCATCGCCACCAGCCGAAGCGAGAGTCTTTCCATCTAGTGGCGTGACATGACTAATTTAGTGCAATAGATTTTCATTCAAATACATGAGCAATAAAGATTAGAGGATTTTTCTAATGCACCATTTTAGCTGTGTCACGCCAGTAGTCTTCTTCTAACTCCTCTAACCCTTGTACGTCCGTGACAGTAAACGTTAAGGTTTCGGGCAATGTAACGTCCGAGATAGACGTTACATTTGCTGTCGGACAACCCACTGTAAATAAAAGGGTGTAAAGTAAAAAATTGCGTCTTTTCATAATCCCTCGAACCTCGAGTGGAAGAGAATTTATTTCTGAGTTAATCGCGCGATCGAGAACTTGAAAATACTCTCAATTAACAGACTAACACTTCCACAAAAATTTGCCACTTGGTGGAGCAGTTATGTGTCAA
>JBFRWJ010000385.1:0-9335 GCA_051439525.1 Spirulina sp. | reverse complement strand
CGCCAAATTTGTTAAAAAATAAAATCACGATCGAATCTAGTTTAATATCTGACCTGAAAAAATGCTTTCTATGGGAACTTCAACATCCAGAAAGGCAAGAGAATTTAGATTTCCTTCCCTCAATTCCTGTCGAGTGCTGTAACCATTGACGTTGGGATCTCGAAAGACGATCGCTTTTTGCGATTGAATATCTAAAACCCAATATTCTAAAATGCCAGCTTGTCCATAAATTTGTTGTTTTTCTGTCAGATCTTTTGCTAAAGTAGAATCAGAAACTTCAATAATCCAAAAAATATCCTCGGGATAAGGGTGATGTTCGCTATATTGAAACCAAGGTAATCGCACGATCGCAATATCGGGTTCGGGTTCGGAATTTGTCAGGGTAATCGGACGTGCTTCTCGAATCCACGCACGTCCCGATAAACGCTGTCTTAAATAGTTGGCTAACCCCTCCCCATAGATCGTATGCAGAGGACCTTCCGGACTCATTTCAACAATTTCTCCTGCTAATAATTCAACCTGACGTTCGTTTAAAATTCCCGAAGCAATCATCTGGTGATAGTCGGCGATCGACCATTTGGTAAGAACAAGATTACTTAACGTCATAACTTTATTTCTCCTCGGGTAAGTAGGCAGTATTTAGGGTTTCTTCAATGGTCAATGGAGAAGTTTCTGGAAAAGTCGCGATCGCTAAACCCGTTTCATCAGCTGCTAATTCTCTCCCATCTTGATAAGATTCTGGAAAAATCTCCTCGTAGTAGCGTTTTAAACTCGGGCTGGTTTTCAAGGAGTCCTGAATTCTTTTGCGATGTTCTCGAATCGTAAATAACCAACGGTTTGTCCGTTTTTCCGGTTGATATTGATATTTGAGCAGGTACATTAACAAAATTCTGAGACTGCTGGTTATCGCTCTTTTTTCACTTCTTCCCATATCTTCCATTTCTTCGATAAGATTCGCGAAGTCGATTTCGTTGAATTTTTGCTGCTGCAATAATTCCACAGTTTCTCGAATCCATAAATAATAATCGCGATCGTAGAGAGTCGTATTGTTTTGCGTCGGTTGCTTCAACAAATTGGCAGTCATTGTCGTTTCCATTGTAGTTTTCTCCGTTTTAATGAAACCTGCGATCGCTCATCGGGTTTTGCTCCTCATTTGAATGTCGCTTGTATGAGTTTGCACTTTTCATCTTTAGAGATGATTTAAGACAATTTCATGATATCATAAATGACAAGTTTGACAGAAGTCCCTTACCGAATCGCGGTGCGAGACTTCTCGACATTCAGCTCCAATCAACTCGCGATCGCTTGACTGCGTTCCTTTCCATGAATGGTATTCTAGCAATTATTAGCTTAAGAATCGAAATCCCAGAGATAGTTAGCTTGAACACAGCTTTACTCATTGGGTTAACCTTATTTTTAGGTTCGATCTCGATCGCAAGTCTCATTTATTTCCAAATTCCCAAAGCGATCGAGATGCTCGTGCAAAAACTGGCTTCTCCAGAAATTAAATAAATTTTTGAAACCGTTTTTGTTCCTTATCAAAAGAGACTGAGTTGGCTGATTCTCTTCATAGTCATCGATCGGAGTATTTTCGCGATCGCGATTCCGAATTGGCTGAAGATCTTAGAGTTGCCCTTGAGTTTATTCATTGCCATTAATATTAGCGCGATCGGGTTTAAACTCTTAGATAATCTCTTTGAAGGCTATCTTCTCGAAGTCGTTATCAAAGACCAAACAAATATTAACAGCGAACTCCTAGCCCTTGCTCAATTTGCCGCGAGAGCCGTTCTCGTTCTCATTGTAATCTTTCTGTTTGCGCAAACCCACCAAATTAATTTAATCGGTTTACTGGCCAGTTTAGGAGTCGCTGGAGCTGCGATCGCCCTAGCGTCCCAAAAGATTCTCGAACAAATTCTCTGGAGTATTGTTCTTTATTTAGATCGCCCTTTTAATGTGGGAGATTATATTCATCTTTCTGGAGGAATTATCGGTCAAGTCGAGACAACGGGATGGCGTTCTACCCAAGTTCGACTATCTGGAAAAAACACTTTAGTTATTGTCCCCAATAGTCATTTAGCGCAAACGAACATTGAAAATCTAACGAAAGCCAGAAGAGTCGTTTTAATCGTCGATCTTCTCTTTTTTAGAACCATGTCCGATGAAGAAAAAGCACTGATTCGCCAACTCATCTTAGACAGTACCAGAGAAATTTTAGGGATTGATTCTCAACTCACCCAAATTATGTTCCAAGACGAAGTAGATTCTTCAGATCAGCACTACGTTCGCACCCAAGCAATTTTCTTTGTTTTGGGATCGGCAGAAACCTCCATGGAATTGCGAAAAAGTCTTTTAGAAATTGCGCGTGCAAACATTATTGAAAAATTACACAACTATGGTATTGAATTCAAATTCGAGGAAAAAATTGTTGATATTACACAACCCATGAGAATATAATTTTTATGCGCTTTCGTGCAGGTTTCTAACAGAATTTACCTAAAATTTGCTATTAACGCTCTAGCTTATGCCAGAAATTGTTCAGCTCGGTCAACTCGGTCAACTCGATCTAGAGATTCTGCAAGAAGTTCTCGATCTCGTCTTAAGATTGGGATTATTTCTGGGAACTACCGCGATCGCTCCCATTATTGGGCGATGGCTGCCTCAATTCCTGCAAGAACTTTTACAACTCACTCAAAAATATACCGATATTGACGCAAAAGAAATCGGTAATCGCTTTATTCGCCCTTTTCAAAAGGCGATCGCCATTATTGGTACCTTAATTGTCATCGCCATCAGTTTGAATTTGCTCAGCGCCTATGACGAGCTTTATACTTTTATTGGATTCTTTATCTATTCCGCATTATCCATCGGTATTATTTGGTTTGCTTCCCAAACCACTCGACAAATTATCCGCCAATCTGTTATTAGTTTGGTCAAGCGTTGGTTTGGAGAAGTGAACGAAGTCGTTCTGGTTTTTGAAACGCTGATTTATATTGTCATCATTCTCATTGCGATTGTTATTTTTGCTCAAGGGTTAAAACTCAATCTCGTTGCGATCGGAGCCAGTTTAGGAGTTGGGGGGGTAGCTGTTGCTTTTGCGTCTCAGCAAGCCCTCGGACGCCTTTTTGGGACATTAGAACTCTATCTCGATCGCCCCTATGTTCCGGGAGAATACATTCGCGTTACCTTTAATCCCTTTGCGGAAGATATCTATGGTCGCATTGAATCTATTGGACTGCGATCGACTAAAATTCGCATTGTTGCTCGCAATACAGTCATGATTGTTCCCAATTCCATGATGGCTGGTTTAAATATTGAAAATATTAGTCGGGGTAAAAAAATTATGGCCATATTATGCCTCGAGTTTATGAAACGTTTAAAAGAGAGTGAATGCGCTCTCGTTCGGCAAATTATTGAAGAGGCAAGTTTAGTCTTTCGCGATCTCGACAAAGCCAGTACGCAAGTACAATTTACTTCCTTAGAAAAGACTACGGGAACTCGCGTCCGAGCAATCTTTTTCCTGACCGGATCGAGTAAAAATTCCGTCGAATTACGCAAGCGTTTGTTAGAATTAGCCAATGATACGATCGCGACAAGACTCGCTGCTTATAATCTTACCTTTACCACTCCCGAACCGATTGTTTATATTGATTCCCCCATGTCTATCTAGTTCGCTATAAATTTTTAATTCCCGATTACCCATCCGATCATGAATGAACAAACTTCCCCCAATTCAAGTCCCCAACCCGAACAAATCAATCTCGATCGCGCCAACGAAGCATCTTCAGAAAACCTACAGGAACAACACGTTAATCTGAAATTAGAAGTCGAAACAATTTACCGCAGAGTAGATCGCCTGCGCAGTTTGCTACAAACTTTAGTCAGTGGTTTAGTTGTCGCAATTTTAATTTCTCTCGGGGTTGCGAGTTGGTTTTCCTATCGCCTTTTGCTCCAAGAAAAAATAACTCGTCAGGAAACCCAAAAATCTTTAGAAGCGAAAGAAGAAATATTAAAGAATCTCAACCGTTTAGAAGAAGATATTAAGAATCAAGAGCTTCAACTGAAACAGTTGCGCGAACAAATTCCTCAAGACTTAAACACGACGATTGAAGAAAATCGCAAACAATTGCAACAACTCCGCGAACAAATTGAGCAACTCCAAAATGCAACTCATGAAAAACAACTCGATGAAAAACCATCTAGTTAAAATAACAGCAAGACTAGAAGTTATTTCTCGATATTTAAGCTAATATTAGAGCGACCCAGTTGACGCGATCGCGCCCTATATAAATTCTTGAATTAAATTTTGGGAGGAGAAAATGTTTAAATTTATCGCGCCTCTTACAATTGTCTTTGTGAGTCAACTTTTGATAGCCAAAACCTCCGTTTTTGCCAACCCCGTCCAACTCGCTCAAAATCAAGATGTTTTTCCGGGGGATTGGGCCTATGAAGCCCTACAAAATCTCTCACAAAACTATGGTTGTCTTACGGGCTATCCCGATGATACTTTTCAAGGCGATCGCGTTTTAACCCGTTATGAATTTGCGGCGGGTTTAGTGTCTTGTATTCAGTCTATCGAAAGCCGTATTCTTGAAGATGGAAACTTTGCCACTCAAGAAGATTTTCAAGAGATGCGACAATTTTTGCAGGAAGTTTCCAACAAACTCGATCTCCAAGAAACTCGAGTGGAAACCCTTGAACAATGAACAGTTATCAGCGAACGGCGATCGCTAATAACTCATGATTAATTCCAGAAGAAAGAAAATTATAGCAATACTGAGAGTGATGCTGGAAGCGATCCAACTGAAGCGATCGAGATTATAAAAACCTTTTTTGTCTGGAGATTTGTCTTGACCGTAGCCCCGCAAGATCATCGCGTGGTATACTCGTTGCGATCGCTCGTAACTTCGGATTAACAAGATTCCCGTTAGTTGTGCCAAGAGCTTTAAATTTCTCCCAGTCAAGCGATCGCGTCGGAATCCTCGCAACTGCATGGCTCTTTGCATTTTAATGCGCATCTCTTGTAACTCTTGCAAATAGCGATAGGCCAGCAAGGCCATATCTACAATTAAAACGGGAACGCCCAGCGATCGCATTGCTTTTAAACTGTTGCCTAGGGGGGCCGTGCCAAATAACACCAAACTGACGGTGAGAATAGACACAAATCGCACCAGAATCAAGATCAGTGCCTCGCAGCCCTCTTGTTTGAGACTTAATGATCCCCATTGCCATAACACCGTTTCTCCTGCCCCAAAAGGCAAAAACAAGACCATTGCAGCAATAAAAAAACCCGGATAGCGCAACCGAGTCAGCCAAAATCTCAAGGGAAGGCGAGAACAAAAATATAAACCCGCCGTTATGACAATCATCAACGGCAGTAACAGTAAATGACTGACAAAAGCAAAAGCAAAAATTAAAGTCAATAACGAGACCAATTTAGAACGCTGTTCCCATTGGTGGATCGGTGACTTTAAATGGGAATAGCGATCGAGATTCACGGATTTTGTTATTGGTTATTGGTTATTTGTTGTTGGTTATTTGTTGTTGGTTCATTGCTCATTGCTCATTGTTCATTGTTCATTGCTCATTGTTCATTGTTCATTGTTCACTGAAGCGGGTTGGGTTGAGGGTTGGAGATGGGTTGGGTGGGAACGATCGCGACATAAGGAGACAATAACGCCTCATCGACCCAACCCGAGTGATAGCGCACTTCCGTTTTCGTCCCCGTTAATTCCAGCAAATCTAAATTGCCTCGTATTGCGGCAACATCGGGAGGAGTTTTTGGATTAAATCCTGTTTGTCCGATACCCCACGGACCTCCCCCCACAAGATTTAAGGATACTTCATCAAATCCGCGTTGGAAATGCTTGCCATTCCAATGCCATTCCGCTCCCGGCCAGTATAGGGGCGATAAATATTCTTCAGTTCCATATTCTCGTGGCCAAGTCGATTTGCCCTCAGCAACTGAGGTGGTAAATCCTTCTTCGTAGACTATCTCATATCGCGCTGCCGCATTTTCCTCGTAGGTGAGGGGCGAACGCCACAGGACTTCCACTTTATCGGCTTCGAGGGTGAGGGCGGGTTTTTTCGCAGCTAAACGATCGTACACCGTTACGCCACCATTCGCCAGATCGGCCATCACGGCAAAACGCCAACATTCCCACCGATCGGCTCGTGTTGCTTCTTGCCAATCCGTCCGACAAATTCCATTTCCCGTTCCTACCCATAATTCTTCCCCATCAACCCATAATTTGGTGGGAATGGCACCCACGAGGGGACTATTGCGAACGTGATAGGCCGTGACGGTATCGGAGTCGAGATCGTAGGAAACCAAACCCATACCGGGGAGATAGGGATTCCCTTCTCCCGATAGCTGCGCGGTCATCCAAATGGTCGGATCGGCCCCCGTCCCCGCGATCGCAATGTCCGTGATGATTTGTCCCTTAATTTTCTCGGGTTGTTTTAATTCAACGGTTCGATCTTGGGGATTGTAAAAGGCGAGGGTCGCAATACCTGCAAATCCTTCCCCGCGAGGTGCAGAAATCGAAATGAGCAAGCGATCTCCCTCGGGAAGGGCACTGACAAACTCCGGATAGGCCAGATCGAAACCTAAATTCGCCTTTTGAATGTCTTCGAGAGTGTAGAGTGTTGTAATAATGGGTTCTGTTGCCTCGGGAGGAATGAGTTCGAGAACCGCTTTTTGCGATCGCCGTCCCGAGGTAAAATCTGGGTCTAATATGGCGCGATATTGATAGGTTTGCCCTTGAAATTCCACAGTTTGATAGGGAACTTCTCCCCCAAAGACGGGCTCGGAAGATACCCACGTTCCTTTCTCTACCGTCCAGTTGCGATTGCCCCGACAGAAGACAAAATCGTAGTTTGGACTTTGAAAGCGGATGATATCTTCGTTCGCTTCAATATTTTGGATTTGGAAATTAAAATAGTTGGGAATATCCTGTTGGGAAGGGGCAACCAACGCGATCGCCGATGCGGGAGGAGTGGGACAATTGACTGCATTGCTCTGTGATTGCCGAGCTGCCTGCCGATCGCAAGCTCCCAACAAGCCGACGAAGAATAATAACGCGATTGTTCGTTTCATGAAATCAAAGTGAATTGATAGATTTGTGAGGATTTTTTGCGGCTCTAATCGAAGGATTGGGAGAGGAACAAATTTCTAGATCGAACCAAAATGTACTCCCCAATCCCAGTTCGCTCACTATGTTAATGTGAGAGCGATGCCTACGGACAATGTTTTTCACAATAGATAGCCCCAATCCCGTTCCCTCGAGGGTATGAACGCGATTTTCCACCCGGAAAAAGCGATCGAAAATGGCCTCGCGATCTTCGGGATCGATCCCGGTTCCCGTATCGGACACTTCAACGCGAACTTTTTGGAGGTGTTCGCCTTGGTCTGTCAAGGGATCGAGGTCGATTTGATAGGCGCGGACGAGAACCCGTCCTCCAGACTCGGTAAATTTTAGAGCATTCCCGACGAGATTGGCAAAAACTTGCAAAAGGAGATCGTAATGTCCTAAAACCGGGGGCAAATCGGCTTCAATTTCGCACCCGATCGCAATTTGTTGATCCTTGGCATTGAGTTGGTAGCTGCGGAGGGTTTGCTCGATGGGGCGATCGATTTCAACCGCTTCTAAGGTGTAGGTTTTTGAAGATTCCAAGCGAGATAAATCGAGAACGTCATTGACCAAACGGGTTAAGCGATCGGTTTCGTTATTGGCCGTATGCAAGAATTCTTGTCGTTCTTCTTCCGAGAGATCCTCACCATATTCGTAAAGGGTTTCGATGAAAGATTTGATATTAAAAAGCGGCGTTCTTAATTCGTGAGAAATATTGCTGATAAATTGACTTTTGGCTTCATTTAATTCGGCTTCTCGCGTAATATCTTGTACGGTCATGGCAATCCCTTTGACATTTTCGCGATCGCGATCGAAGACTTGGGTTAACAGGATGCGAATGGTTCGTTCGGTGGGTTCGGAAAGCGTGACACGAAACTCGTCTTTTTCTTTTTCTTGATGCGATCGCTTTTCCCCGGGGGCGAGGGCTTCGTCGCGATCGCCGCGATCGTCTCGGTCGCTGGCATTGTTTTGTAGAGGTCGCGTCAATTGAGCGCTCACCGAGAGGGGTAGTTCTTGTAAAATATTTTTACCAATCGTTTCTTTTCCTTCCCAGCCAAAAATGCGCCGTGCCGTTGGATTGACCAAGATAATTTCTGCCTCATTATTGAGCAAAACAGCACCGTCTGCGATCGTCGAGACGAGGGTTTCTAATTTGGCTTTTTCTGCGGTTAATTCTTCAATATTTTGTTCCTCATAGCGTTCTAAACGTTCGGCCATTTCATTAAAGCTAAAAATCAATTCTCCCAATTCGCCTTCCAAGGGTAAATCGATGCGCTGTTTGAAATTTCCGGCGGCAATATTTTTCACTCCCATCAACAATTCTTTAATAGGCTTAGTAATAGTGAGAGCATTAAAAACTACTCCCAAAAGAACCATAGCCCAGATAGAAATAAATACGGCGATGGTCACGTCCCGGGTCAAATGGGAGGAAGCGACAACCGTGGGATTGGGATTGATCCCCACCGCCAGCACTCCGAGATATCGTTCTTGATAGTTGAGGGGCACAAAAACATCCGTAACGCCGCCCCCCGGGGTTTTATGTTGGCGAGTCATGGGAAATTTGGCATCCCGAGCGTAGTTTTCGGGCAATTCGATGCGGCGTTTAATAGTCAGAGAATTTTGGACTTCTGCCACGCTATAGGGAATGCCGAAAAAAATTTCCCCATTGGTATCGGCATACAACAGATAACGGACGTTGGATGTACCGCCGTAAAAACGGCTGGAAAAACGAGCGACTTCTGTGAGGTCGTTCTGGGCAATTAAAGGGGCAACATTGTCAGCCAGTAAAAGACCTAAATCCCGTCCAAAACGAGTATCGCTCATGCTGGCCTCGTGCTGAATGGTATTGACGGCCCAGAACGTCAAACCGCTCATTAATAAAGAGACAGCGAGGGTTGCTCCCGCCATGAGCCGAGTTTGGAGGGTAAATTCCGACCACCAACGACGGATAATTTCTCGAATTTGATTGAGGAGTGCCAGCAAGGTGATTCGCCCGATACCGTTTTAGAGTTATTATAGGCAATTCTGGTTACCAGTCACCAGTCACCAGTCACCAGTCACCAGTTAGGGAACAGGCATTGACCCTCCCCGCTCTAAAGAGACGGGGATTCGGAAGTAGTCCAATAACGGACTCTTACAGGCGTGGTCAACGCGCCGCTACTGACTCCTTCAAGACATAATCCCAAAGTTGCCGCTACTTTTCTT
>JBFRWJ010000384.1:0-7714 GCA_051439525.1 Spirulina sp. | reverse complement strand
ATATATATTTTTGCTTAAACTTTACAATACTGAGGATATTAAGAAGATGAGGAGCAAAAGCAAAACTAATATTTCCCCAAAACTCCAACTTCGGACTATGATCGAGGTTGGCAAATACGAAACGCAGCTATATGGGATACATTGTTTCGATCGCGAACATGAAAGGGGGTGTGGGGAAAACCACCATTACGGTTAACTTGGCGACTTGTCTGGCACGCGATCGCCAAAAGCGGGTTCTCATTGTCGATCTCGATACCCAAATCAATGCGACCCTCAGCATGATGCCACCGTTATACTTTGCCAAGTTAAAACAGGAAAGACGCACCCTGAAAACCCTCGTTCATCAAACGATTAGAACGGAAACAGAAGAACGCTTATCGCTTGAGCAAATCATATATCGCGACATTTGTCAAATCAAAGGTCTGGACATTCTCGCGGGAGATGTAGAATTGTACGATGATTTTGTTTTATCTGCCTTAATTTCCACCAAATCCCAATCTCATCAACAAGACTTTGAACGGACTTGGAATAATGTCGAAAATAATCTCATTCGCGTTCTGCTCAAACCTATTGTAAAACAGTACGATTTGATTTTACTCGATTTTCCCCCCGGAGACAGTTTAATTACTCGCAGTGCTTTACTGGCCAGTCATTTTTACTTAATTCCTGCCAAAGCCGAACCGCTTTCCGTTGTTGGTATCGGACTGCTGGAAAGTCGTATCGAACAATTGAAAAAAGGCAATCGCAGCGCGATCGAATCTCTAGGAATTGTCTATACGGCTCGGGGACAAACAAGCAATATGGAACTCAAAGTTAAACATCGCCTCGAGCAAGAATTTGGCGAAGAGAAAATCTTTTCCACAGAAATTCCTCTAAATGTGGATGTCGCTCGAGCGGTTGATGATTTTCAACCCGTTGTTCTCAATAGTCCTCATTCTTCTGGAGCCAAAGCCTTTGTGAAACTCGCACCAGAATTTTTGCGAAAATTAGCGAAAATTGTGAAGAGTAAAAAGAGGCAATAAGCGCTACAATAAAACTCAGAGATTAACTTTGTTCGAGCAGGATTTTTTTTGCATGGCATTCGTTCTAACAACCATTAATATGAAAGGAGGAGTCGGGAAAACGACTCTGACGGTTAACCTCGCAACTTGTTTAGCAAAAAATTTTGCCAAGCGCGTTCTGATTGTCGATTTGGATTCACAAATTAGTGCCACATTAAGCGTAATTTCTCCTCATGATTTCTCGCGCTTACGGAAAGGAAGACGCACGATTAGTTATCTTATTGATAAGATCATTCGTCCTTATATCTCCAGAAAATATTCCACTGAAGATATGATCGTTCAATCTGTTGCTGATGTTGTGGGATTAGATTTACTACCGGGAGATATTGAACTTTACGATGAATATACGATCGCGGAAACCCTATACAAGAAAGCCACCAAAGAAGAAATGAAAAAGTTTTCTCAAGTTTGGCAACATTTTGAGAGCATTCTGATCGAAACCGTTCTCATGTCCGTCCGCGATCGCTACGATTTTATTCTGATTGATTGCGCTCCGGGTTACAATCTTTTAACGCGAAGTGCTATCGTCGCCAGTAATTTCTATTTACTACCAGCCCGACCCGAACCTTTATCTTTAATCGGCATTCAACTATTAGAAAGAAGAATTGAAAAACTCAGAAAACAATATAATCCTTCTCTTGATGTCAGTTTATTGGGCATTGTTTTTATCTTATCGGGTGGAATGTTTAGCGGTCGCTATTACAATCAAGTTATTCAGCGAATCGAGCAAGATTTCGATGCGAATAAAATTTTTAAAACACGAGTGCCAATGGATGTGAATGTTGCCAAAGCCGTTGACAATTTTACTCCCGTCGTCCTCAATACTCCCAATTCTTCGGGAGCAAAAGCCTTTATTAAAATAGCAGAAGAATTTATGCAAAAAGTTTAGTTTTAAATCTTTTTAATATAAAGGCGATCGCAACGTTGAGTTTCCACTCCCGTTGCGATTTGATAACCGCAGCTTTCGTAAAGCTGTACTGCTTCTTTGAGAACTGTCGCCGTTTCCACCCAAATTTCTTGAAATCCTCGCTCCGCGATCGCTCCTTCCAATTGTTGCAATAAAAAACGTCCCAAACCCCGTCCCCGTACTTCCGGTAATAAATACATTTTCCGCAATTCCACTGCATTATTGCCCTTTCCAATAGGATAATAAGCACCCGTTCCCACAATTGCCCCCAATCGTTCTACGACCCAAAACTCACCCTCTTTGTTTAAATAATATTCTTCAATCTCAATGACATCGAGATCGGCTCTCTTGGGCTCCCAAGGTAAACCATACTCTACCAAAACATCGCGAATGAGCAAGGAGGCCGCAGAGCGATCGCCAGCCTCCCAATCCCTGATTAAGAAATCCCGATAAACTTGCTGCATTTTAACCCACCCCCAACCCCTCCCAAGAGAGGAGAAACAAATAACGAATAACAAACAACGGCTCGACTGAGCTTCGCCGAACGTCTGAGCTTCGCCGAACGTCCAACAACCAATAACCAATAATCCAATTAACTATGAATCCTCGGTTCGGGATGTAGAGTCGAGAGAATCTTGCTTTCGGCAACAGCGAGTTCTTGCAAACGAGATTGTACCGTATCGCGATCGCAATACTCACAAGCCAGCAACCAATAAACACCGTAATGACGAGCCTCCGCCACCATCAAACCGCGATAAAATGTCGCCAGTTCCGAATCCGGACAATATTCCCCCAACAAGCCCAAACGCTCGTGAGAACGGGCCTCAATTAAACTAGACACCAGCAATAAATCCAAACCCCGCTCGGGTTCGGCGCGACGCACGAGGGCTTTTAATTGTTTGCCGTAAGGGGGAGCATTTAACGGTGCGAGGGGAATCTGACGGCGTTCCAACCATTGATTGACCTGCTCGAAATGCTCCAACTCTTCTTTAGCGATCGCGGTCAGCTTCCGCACCAGCAGCGATCGCGAAGGATAGCGAAACATCAGCTCGATCGCGATGGAAGCCGCCTTGCGCTCGCAATGGGAATGATCTAACAAAATGGTATCGAGATTGGCGATCGCTTGCTCCACCCATTCCCAGCGAGTGGGCTGTTGGAGGATTTTTATCTTCGTCGAGGAAAAATCAGACATGATGCGGAGAAAAAGTTCGCTTTCCTGCGATCAGTGTAGCCGATTTACCGATTGGGTTAGGGAAAAAAAGAAGATACAATAAAAGCACTGACCTAGAATTTTAAGATTTGCTCTCCTCGAGGGTCGCTATCATGAGGGTATTCGTATCGGAGAGATAGACAATATCGTCTCGATTTTTAGGAGATGCTCCGTAAAATTGTTCTCGAAATTTTTTCTGATCAATTTTTCTCAAAATTTTAGGGAAATGGTGATAAGTCACCCTGCCACTTAACTTTATGGAAGTTCAACAACAAAACCCAATGACCCGTCGAATTTTTATTGGAGACGTCCACGGTCACTACGACGCACTGATGATTTTACTGGACGCGATCGCGCCCGATCGAGAAGATCGCGTTTATTTTGTCGGGGATTTAGTGGACCGAGGACCCAAAAGCGATCGAGTGGTCGATTTTGTGATGAACGGTCCCTACGAGTGCATTCTCGGCAACCACGAGCAAATGCTGGTTGAGGTGATGGCAGATCCCGACATTCCCGAACATTTTCGACAGTCTTGGCTTTATAGTGGCGGTCATGCAACTCTAAAGAGTTATGGAGATAAAGGGATTCCCGAAGAACATCTGGCTTGGCTGAAAAACCTGCCGAGTTACTTAGATTTAGGTGATATTTGGCTGGTGCATGCTGGAGTCGATCCGCATTTGCCCCTCGATCAACAGACTTTAGAGCAATTTTGCTGGATTCGCGATGAATTTCACAGTATGGAACGACCTTTTTTTAGCGATAAATTAATTATTACGGGTCACACCATTACCTTTACGATCCCCGGAGTTATGCCCGGTAAACTGGCCCGGGGCTTGGGTTGGCTGGACATCGATACGGGAGCCTATCACCGTCAAAGCGGTTGGCTCACGGGGGTTGATATGTTAAATCAACGGGTTTACCAAGTCAATACTCGCCAACAGCGTCTTCGTTCTCTGGATTTAGAAGAAGTCGCGATCGATATTAAACCCTCGAGAATCATGCCCCGACGGATTCTACAAAGACTTTAATGGGAAAGGATGAGGGATGAAGGATGAGGGATGAACCGATACCTCATCCTTGAATCCAACTCAATGTTGCGAGAGGTCTCCCGCTAGAATCTTTGATGAGCGCGGTTCTCGGAATCGCGACCAACAAACAAACTTGAGCAGTAGCGAATCCTTTTCTCCCAATGCCCCTATCGTAAGGCTTTACACTCTTTCATTAAGTGCAGCTTTATATAGAATTGGTATTACCCAAATTGGCAGAGTTAAAACCCAGCAATAAACTCCATTTGAGAGAATTATTACCAGGTTCTAACACCCATTCTTTTGGGGGTATTCCTTACTCTTTGCCGATTTTCGCGATCGCGGGTTCTTCAGATTCTTCAGAATGATCCGATGGGGTCGGGATTCCTCCGGATAGTTCGGGATGATTGTCTTGCAATTTTGCTAATGCGATTCGCAAGGCCTCGACGGGGGTTTCCACGCGATTTTCCCGAGGAATGCGATCTAAAATATTGAACCGTTGCAAGCGTTTCTGAACCTTTCCTTCTGTTGCGCCGACAACAAAGACATCCAAGGATTTTTCATAAGCAGCACCGACTGTTTTTTCTAAGGCAAGGGTTGCCGTGACACCCAACAACGGAACATCGGTTAAATCGAGCAAGAGAATTTCATAGTTATCGAGAATGGATTGTCGTTGAGTAATCGCTTTTGCCGCCCCAAAACTCATCGGACCGCCGAGGTGCAGTAACAAGATTTTCCCCTTTGCCGCTCGCAATAACGCTCGCGCTTCGGGATTTTCCAAAACTTCTCCCGTGGGGGAATCAATTGCTTTGACTCGCTCGGCTTGAATATCGGCCAAGCGTTTAATTGTCAGCATATTGGCAACGAAAACTCCCAAACCCACTGCCATAATTAAGTCAACAAAGACCGTGAGCAACATGACCCCATACATGATTGCGGCAGCACGAATGGATAATTTATGTGCCCGGCGTAGGAATTTCCAATCAATAATATCGACTCCGACTTTTAAGGCAATTCCAGCTAAAACCGCGAGAGGAATTTGACGGGTTAAAGCACCCGCTCCCATGACAGCAACAAAGAGAATTGCAGAGCGAGTCAGTCCCGATAATGCCGTGCGTCCTCCCGTTTGAATATTAACAACCGTTCCCATGGTTGCCCCTGCACCGGGCAATCCTCCGCATAAACCCGAAACAATATTACCCAGTCCCTGACCGATTAATTCTTTATCGGAATTGTGTTGACTTTGCGTCAAACTATCCGCAATGACTGAAGTTAAAAGGGAGTCAATACAACCCAACATTCCCAAAACCAAACCATCAACAAACATGATATTGATTTGGTCGATGCTAAAGCTTGGGAGTTGCAGTTGAGGTAATCCCATGGCAATTTCGCCAATGCGACGAATTTCCACATTTTGAAAGACAAAGAGGGAAACCACTGTCCCGAGGATGAGCGCCAGTAATTGAGGCGGACAAATGGTTTTTAAGCGGGCGGGGGTGAGGAAAATAATAGCAACCGTTAAGATTCCCAATATTGTTTCGACGGGATTGGCCTTTGATAAGAGCTCCGGAAGATTGGTAAGAACCCCCAAGACTCCCCCTTTTGGGTTGGCTTGTCCGAGAAAAGGGGAGATTTGTAGGACGATGAGAATCAATCCGATCCCGGACATAAACCCAGAAATTACGGTATAGGGCATGAGGGTAACATATTTTCCCAGACGCAATGCCCCGAAAATAATTTGAAAAATTCCCGCCAGCATCACGACGGTAAAGGCCATGGCCAAGCCATTATCGGGATTGTTGGCGGTGAGGTTGGCAACCACGGCCGTCATCACTACGGTCATCGGCCCCGTGGGTTCGGAAATCAGGGTGGGAGTTCCCCCAAAAAGAGCGGCAAAGAAGCCGACACAAACAGCCCCCCACAGTCCGGCCTCGGGTCCTGCTCCCGAGGCGACCCCGAAGGCAAGGGCCATGGGCAGAGAAATAATGGCGGCGGTGAGTCCTCCGAAGAGGTCGCCCCGCACATTGCGGAAGTGAATGCGATTGGTAATGCTTAATGCGGACATAACATTGACAAAAAATTATTTATCTTTGAAAATTCATTGATTTAAGTCTATGATTACCATAACAAGGATCGCAAAGCAAGACTCAATTTTGAGTTAAAAAAATTAATTAAATCTTCAAGATTGATTTATCGATAGAGTTGGAGGTCATCCATGCAGGCGACATTACACCAATTAAAGGTCTTTGCCACCGTAGCACGACACGGCAGTTTTACGAGGGCTGCCGACGAGTTAAATATCACGCAACCGACGGTATCGAGTCAGGTGAAGCATTTGGCCAAGGCGGTGGGACTGCCCTTATTCGAGCAAATTGGCAAACAACTCTATTTAACCGAAGCCGGGGAAGCCTTGGTGGAGACCTGTCGGGATATCTTCGATCGCCTAGAAAATTTTGAGATGCAGGTGGCAGATATTAAGGGAATGAAACAGGGAAAGTTGCGTTTGGCGGCGGTGACGACGACCAAGTATTTTGTGCCGAGATTATTGGGGGCGTTTTGTGGGACTTATCCGGAAATTGATATTTCTTTGCAAGTGACGAATCACCAACAGCTCGTGCAGCGCATGACCCATAATGAAGACGATCTCTACATTCTCAGCCATCCCCCCGAGGATCTCGATTTAGAAGTACAAAGGTTTTTAGCCAATCCTTTAGTGGTGGTGGCCAAGTCGGATCATCCCTTGGCTGGAAAGCGGGATATTCCCATTGAAGAACTTAACGGAGAATCTTTTATTTCTCGGGAGACGGGATCCGGAACGAGACGGGCAGTACAAGAGTTATTTGGCCAGCATAAAATTGCCGTGCGGATGCGGTTGGAATTGGGCAGTAATGAAGCCATCAAGCAAGCGATCGCGGGAGGTTTGGGCATTTCTGTCCTCTCCCAACATTCTCTTTTTCCCGATGAATTACAAAGAGAATTAACCATTTTAGACATTCGGGAATTTCCCATCGAACGCTACTGGTATGTTGCTTATTTGAGCAGCAAGCAGCTTTCCGCCATCGCGCAAACCTTCTTCGAGTATCTCTTATCCGTTAACCGTTAACGGCGATCGGTGTTATCTCGGTGCAATTGACAAAGATTGACGGGATCGACAGGCTGCGATCGCAATACTTCAGTAATTTCAGAACCGATTTTTTCACAATTTCGAGTTTCTTCATCATTGCGAATTTTTTTTTCTCGAAAGTCAACCAACTCGACGAGTTGCGATCGTAACGCTTCGGTAATTTCAGAGCCGATTTTTTCACAATTTCGAGTTTCTTCACGATCGCGAGTTCTTTTTGATTGAAAATCAACCGATCTGTTAATGAATATCTCTTTTGGTTTTAAGAATGTCAAAATAGTGTCGGTGCTTTCTCCGAGAGCTTTAAATCAACTTTAATCTCAACATTTAAACTGTATATTTTTAATGAAGAATGGCGAAACCGTATTTACAGGTTTTATATCTAATGTC
>JBFRWJ010000383.1:0-6260 GCA_051439525.1 Spirulina sp. | reverse complement strand
GAACAACCAACAACCAACAACCAACAACAAAATTTATTTTGAAATTGAAGATACGGGTGCGGGAATTGCAAAGGAGGAATGCGATCGCTTATTTGAACCGTTCGTACAAACGCGCACGGGTCGTTCTTCTTCAGAAGGAACGGGTTTGGGATTGCCTATCAGTCGTGAATTCGTTCGCTTGATGGGAGGAGATATCAGTTTAAAAAGTGAAGTCAATAAAGGCTCTGTTTTTACTTTCTATATTAGTGTCAATTTAAGCGATCGCGAACCTAAAATAAGAGAAGAACAGCCCCAGATTAAAGGTTTAGCGCTCGGTCAAAATTGTTATCGGATTCTGATTGTTGAAGATGTTGCTGAGAATCGTCAATTATTGCAACAAATTTTGCGATCGATCGGGTTTGACACTCGAGAAGCGACAGATGGTCAAGAAGCGATCGATCTCTGGAAATCTTGGCAACCCGATCTGATTTTCATGGATATTCAAATGCCGAATATCGATGGTTATGAAGCAACCCAATTGATTCGAGAACAAGAAGGGGAGAAGGAGAGAAGGGGAGATGAGGAGGAAGAAATTTTTCCGACTCCGTATCTTAAAAATCCCATTCCAATTATAGCACTGACTGCTCGTGCTTTTACTGAAGATCGAGAGGCAATTCTATCGGCTGGATGCAATGATTTTATCAGCAAACCCTTTCGTCAAGAGGATTTATTTGAGGTTCTGGGAAAACATCTGAATATTTCCTATGTTTATGATGAAACTTCTGAGTCTATTGAAAATCAAGAAACTGATGAATTAACCTATAGATCGATCGCGGTAGAAAACTTATCGATTATGCCCGAAACTTGGCGCGATCGCTTTTATCATGCTGGACTTCAATGCAGTGATTCGTTAGTGAATGAATTAATCGAACAAATTCCCCTAGAACATTCTCAAATCAAAATTCCCCTGAAAAATTTAGTTGACAATTTTCGTTTTGATATTATTTCAGAATTGGCTCGAGAGAGTTTAGAAAAACCGTAAATTCTCTCGATATTTGTTCCTATAAACTTCAATGTTCATCCAGGATCTACCATGAATCTACCCAATCAACCTGTTAAATACAACAAGAAAAATCTTTTACTCGCGATCGCGTTGCTGGTTCTGACTGCTTGCAGTCCCTCAAACTCCATCGAAAGTGAAAATGTTGCCCGAGAACGAGAGATTGTCTCGCGATCGTCAGATAGTTCGATCCCAACAAAAATTTTAACCCCTACCCCCATTCGCATTAGTCTCGATCGTCTTCCTCATCCCTTTTCTACCCACAGTGCGTCCAAACCCCCACAAGTGGTTTCTATTCCCGATCGCCCCATTCTTAATGTTCCATCAGGGTTTGATGTTAATATTTTTGCCGATCGCTTAGATCGTCCTCGCTGGTTAGCGTTAACCCCAACAGGAGATGTTTTAGTCACGGAAACGCGTCAAAATCGCATTCGTTTATTAAAAGATCGAGATGGAGATGGGATTGCAGAAAGTAAAGAAACTTTTGCCCAGGCTGAAAATGGCTTAAATATTCCTTTTGGGATGGCATTTTCTCAGGATTCGTTTTTCTTGGGAAATACCAATGCAGTTCGTAAATATCCTTACCATCTCGGGCAAGAAAAACTAGAAGGACGAGGAGAAAAGATCGCCGATTTACCGGGGGGAGGATACAATCAACATTGGACGCGAAATGTCGTTCTTTCTCCTGACGAAAAACAGCTTTATGTCTCTATTGGGTCTCGTTCTAACGTTAGCATTGAACCGTTACCTCGTGCTTCCGTCCAAGTCATGAATTTAGATGGATCGGAACAGAAAACCTTTGCTTTTGGTTTGCGAAATCCCGTTGGTTTAGATTTTCATCCCGTTACAAATGAGCTTTATACAACCGTTAACGAACGGGATGGGATGGGAGATAATCTCGTTCCAGATTATCTGACTCGTATCCGAGAAGGTGAATTTTATGGCTGGCCTTATACTTATCTAAGTTCCCAGTTACTCGATCCGCGTCAACTTCAAAATGGTCGCAGTAAAAATTCAGAATTAGCAGCAAAAACGCTCACTCCAGATGTTTTATTTCAATCTCATTCTGCGGCTTTAGGATTGCAGTTTTATGATGGAAAAACATTCCCAGAACAGTATAAAAATGGTGCATTTGTTGCCTTTCGCGGATCGTGGAATCGCGATCGCGGGACGGGATACAAGTTGGTTTTCGTTCCTTTTGACGAGACAGGACGACCGATGGGAGAATATGAAGATTTCTTAACGGGTTTTCTCCTCAATCCCTCAATTCCTTCCACTTGGGGACGACCTGTGGGATTATTGGTATTACCCGATGGTAGTTTGCTATTTACGGAGGAAGCAAACGGACGGATTTATCGCGTTCAGTATTCTGGTAATGGGTAATGGGTAATTGTTCATTGCTCATTGCTCATTGTTCATTGCCTATTGTTCATTGCTCATTGCTCATTGAAATGACACAACAAATTTATCATGCCCTCGGCTTGCACATGCACCAACCCCCGGGCAACCTCAAGCTATTAATCGAAAGCGATCGCTTTGAAGCCGAGCAAATTATGCGCTGTTACGAACGGGCGGTACGCTATGCCAATTTACTGCAAGATGCCGCCTGTTTGCAAGTGGGATTTTCGGGGATTCTTTTACAACAGTTTCTCGATCCTGAAATTATTGAAAAATATTCCCCTTTTATCAATATACCCGAGATGCTCGATCGCTATGGAAAAGCTGACAATATCGAGTTAATTGGGATGGGATACTATCATCCCATTTTTCCTCTCATTCCCCAACGAGATTGGCAGGAACATTTAGTCCGAGGGAAAGAGATAGTCGAGAAAGCATTCGGACGTTCTCCCACGGGATTTTGGCCGCCGGAAATGGCATTTTGTATGGAAATGATTCCCGCTTTAGTTGAGACGGGTTATTCCTATGTCGTTGTGGATGGCGTTCACATTCAACCTGAAAGCGGCATTCTCGATATTTATAAGCCTTACCAAGCAACTTATGAAGGGAAAACCATCGCCATTATACCGCGAGATCGGGATATTTCTAATGCCCAAGAAAGCGGTACCGATCCCCTTTGGTTCGATCGCGAAGTTCGCCAGAAAATTGCCCATTCTCCCGCCCCCAATGCGCCGCGTTTGGTCACGACGTGGTCCGATGGAGAAAATGGCGGTTGGTTTCGGCAAATGCACGAAGAATCGGGCTTTTTCGGTCACTTTTTTACGCCCTTTATCGAGATGATTCGTCACGATTCTACCCCATTGCGATCGCGGAAATTATCGGACTATTTGCAAGAATTTCCCCCCCAAGAAGCCGCTTTTGTCCAAACGGGAGCCTGGAATGTGGGCAATACCTCCGGGTTCGATCTGAGTCAATGGGCGGGTTCTACGGCGCAAAAACAGGCAGTAGAAACCATTTGTCGGGCAAGCGATCGCTATTGGCATCTTGTAGATTCCCAGAACAATTTATCCGAAACAGACCGACAGTTTCTCGCCGAAGCAAGGGAATTAATTTTAGAAGGAGAAACGAGTTGCTTTCTCTTTTGGGGAGATGATTGGGTGCCCAAATTATACGAAAGAACTCAACCCGCAGAAGCGTTACTCGATCGCATCGCCAAAAATCGCGAATAGGGAAGGGATTATCCCTCATTTAACGAACAATTATTGAAGACCCCGTTGAATTGTTGGTTTTCAGTGCCTGTCGCACGGCATTGGGAGATTTAGATGCAGAGTTGGGATTTGCGGGTTTGGCGGTGAATACGGGGGCTAAATCGGCGTTAGCGAGTTGGTGGTATGTCTCCGATGGGGGAACCTTAAATCTTATGGGGGGATTCTATCGCCATCTGCAAGATCCCGATGTGACCATACTGTAATTTCACTGAATCTTTACAGTCATTACGCTATTTTCACGGAATTTCCTCGAATATACTAATGATAATTATGAAAGTTCTTTCACAACAGGAATAAAGCCAATGAAATTTTGGCGATCGCTCTCTTATTTGACTTCAATTCCTCTTTTATTAGCCCCATCGGGAATCTCGCGCTCTGCATTTTCTCAACCCATCGTTTCAGAAGTGAATGGAACTGAAACGATTGTTCGTTCCGATGGTGGAATCTTCACAATTGAAGGTGGTATTTTATCGGGAGATGGCGGGAATTTATTTCACAGTTTCGAGCGATTTGGACTCGATGCCGGACAAAGTGCCAATTTCCTGTCTGACCCCAGTATTCACAATATTCTCGGTCGCGTCATCGGAGGCGATCCTTCCATTATTAATGGTTTAATTCAAGTCACGGGAGGTAATTCCAACCTCTTCCTGATGAATCCCGCCGGCATGGTTTTTGGGAATAATGCGAGTGTAAATATACCGGGAGATTTTACGGCAACGACAGCAACAGGAATCGGTTTCGGAGGGAATAGTTGGTTTAATGCTTTTGGGAGCAATGATTATCACAGTTTAGTCGGCAATCCCAATCAATTTGCCTTCGATTTATCCCAACCCGGTTCTCTTATCAATGCTGGGAATTTGAACGCGACGAGAGGAGATTTAGCATTATTGGGAGGGAGCATTCTCAATACCGGAAAACTTGCCGCATCGGGAAATATTAATATTGTGGCGGTTTCCGGAACGAGTTTGGTGCGTATTTCACAACCGGGAACGATCTTAGCCTTAGAATTGCCGAGCGATCGCATTCCTCCCGATTTCTCGGCATTAGATATTCCCGCTTTACTCACGACTCCGGCGGTACAAAACGCAACGCAAATCGCGCCAACGGATATCGAAAATGCAGAATTTCCCCTCAATCTTGGGGATGTTTCCATTGCGGGGGAAATTACGGGGAAAACGGTGAATCTTGCCGCTATCAACCGAGTGCGAGTCGCTCCTGCAGACGTGCCTTGGGTGAGGACGGGAGACGGTACTGATAGCGCCCCAACCGTGACATTATTTTCCGAAGATTTAGACGCACCTGCCGATTATGTTTTCATTGATGCAACGGTAGAAAACTATCAGGATTTACTCTATGGGGGGCGATCGGGGACGATTTCCGTCGTCGTCACGCCAGAAGAACATGGCATTGCTAAGGTTGCCAAAACCCTTTCCCATGGGACAGAAGTGGAAGAAGTGCATATCATTGCGGAAGGAAATGCGGGAAATTTTTGGTTGGGTCAAGATTTTGTCAGTGCTAAAAATATTGATGAATATCGGGAACAATTGCAGGCATGGGGGCAATTTTTGGGTGAGAAGGCCGATATCTTGTTGTACAGTTGTTTGACAGCATTAGGAGAAGTTGGCGAAGGATTTATCGAAACCATTGCCGCAGAAACGGGGGCAGATGTTGCCGCATCGACGAATTTGACTGGAAATCCAGCATTGGGAGGGGATTGGGTTTTAGAAGCGAGTACGGGCAATATTGAGGCATCGCTAGCATTTACCGAGGAAACTGTGAATGAGTTTCAAGATACGCTGGCGGTTATAACCGTTGATAGTGGCGGTGATGTTGTGGCATCTGATGGTGATGTGACTTTGCGCGAAGCGATCGAAGCTGCCAATGGAAATAGCGATGTTTTTGATGTGGTTGGAGCCGGCAGTTATGGCAATGATGAAATTCGCTTTAGTGGAGTCACCGAGGTAAATTTGACTTTGGGGGAATTAGCGATTAGCGATGATTTGACAATAACAGGAGGAAATACCAATGTTACAGTACAACGTAGTTTCGATCCCTCAACAAGTGATTTTCGTATTTTCGACGTTGGTGGCGTAACGGCAACTTTTAATAATTTAACCATTAGCAATGGTCGGGTACACGGATCGGGCGCGCGTGGGGGTGGAATTTATTCTGGTGTTGGCAGTACAGTCAATCTTATCAATAGCAAAGTATCATCTAATACCTCGACAGGAATTAGCAGTGAAGGTGGAGGAATTTTTACCTCTAGCGCTCTCAATCTTATTAATAGTGAGATTTTGAACAATTCGGGTACTGATGGTGGTGGAATTGCGATTTTCGGTGGAACAACAACAATTGTCAATAGCACGATCGCGCATAATTCCAATACTAGCAATGCTGGTGGGGGGATTTACATTGTGAGCGGCACGCTCGATATTACCAATAGCACCATAGCTCATAACACTGCCAATGGCTCTTTTGCAGGTGGTGGAGGAATTTATGCTGCGGGTGTCACGGTTAATATTAAAAATAGTACAATAGCTCGGAATACTTCTAAT
>JBFRWJ010000382.1:0-12466 GCA_051439525.1 Spirulina sp. | reverse complement strand
ACAGGGTTGGATCGGCATTTTTTCACTCGGATAAGGCAAAGCTGCCTTTATTATATCGTAGATCCTAACGGGTAGGGCGGGCAATACCTTGCCCGCCCTACTAATGACTAATTCCTAATTTTCGTTCTAAATCGAACAGAAAACCGTGAATGTATTCTTCTGTCCATTCCGGACCATAAAAACGCTGAAACATTCCTCGAGCGGGATCTTTTTCTGCACGATAGCGTAAATAGTTGAGTTGTGCGGTTTTAATGTCGGGTAATTGTTCTTCTGGAGCGAGTTCTACTGTCTCGACAAACTTTAAATAAGCATTGAGATAGTCTTTAAATGCTGCAAAAACTTTCGTCTCTACCACTTCTGTTTCTGTCGGTCGCGTCCAGAGAAATGCAGGAGAAAAGAAGGGTTGCGCTTCTTCAGGAAAATCTCCCCCCCAAGGCAAGTCTTTTTGATGAGTTTGAAACGTTTTCCAAATCGGTTGCGTATATTTCTCTTGATAACTTGGATCGTCTCGAAACAAAGGCTGCATATCTAAGGCGATTAAATGACCCCCCGGTAAGGTGACTAAATCTGCCCCAAAAAAGGGCAGATCGTAATGCAATTGGGGGAAAATCACGAAGTTCAAAACCTGCAATGCAGCCCCTCCTTGAACGTGAGCGGCACGGATTTGCCTCAATTTGGGGGCAGAATAAGCATAACTGGTCGTCAGCACTTCTTGAGGTTTTTTCTTGCTTCCCGTCATGGCACTTTTACGCTCGAATCCTTCCGGAATGGGGTAAGGTTCGAGGTCGAGATACTTTTTCAGGGTCGCGATCGCGTAATCTAAAAACGGTTGATAAAGCGTCATAATTTAAGGATGAAGGATGAAGGATGAAGGATGAAATCTTAATTTCTCTCCTCTTCTCCTCTTCTCCTCTTCTCCTCCTCCCAATTCCCTTAAACAATTATTTGCTACTGCTAACAGCTAAAGGCTTTGCATCTTCAAACAAGAATTCATACAAGAACCGTTCTGCCCATTCAGCACCAAAATAACTGCTAAATAAACCATGAGCGGGATCCCGTTCGGCACTGTATTGGTCGTAATCTTTTTGTGCTTTGACGATGCGCTGAATATCTTCGGAATCAGTTAGGGGAGCTGCCTTATCTAAGAGCTGCCAATAAAGATTAATATAATCGATATAAGCGGGGAAAACTCGCTCTTCTACCGCGTCGGGTTCGGTTTTGGCAAAGAGTAAATACTTGGAAAAGTATTGATTGGCATCATAGAATTTCATGCCCAAATTTTGGGCGAGATCGTCATACTTGTCTCGCAGCGATCGCATGGGTTCGATATATTTCTTGTGATAGTCTTCATCTCGGAAGAGCGGCTGAAAATCCATCACGACCAAATTTTTCTTTTGATTGCCAAAGGACAGAAAATCAATTCCCAATATGGGCAGATCGTAATGATGTGCCGGATAAATAACACTATTAAACACTTGAGCGGATTCCCCCGCATCAATGTAGGTGTAGCGAATTTTGCGGAGTTGAGAACATTGGTAACACCAACTTTGAATGACGGCGGGATTTCTGCCGCGTTCGGAAATTTGACGCTCTAAACCCGTTGGGATAGGTACGCTTTGTAAATCAAATTTTTTAAAAAGTTCCTGTTCTAAGTATTTTTGAAAAGGCTTGTACATATCCAGAAGAGACTCCGCCATTTACTGCAAAGTAGCATACGAGATTGACTCCACCTCTGTCTCATCCTTGATAAAAAATGCAATAATCTGTAACATAGCGGCGATTCTAGATAGGGAGGAACGAACAAAACGGGCAATGGCCGGGCCGATACGACCTTGGCACAACTCGAAATAGCAACGGAACGATCGGAAATCCCGTCAAAATGGCTGCAACTTAAAGTTTTGTTACGTTATCCCTCAAAAAGTTTAGAGAGAAGTCAATCCTGACATCCCAAACTATCTGTCGTGTGAGCGCGAGTGTAAGAATTCCAAGTTTCTGTCTGTTTGAATAAAAAACTACAGAGCATTTGACGAGTCGAATCGGTGAGTCCGCGAGCGCGAGTAAAATCAGCCCCCCCAATATTAATAACATTATCAAAGCTCGCACCTGTTAAATCCGTAGCGCGCAAGTCGGCTCCCTGTAACTCGGCACCATTGAGACGCGCATCTCGCAAACAGGCTCCCGTGAGAAACGCACGCTGTAAATTGGCCCCACTCAAAGCCGCTCCTTGAAGATTCGCTCTCGTCAGATCCGCACCGCTCAAATATGCCCCGCGAAGATTGGCATAGCGCAGATCCGCACCGCGAAGATTGGCTGTATTGAGAAAAGCACCACTGAGATTGGCATGGGGACCGACTCCCCCACACTTTTGATAAGCATAATCTCGCGGCCATATCGTTGCCATATCGTAGCAAGCTAGTTCTAACTTTGCCCCTGCCAAGTTGGCATCTTCGAGATTGGCTTTTTGCAGTTGGGTGCGGTGCATTAAACTGTTCTGCAAGTTCGTTCCCCTCAGATCCGCCTCAACAAAATAAGCGCCCCGGAAATCCGTTCCCTGACAGTTTGCCCCTTTCAAATTGGCACGACTCAAATTGGCCCCACTCAGACTTGCTCCGGCTAAGTTTGCCCCCTCGAGATTGATGCCTTGGAGATCGACTCCACTGAAACTTTCTTCCTTGGCGATCGCTTGCAAAATATCCTCAAGGTCGTAGGTGGGTGAGTTATTCATAGATTTATCTAAAGATTTGTAGCGAGGTAAAGATTGACATCTCCCCGCTTTAAAACGTCTGAGTTTACATTTTTCATCAAAAATAGTATCATATAAGAACTTGGGAGATCAATTTGATTGAGCGAGACAGGATGTCAACTTAAAATTTCGCCAGCACCATTCAGAAAAGAAGGCGATTTTTCTTAACAAAATTGTCAACCCCATTCAAAAACTTGCCATTGTTACCATCAAGTCCAATCCAGTTCGCATCTCGGAAAGCTCATGGAAGACGCAAATCTAACAAGCCAAGGACAAGTGATTGCCATTCGAGGCAGTATTGTTGATGTTTGTTTTCCCCAAACCCTGCCCGAGCTGCACGGTTTGCTCGAGGCCGGCGATCGCGGGCAAGTTGCCCTCGAGGTGTCCGCTTATCTTAACGCAAAGGTTGTGCGCTCGATCGCCCTGACTTCTACCCAAGGATTGGCACGAGGAGATGCGGTGAGGAATACGGGACATCCCCTACAAGTTCCCGTAGGAGAGCGATTACTGGGTCGCATGTTTAACGTTTTTGGAAAAACCGTGGATGGAGAAGTCCCCTTACAAGGGGGAAATTGGCGCTCGATTCACGCCCATCCCGTATCCTTAAAAGAGCGAATCACCACTACGGAAATTTTCCAAACCGGGATTAAAGCGATTGATGTCCTCGCACCCCTAGAAAGGGGCGGAAAAGCGGGTTTATTTGGTGGGGCGGGGGTTGGGAAGACAGTTTTAATTACCGAACTGATTAATAATATGGTGAGCCGTTATGAAGGGGTGAGCATCTTCTGCGGCATTGGCGAGCGATCGCGCGAAGGCGAGGAACTTTACCGAGAAATGAAGGAAGCGGGAGTGATTGGCAATACAGTGACGATCTTCGGGCAAATGAATGAATCTCCGGGGGTTCGCTTCCGAGTGGGACACGCCGCCTTGACCATGGCCGAATATTTCCGGGAGAATAATAAAGATGTCCTGTTGATGATCGATAATATTTTCCGCTTCATTCAAGCGGGATCCGAGGTATCCGGGTTAATGGGACAACTCCCCTCCCGGGTGGGCTATCAACCCACTTTAGCCACAGAACTCGCGGAACTTGAAGAGCGCATCTGCAACACCCAAAACGGCTCGATCACCTCCGTACAAGCAGTGTACGTCCCCGCCGACGATTTTACCGATCCCGCCGCCGTTCACACTTTTTCTCACCTTTCTGCCTCCATCGTCCTCTCCCGCAAGCGCGTCAGTCAGGGACTTTATCCCGCGATCGATCCCCTGCAATCTGCTTCTAAAATTTTGACCCCGCAAGTGGTAGGCGATCGCCACTATCAAATCGCCCGAGCCGTGCGCAAAACCCTCGCCAATTATGAGGAACTGAAAGATATTATTGCCATGCTGGGTTTGGAAGAACTCGCTCAAAGCGAACGACAAATCGTCTATCGCGCCCGCAGATTGGAGCGCTTTCTCACGCAACCCTTCTTTACTACCAAACAGTTTACCGGACTCGAAGGGCGCAGCGTAGATTTAGAAGACGCCCTCGATGGGTGCGATCGCATTCTCAACGACGAGTTTTCCGACTATCCCGAACAGTCTCTCTACATGATTGGCAATATTGATGAAGCTCGCAAAAATGATTCTTAAAGTCTTGTTTTATGGATAGTACATTAGAATGGTGACGACTGAGATGGAAGCTCTCCAATGACCTTGATGGTCTTCGTCAGCGAATTTGGGAATGGGTTGATAACTTAAATTTCCAGACGATTGCCTCTATCACTCAACGAGAATATATCCCTCAGATTTTATCTGTAGTTTGTATTTAACGTGAATTCGGGTTTTGCCTCCTTCTGCTTAACCCGAATTCACGTTATTTTACTGTTCGCTGAAATAGCGAAGGGTACGACGAATGGCTTCTTGTTGTTTGCGAGCGGCAAAATGAGGATTGCGAGCGGCGATCGCTTCCCAACTCTGCCAAGCGACCAAACTATCTTCTTCATAAACCTTGGCACAACTTTTAACCGCCATTAACGCCAAATCGCTATCTTCCACAAGGCGATGAAAAGTCAAGGCAACCTGTTTGCAAGTATAGGCGATCGCGCCATCGGCTTCGTATTTCGCTGTCGCCACGCGATCGTACTGTTGCGAGGCAAATTCGGGGTTCAAGGAAACGATCCCCAAAAAGCGGGCAAACCATTGCTGTATCTTCGTGTCGCTGCTGCGAACCAAATAAAAGGGCGGGGGAATAAACCCGGCAAGAACTGCATCTCGCTTTAATTGCATGCGTAGGTCTAATTTGATCGAGGCTAACTCCGAAAGCAAGCCGTCTTCATAAAATTGACGATACCCCGTCTCTTCCATCGCTAAGGCTTCCAACCAGATAATTTGTTGAAACCGTCCCGGATCTATGCGCGCCTGCATCCAGAATTGCGCGAGAGTATCTTCAGCATGATAAACCTCCTCGCGATATTCTTGTTTGACGCACTCGATCGCGGCACGAGATAAAGATTCGATCTCCTCGAGGGCAAATAATCCTTCTAAGGCTTGACGTTTGGCAGCCAGAGCTGTCGTTGCTTCTTGGAGTTGGGCGGCCAGAGGAGGTGGAGTCAAACCCAAGCGCGGGAAAAATTGCGCTAGAGTTCCCTCGGATACCAAACCGAGAACTAAAGTGACGCCTAACACTAAAAAGATTGCCAAGTCGCGATCGTCTCCCGATGCTTCCCAACCCAACACCAAAGCCAAAGCGATCGCTCCCCGCATTCCCCCCCATACCCCCACCCATTGTTCTGAGAAGGAGAAAGGGGTAGAGTCCCGCAAAAAATTAGCAATCGGCATGAGGGCCAGCACCACCGAGGCGCGGACGAGGGCAACCATGGCGATCGCGATCGCCAGCCACAGCCAAGAACGATAGCTCCCGTACACCTGACGCGGTAATTGGGTCAGCGCCAACCCCAGCAGGAGAAAAAGCCAAGTTCGCGCCAAGCGCTCCATTCCCTCAACAACGCCCTCGAGCCGATGGAAATTTTTATGGGTTAAGCGCGTACTTAAAGTCCAGCGCAGCACCAAACCCACCGTCATCGCCGCGATCGCTTCTGCGCCGGAATGGATCTCCCCCGCACCCAAAAATGCTCCATACAACGCGAGGGCGGCGATCGCCCCTTGCAAGGCGAGATTTCCTTGCCCCCGTTGCAGGGCATAACTCGCCAATCCTCCCACAATACTGCCCAATATAATTCCCACCAGCCACGCCCCCAAAAACTGCCCGATGCCGCGTCCGTATTCCCCGGAAGCGAGAATTTCCTCTAATAGTGCAAATAGTACGATTGCCGTCCCATTGTTGAATAAACTTTCTCCTCCCCAAACAATTTGCAGTCGCCGCGAACAGCCCTCCTCTTGCAATAGGGCGATGGCGGGGGCTAAATCCACCACGGACAGCAATATACCCAACAAAATCGCTCCCGATCGCGTTAAAGGGGAAAAAGCGACCAAAATCCCGCCCACAATCGCGGCGGAGAAAAACACCCCTAAAATTCCTAAGAGCAACACTGGCGAGAGATACTGTACGAGCAAGCGACTTTGCCCGCGAAAAGTCGGGGCGAAAATGAGGAGGGGAAGAAAAAGAAGATACGTTCTCGGCGGCAGAGTAGTAAAAGATTGTAGAAACTTAAATAAATCTATATTGTGCGAGAGGATTCCCAGTCCCAGCCCAATCGCGACAACTCCCATCATGTAAGGAATGGGAGGAATTTTTTTTGCGATCGCACTCAGAGCGAGGATCGATAACACCAAGAAAACAACCATACGCGATCGCGAGCAGACTCGGGAAAATACAAAAAGGGAAGAGTTGAAACGGGAAAAGGACGGACTGTTTCCTTCCCCTGTTTCCCAGATACTAAGATTCTGATGGAGAATCAGAATCCTTCTCGGATTCTGAAGGGATTTTATCGGGTTCGGAATCGGGTTCGGTGAGAATTTTCCACGCTTCATTCACTGCGCGATCGAGGCGATCGCCCCATTTTTTCATGTCATTTAGTAAAGATTCCCAATTTTTTGTTGCCGTATCTTCCAACCCTTGAATTGTTTTATCGAGAGATTCCCATTGTTCGTCAAAGAGGAGTCCCGTATTTTTTAAGGTGGTTTGCGCTTGGCGCATGGTGTTCACGTAATTTTCACGACCGATCTCCCCCGCCGACTCGAGGCTGTTTTGAGCTTGTTTTTTGATGGCTTCGATGAGAGCCATGGTATGATATTTAATTTCATCGGACTCCTCGGGCATTTTGTTTTCCACAAGGGCTTTAGTTTCCGCGCTCACCTCTACGATTTCCGTTTCGGGTTGCTTGACTTCGCTGTTTTCCTTGGATTCAGACATGATTGCTCCTGAAGCTGCAATAAAACTTCTTTTCAGTATAGTCTCTAATCTTCTCGCATTTCTTGCGCGTTAATGCCCGTTGCTGTCCCGTCGGCATATTTTTGTTGACATCCTCTTCCGCTTAATCTTTGATTTAGCGTGGGAGAATCGATAGTACATCGAACGAGACAAAAGTGTATCGTCACCGCTAAACGCTTTGCGTTCTAGCGGGAGTCCTCTCGCGACATTCTAAGATAGATTTCCCAATAGCAAGAGCGAGTAATGGAGGTACCGCATTCCCAACTTGTCTGTATTGTGCTGTTGATGTCCCTAAAAATTTGTACCAATCTGGGAATGACTGGAGACGTGCTGCTTCTCTCACCGTGATATGTCGAGGAAAATAGGGATGAATATGAGGTCTACCTCCTCCAGCTTTAGAACCCACTAAAATGGTTCTTGATGGTTTTTCAGGATTGATTCTATCGGTATGGTCTACTTTGTCTCGTCCACCTTGAGGAACTTTTTCATATCGGCGACGCACGCGATCGCCATGATGGCGAATATTATGATTATACACAGAATCAACGCATTCTAGAGCAAATTTTGCAGGAATCCAATCTGATAAATTAGGATCGAGCACATCCAAACTTAATGGATCGCGGTAATCGGGATGAGGAAAACTAAATTCTGTGGGTTGACGAAAACCTACGACAAAAACTCTCTTTCTAATTTGTGGAACGCCATAATCGGCAGAATTGAGGATAGATGTATAAAGATCGTATCCCGTTTTAACTTGAAAACAATCGTAGAGATTTTTCCAGTCTTCACCTTCATTAAGGGTTAATAGTCCGGGAACATTTTCAAAAATGAACGCTTCGGGGTTTAACTCATTAATCAGACGGATATACTCAAAAACAAGTTGACCTCGTAAATCAGAAAAGGACTTTCTTTTACCCAAAATACTAAAGGCTTGACAAGGCGGTCCCCCTGCGATAAGACTTATTCTTTCAGAATCGATTCGTTGTTTTATTTCTTGACCTTTTACATTTCTAACATCTTTAATTTCTGTGATACAATTTTTGAAGTTATAGGAAATAGTATCACAATAATATTTAACGTTATCGTTTGCATATCTAAAGTCAAATCCTGCCAAGGACAATCCTAAATCGAGTCCTCCTCCTCCTGAAAACAAAGAAACGGCAACCAATTCCTGGCTGCTGCTGCGAGGCAAGTGTAGGTTGTTGAGAGTCTTAAGATATGCGTTCATTACCGTTTTAAGCAGTTATTTCAAGAATGCTTTGACACCAATAAGATTGGACTTTAAAAAGAAATGTGAGTTTTTGACCTGAAAAATCTAACGCGATCGCGATCTGAGCGATCGTTCCTCAACATCTTCAAGTAGAATAGTATTGAGTAAATTTAACTCATTAGAAATCATAAAATAACGATTGTCAAACACCGTATCGATTTGCGATAAAACCGGACGACCCGCAACAGCAGCCCAAGGAAAACGCTTATAACGGGGAATAGCCGGAAGCGCAGTTCCTCGAGCAATGAGAGAACGTGCAAGGGCATCATACCATATTTGCGGGTCTTCTAATTCTTGTTTTCGACTGCATTCTTCACTGTCTTTTTCTTCTCGGAGAAAATGAGGATAATCGAGAGGAAGCGCGATCGCGAAGGTCCGGGTATTCATATCTTGTAACGTTGAATATTCGCGCATCTCTTCTGTTTGTTCCTCGTTCAATAATTGATGGAGATCCAAAGCAAGATTGCGGAGTTTTCTGGGGACTCCTTGTTGCTTGCTCATTTGGTACAGTAGGGAAATGAGAGATTTATGGTGACGTTGACTGAAATTATATTTTTCTTGGATCGAGCAATCGCACCAATGTTCTAACCAAAAAGCACCGATACAACTGATATTTTCCGGGATGATTCCCACTCTATCGTTAAGATTGGGAAGTAAGCGACTGGAAGGGCGAGAGATATATTTTGTCAAGCGTTCTAATGTTTGATATTCTGAATAAGATATGGGGGGATTTTGAGAAGATTTTGTGGACAAGGGACGACCCAGTAAATCCAAATTGCCAAACTGTGCTTCGACTAATTCCATTGCGTTTCTCACCAGACCTTTATTTTTATCAGAACCCCGATCGCTCTTAAATTGTGAATCTTTCTCTCGAGTAGCGCTAAGGTTTTGTCGGTTGTACTTTTCCGCAAATCCGATTAATTTTGCATTGGTCGTTAAAGTTAGAATTCCTGTAGGTTTGTTGTCTTCTCTTGCTAATTTATGAGTAACATCGCGGTTAATCACCACCCGAGGACTGGCATAGAGAAACAAGAATCCTTCTGCTTGCTGTTTCAGGAAAGAAACCACCGCCGTTGTTTTACCAATTCCCGGATTTCCTTCCAGTGCAATAACATTTAACTGCTCTTTTTGTGCGGCGGTTAATCCCGCTTCAACGGTTGCTGCATGAACCGATCGCAACGGTAAAGAATCTTGCTGTAAAAACCGACTGATATACGTCCGAGGGGAAATGGTTACTTTTTTCCGAGTTCAGGATTTTTTCTTCAAAGATTTGTGCATTCCATTCCGGCCAAACTGCGAGACTCCAGAAAAAAGAACTCTTATTCACGTAATTAAAAAAGTTAATTTCTGCTTTGTCGCCATAAACCGCCGTCAAATCGATATCTAATCCTTGCTCTCCTGCCAATTCAATAAAATAACTAATGCGCCGAATATACTCCCCTAAAAGTTGTTCGTTACTTGCAGAACTTTGGGTAACTGCTTGCGCGATCGCCTCCATAATCTGACTACTAATTTTTGTCCGTACTCGTGCCATTGCTTCATCATTCAAGAAGTCAAGGAATTGCTCGATCTGACTTTGAGAAGTTTCATATTCTTCTTTTAAACTCTCAATTGCTTCGTCTTTTTCCTCTTCATCCCAACCTAATTGATTTTCGGTATAATCGGCGATCGCATCGCACATTTTCTGAAAATAATCCCCCACTTCAATGGTTTCTCGTGCAGAAATTAGTTTAGCAACTTTCTTGATTTGTTTTTTCCTATCTAGTAAATCTTGCTCAACAATCAAAGAAGACAAATGAGATTCCCCAGTTGAAGGATTAAAAGAAGTTCTAACTCGATTGGCAATTTCTCTTAATTCCTTTTTAGCATCATTACAAACTAAATCCGTGAAAACAAATTCATTAGGTAAACTCTTGTCCAGTTCTTTCTCAATTGCCTGTTTTAAAGCCTCGATTGCGTTAGGAAGTTTTTCAAAATTTCCTGTAGTTAATTCTCCTCCCAAACGGCTTCGGAAGCCATATTTAGGAAGATTAAAATCTCGTAAAAATCTGCGTTCGGGATCTAACGTAAAAGTTTTCTCTTTGCTTAATAAAGAAAACAGTAGAAGGTTGGGGGGACAGTGCCTTTAAATCGGCACCGCGATCGCTTGCAGCCATTATGGGAAGTCTCCGTATTTATCCGTCAGCATGACAGCTTCACTCTCGACAGTTGACCAAACTATCGAGAATGGTATCGAAGGAGATTATACTCAGATCGAGGAAAAAAATTGGTTAATATTTGTTAATTCAACGATACATCTGTTTTGACTCGAGATTGAGATCCGAAGAGATTTTGAGACAAAATTAGGTTAATATTTGTTGACCGAGAATAAAAACGATCGCCCTCAGTGCCTTGCTAGACACGAAACGACTCCCCCGTCAAGAACGATTGACACCCCAAGCCGAGTTAAAAACTCAACATCAGGGAAATCGGCAAATTATCCGTTTAACCTCTCGTGCGTCCAATTTGCGATCGCTCACTCCACCCCCGAGACGGCAAAATTATGGCGGTTGGAACTTGTCCCTCTTTGTCCCCATCGCTGCCATTATCGTTGCAGCAGGGGCGGGGATTAGCGCTTTGTGGCTCTTGCAGCGCTTGCCTTGGCAAAATTGTCAAAATCTTGCCCCGATGGCTTCTGATAGCGAAAGACTCTACTGCGCTCAATTGGCGGCACAGTCGGGAGGCGAGAAGGATTTAATCGAGGCGATCGCGCTGGTCGAGTCGTGGGATAACGATCGTCCTCTCTATTGGGAGGCTCGGAAATCTTTGGATGATTGGTCGCAACAATTTTGGCAGCAAGCACAGGAACAAATAACCCTGGGAAATTTACCCGAAGCGGTGCGTCTTGCCCGTCTCATTTCCCCTCGCAGCACTTATCATACCCGCGCTCGCCAGGCGATCGCCGCCTGGCAGCAAGAATGGGAGCAAGGACAGGAAATGACGCGACAGTTCGATCGCGCCTTTAAAGCCGGACATTGGCAACAAGCCCTTTCCATCGCCCGTCAATTTTCCAATTTTGAGAGCGACTATTGGCGAGAAGAACGCGCCAATGCCCTTATGTTGCGTCTCGCCCGAGGACAGTGAACAGTAAACAGTGGTAACCGATCGCTGATAACCGATCGCTGTTAAAGTTTTGCGCCGCATTCGGGACAAAATTTATTAGTCGTGGGATTTTTTGCGCCGCAACTGCTGCAATAAATCCAACCGATCGCGGCATCCACCTTATCTTTTTTCGGCAGTCCCAACATCTGGGAGTTGGTTTTCCCGGGGGCGATCATGGGATAGCAGTTTTCGTCTTTGGTGACCCGCGCATCCACTAAAACGGGACCGTTGTGAGCCAACATGAGCGCGATCGCTTCTTTGAGTTCGGCGCGATCGTTGATGAGGATGCCTTTAACGCCAAATGCTTCCGCCAGCTTTACAAAATCCGGCATTCCCGCTTCCATATTGGAGGAAGAATAGCGTTCGCCGAAGAAGGTTTGCTGCCATTGGCGTACCATGCCCTGCCAACCGTTGTTAATAATCACAGTCTTGGCAGCAATGCCGTATTGAGCGAGGGTGGCTAATTCTTGCAGGTTCATTTGGAAACTGGCATCGCCACTAATACAGATGACTTCTCGATCCGGGAGTGCCACCTTAACTCCCATGGCGGCAGGCATTCCGTACCCCATCGTTCCCAGTCCCGAACTGGAAATCCAACGCCGGGGACCGTAATTGATAAATTGGGCCGCCCACATTTGATGCTGGCCGACATCGGTGGTGTAATAGGCATGGGGGGCTTGCTGGCCGATTTCGACGATGACTTCTTGGGGAGAAAGACTATCGGCATGATGGGGAACCACTAAGGGGTATTCCTTGCGCCAATGGGCGATCCGCTCCAACCAAACTCGCGTTCTTTCGCCATTGTCATCGAGTCCCAATTCGGCTATGCGATCGAGCATTTGGGTTAAGACCACCTTCACATCCCCGACAATGGGAACTTGGGGCGCTCGGTTTTTCCCCACTTCTGCCGGATCGATGTCGATGTGAATCACCTTCGCTT
>JBFRWJ010000381.1:0-13145 GCA_051439525.1 Spirulina sp. | reverse complement strand
CCCCTCGCCAATAGGCACCGGCGACCATTTCGATCGCGATCGCTTTGGGGTTCAATTCCGAGGTATTTTCAATATGGGGACCCGCACAAAGATCCCACCATTCTTCTCCGAGATGGTAGAGGGTGATGGGGTCGCCTTTGATGATATCCCGCAGGATTTCCAGTTTATAGGGTTCTTCGATTGCCTGAATGCGTTTTTCGGCTTCTTCCCGGGTGACTTCTTCGCGAAGGACGGGGAGTTTCTTCTTGATAATCTTATCCATCTCTTTTTTGATGGCTTTGAGATCCTTATCGGTAAAAGGATCGGGATTATCAAAGTCGTAGTAAAATCCAGTTTCCGTCCACGGACCGATCGTTACCTGCGCTTTGGGAAAGAGTTTCTGTACCGCCATCGCTAAAACGTGGGAGGTGGTATGGCGAATGCGTTTGAGGGTATCGGATTCGCTGGTACGGGGCAAGCGAATGGGTTGTTGCTCTTGTTCTTCAGCGATCGGTAACGGTTGGTTCATGTTCTTCAGTGCAAATTCTGCATCTTTCTATGATACTGAGAATCGGCGCAAGGATGTTCGGGGAATTTTCTGCGATCGTGGTGGTGAGGTTATAATTTTGAGGTGGATCTTGTACGAGTAGGGCAATGCCAGCAAAGGATATTTACCATGAGGTCGTGAAAAATGCTTTAATTCAAGATGGTTGGACAATTTTGGCCGATCCGTACACCATTGAGTATGAAGATGATAATCTTTATGCCGATCTATTAGCTGAAAAAACTTTCCTGGCCGAACAAAAAGAACGTAGAATTATTGTGGAAATTAAAAGTTTTGTTAACCCTTCTCCAATGAAGGATTTTCAAAATGCTTTAGGTCAATATCTTTTATATCGTGACTTTCTTGAATTTACCCATAAAGATTATGAGATTTACTTAGCCGTTAAACAAGCAGTGTTTAATACTTTCTTTCAAAGAAAATCGATTCAAGCTGTAATCAAACGTCATCAAATCAAATTTGTCATTTTTAATGAGAAAAAGGAGGAAATTACGGCATGGATAAAATAATTCGATATCGAGAGTTAATCAAAAAAATTCTCACAGAATACGATCGCTTAGTTCATCAATCGCCCGATCGTCATTCTGAAACTTGTTTGGTATTTGATGAAACCCGCAATCATTATCTTTGGTTAACCGTTGATTGGCAAGAAGATAAACGTCTAAAATCCACTCATGTTCATATTCGCATTAAAAATGAGAAAATTTATATTGAGGAAGATTGGACTGAGGAAGGAATTGCTACCGAGTTATTAAGGGAAGGCATACCCAAAGAAGATATTGTGTTAGCTTTCCACGATCCTGAAACTCGTAAATTCACCGAGTTTGCGATCGCTTAACGATAGAGTATTGACATGGAAGAGGGTGCGATCGCATCAATATGAAGATTCGGATATTCAAGTTGTTGGGTCGTCAATTAGGAGCGAGCTTAACAGAAGCTATCTGAAAAATCTTGTATTATAAGATATATTGAGATCAAAGCAAACAGATGGACAAAATCAAGATCCTATTTCTTGCAGCCGATCCTCGTGATGCTGTTCGATTACGATTAGGACAAGAATTAAGAGATATTCGTGAAAAACTACAACTCTCTAGAAAACGAGACATTTTTATTTTGGAATCTCGTGAATCCGTGCGACCGGGAGATATAACTCAAGCGATTCACGATGTTGCTCCTCACATTATCCACTTTTCTGGGCATGGTGTCAATACAGGAGAACTTTGCTTTGAGAATCTTAGAGGTGAAACGCAACCAATAGATCCTGATGCAATTTCTAATTTATTTAGCCTAGTAGTGAAACAAGTTCAATGTGTCATTTTAAATGCTTGTTATTCAGAAATGCAAGCCAATGCTATATCGGAGCATATTCCGCATGTTATTGGAATGAGTCAGGCGATCGGAGACAAAGCTGCAATTTCCTTTTCTATCGGTTTTTATAAGGCATTAGGAGCAGGTTGTACATTTGAAGAAGCATATAAATTTGGGTGCGTTGAGATTCAACTAGAAAATCTTCCAGAAAATCTCATACCAGTGTTTCATACAAAGAAAGAATCAGTCGATGATATTTATTATATAGAGCGTCCACCTATTGAAGATATATGTTATAAAATGGTTTTAAAACCTACTTGTCTGATTAAAATACAAGGATGTCATCAGATGGGAAAAACATTATTAATGCACAGAATTTTCTCGTATTCTGAAAGCAAAGGCTACAAAAAAATATATCTCAATTTACAATTATTAGAGCAGAATATTGTGTCAGATTTAGGTTTATTTTTGAAGTGGTTATGTATTAATGCAAGTCAGCAATTGAACCTACCTAATCGCTTAGATGAATATTGGGATGAAGACATAGGAGCAATTACAAATACATCCTTGTACTTTGAAGACTATTTACTAAATTGTATCAATGCTCCTATTATTTTAGGGATAGATGAGCTAGGAAGGTTATATGAAAATGAATCAATTCTCGTTGCTTTTCTTCCTCTGCTGCGCTCTTGGTATGAAGAATCAAAGATGATTAAATCTTGGAAGAAGCTCAGAATTATTGTGACGTATCATAAGAGTATTTATATGAAGACTGGTCTAAACTTATCACCATTTAATATTGGATTTCCGATAAATTTATCAGAGTTTATCCTGAATCAAGCTCACAATTTAGTGCAACGACATGAATTGAGTTTAACGATTAATGAAACTGAGAAACTAATGTCTTTAGTCGGTGGACATCCTTGGCGAATTCAGCACGCTCTCGAACAGATTAAATATCAAGGAATCACCCTCGAACAATTACTAGATATAGCTTCTACAGATGCAGGAATTTATGGTCATCATTTGCAGCAAATTTTTTTAGAGCTTCAAGATCGTCCTAAATACTTAGAGACTCTTAGAGTTGTAATAAACTCTCCAGATATCTCTCCCAAGAAAATCGATTTTCTTGTGTTAAATGATTTAATGGGTTTAGGATTGGTTCGGATTCAAGGTGAAGGTGTAATACCGAGTTGTAAGTTGTACGCTCAATACTTTTTAAATCGGATGGCTGACTGAAAGATTTTAAACAAAAAGCAAAACCTCTTGTAATAGAGCATCCTAGCTTGAAGAGTAGCGCGATCGCATTGCTTCTTAGTCCTTACCCAAGCAAATTCATAAATTCTTCTCGCGTTAACTCCGCATCTCGGAGAATTTTAGCAAGCAAACCAACTCCAATTGTTTTCCCTGCATGAATGGGAACTGTCACAACTCGTCCATCTTCATGTTTCAACCGGACATGACTACCTTTTTGGCGAACCTTTTCAAAACCCACTTTTCTAAGTGCCTTAATAATACAATCGCCTGTAACTGCTGGAAAATTAGACATTAGATCGTTATCTTTTGAATGCCGATAAACTCAGATAGATTGCTTTCTTGTTCCTCTTCCAAACATAACTCAATGACTTCTTTAATATTGACCATGAGTTCATCAATGGTTTCTCCTTGAGAATAACAGGCTTTAAGATGAGGAACTTCTCCAATATAAAAACCTTGTTCATCGCGTTCGACGAACACATAAAATTCTTTTTTGTTAGCGTTCATATTTTTTTCTCAATGGGTTTAGAGGTTCAGCGATCGCTAACATCAGTATAAAAGCAAATCCACACAAGAGTCAAGCGATCGCACTCAAACCCAATATTTCTCATTCTCTCGTCCAATCATCTAAATTCAATCCCGGTACTTTCTCAAAATCGCGACGGTTGCGCGTAACGACAATACCTTCAACAGAAAGTGCGATCGCAGCAATTCTTAAATCTCTCGTACCAATCCGGATTTTTTGGCGAACTAAACGTTCATAAATTGTCGCTGCTTCCTCGGAAAAATCCAGCAAATTAACATTCTTTAAATCATCCAATAAAGTTCGCAAGCGCCGATAAGCAATAATAGCATCTTGAGGGGATGATGCGCGTCTGATAACACTCAATCGTCCTCTGACTTGCTCTTCTGCGGAAACAATGGTTAGAAAAAGATTTTCAGTTGCTATTCGAGAAACTTTTCTCCCGACAATCGGATGCTTTCTCTGAAATAGGGAAAAATGATCGGTATCAAATATAAATTTTGTCATTTAGCAAGCTCTTTCTCGTCTAATTTCCGATAATAGTCTTCCATTTCCGCATCTAACTGACGGCGATCCTCTTCAATATAAGCCAACATCTCATCAAATTGAGGATCGTCCTCATATTTTCCATAAAACTTCATCCAAGGATGTTCCTTGTCTTCGGTCTCATTTTCTTGCAGTGCTTCCAAAACAACTTTTTTCCACTCGGGTGGAATTTGCTTGACCAACTCGACGACTTGTTCGAGGGTGACATCTAAAACTGGCATGACTCTAACTCCCAATTTGCTCTTAACTTATCGTAACATCTTTTTTGATAACCTACGCAACTTCCGGCGATCGCCAGTCATCGATCGCTCTATTTTTGGCAACTCGGGGTATCCTGTAGATAGAGTATGAAAATTAGCCACGATCGCCAATGATTATTACCTTAGCATGACTATTGCTGCTGAAATTCGCGATCGGATTCGCCAACGGGCAAATTTTGCTTGTGAATTTTGTGGCGTTACAGAGACAGACACGGGTGGGAAACTTACAATCGCGTTAAAATAGAATCAAAATAAACCCTAGGAGAAGGTATCATGCTCCTGAAATCTAGTTCGCAAATTGTTTGCAGTCATCCCGATATATTGGGAGGCACTCCTGTATTTGCTAACACTCGCGTACCCATTCAAACGTTTTTGGACTATTTGAAAGCGGGTGATTCTCTTGATGTTTTTCTCGATCATTTTCCCAGCGTTAGCCGCACCCAAGCGATCGCTGCGTTAGAATTAGCTAAAGAATTGAACGATCGCGCGATCGCCTGATAACTGCCCCGAGGTTAAATGGTCTTGGTAATGCGAATCGTCAGTTCTTTCCAGCGTTTAGAAATGGCACTTTGGGTAATTCCTAATTCGGTGGCTAATTGAGCTTGGGTTTTACCTTTAACTTTACCTTTCCAGAGTTTGAGATAACAGCGTTGGGGATAGCAGCGATCGAGACGTGCGATCGCTTTTCTCACCCGTCGGATTAAATCCTGACGTTCGAGAGACTCAAATAAGTTAGCGCGATCGGCAATGGTATTGAGAATGGGTTGAGTCGTACCGGGAAGATGGCGATCGAGACTTTCACAAGTTCTCAATTTTTCTCGGCGCACGAGATCGATCGCTGCAAAGCGGGCAACCGTTGCAGCCCAATGATAAAAGTTACCGCGATCGGCGTCAAATTTTCTGGCTTTGAGGTTTTGCCAAATCTTTTCTTGGGCAGTTTGAGCTACATCTTCCCACGCAATAGCCGTTCCACGAGTATGTTTCCGGGCGATGCGTTGCACTCTTAATTGATGCTGAGAATCTACCAATAACTGACCTAAAATACGTTCGTCTTCGGGGCAATTTTGTATCCGATCTCGGCAATTAATTTGGATGCTTGGTTTTTCAGAAAAAGAAGGACTTCGATTATTCATAGTTGCAGGAAAATTGAGAATAAAAATGCTGGTTTGAGGAGAACTTTAAGTGGATTTACCGAAAGAAATTCTTTTAAGTTCTATATCTTTACGATGACCCCCTTATTCTGGGTGAGACAAGATCGGCAATTGATAAGAGAGCGATCCAGAATCGATCTTGACATCGCTTGAAATTAAGAGTAATACTTTGATATCCTCAACATTGAAAAGTGATAAAAAATTGACTGGAAATCCTTGAAACTAAGAGTTTCAGCAAAGGTTAAAACATTTTTTAGCGATCGCGGAATATTTTGAGATGGCACTTCGTTACATCTAATAGAGGATATTGAAAACACAATTTTCAAGATTCCTTGTGATATCAATCATTGAAAACAATAAAATGGATCGACGTAGTATTATGACAACTCAAACGGATTCTAGCTTTTCCTCAAATCCTGGCACTGAGTCGGGAAGTGCTGATGAAACCCAAAATGCTAACTGCAATTGCGGTTTTTCTAGCCCCGATCGCGAGTCCGTGTCAACAGAAGTCCAAACTCCTCCGTTCGATTATGCAGCAAGTGGTTTTGGTCCGGACGGTAAGGAAATCGAAGACGAACCCACATCCTTAAAATCCCTCGCAACCATCATTCTCTCCAACGACGCTCGAGTCGAATTCTACGCGACTGAAGAGGAAGATGGAGATGGGATTGCCATGCGCGAACTGGGTAATGCAGAGCGAACGATGCCATCTGTGTTGGCAACAATGTCCCGTTTATCAGCCTTAGAAATCTATTCTAAGCTTTCTCCCGATACACCAATACCCCGAGCGATCGCCATACAAGCCGGACTTCAGCAAACCAGCAACTTGACTGATACGATTGAGGAACCTTTGGAAGCAGATCTCGATAGTCTTGGAATTCTACCACCCGTTCAGTTCGGCAGCGATTCTGGTGGCGGTTTGGGCGGCAATTTCTGCATTCCGGGTGATGGCTGGCACGCTTTTGTCGCATTTGCTTGTCATGGTTCGTATCCTGCTAATGCTTGGCGCTGGTGCGATCCAAATGCTGCCTTTTTCTGGCGCGATCGCTGGACGAATGGACATCCGCGCAAGCATTCGTTTGGGATTACTGCGACCTGTAGCGGACCTGCGGAAACTATCCATTACTATAAAAAGAAGGTCAATGGCAAGTGGAAGCAGCGCAAGATTTGGTATCTACCCAACAATCACTGGCAATGGACGCGCTATGACGGAGTAGCAAAGCGCGATCGTTGGGTTCGCCACCGTTCTTCTATTCAGGGACAGCCGTCTTTTGTCAGGAGTTTTACCGCCATTTACAATTAATCCAGTCACGGTAGACGCTTTGAACGCAATTGCCTGAAATCTTGTAGGGGCGTTACAGGCAACGCCCCTACAGAAGGTAAGGCAACTTTATAATTATGGAGAGTATTCTCAACAGCAGCGATGAGAGTGTCCAATTCTCTAACAGAGAGCCGTGTAGTTTAAAAAGTGAGGAATAATCCGAGGAAAATTGCGATCGCCAAGATGAGCAGATTTCAGCTTAAAATAGAAGCGAGTTTGCATAATCGATGAGTAAAACTCGAGAATGCCCGAACGTCTCGCTCAAATTGAACTGCTGCCTAAAACGTAATGACTGAAGCCTTTCTCACCATTGACGAACAACCCATTTCTCTCAATCAAACTCTCGGCTATCTTCAAGCCGCCGGAAAACTCCAGAATTTTATCGTTGAGATTCTCCGACAGTACATTCTCGAACAATCCCTTAAAGAAGAAGAACTTCCTGACAGTACCGCCATCGTCGAACAAGCCGTCATTAATTTTCGCCTGCAAAATCAACTCAGCGAACCGAAATCGTTTAACGAATGGCTGGCTAAAAATAATCTAACTTACGAAAGATTTCACGGGCAAGTTGCCGGAGGCGTAAAACTGGCACAATTAAAAGTGAAAATCGCCGAACCCAAACTGCAAGAACATTTTATCGATCGCAAACTCACCCTCGATCGCGTCGTCCTCTCCCGCATTATCGTGGAAAACCGGGAACTTGCCGAAGAACTACACTTGCAAATCCTTGAAGGCATTTCCTTTGAACAGTTGGCGAAAAAACATTCTTTGGGAGAAGATCGCATCGTGAACGGGATGTTGGGTCCCGTCAGTCGCGCCACATTACCCGATCGCCTCCGGGCAGCGATCGACGATGCCAATCCGGGAGATATCGTCGGGCCCTTACAATTAGAAGAACGCTGGCTGATCTTCCGTATCGAACAATTTCTCCCCGCCTCCCTCGAGGATAATCAAATTAAGGAAACCCTGCAAAATGAGATTTTCGAGCAATGGTTAGCGGAAAAAATTCGGGCGTTGAAAGTCAAGATCGAAGCCGCATAACCGGGGAACAACCTCCGTTTTGCTGGCTCGATCGCCAACAGCAAACTCGCATTGAGGAAGAATTAGAAGTTCTCGACTATACCATTGGCGAGAAAATTTGGGAAAGCACAGACGTTAGCGCACCCTCTCAGTCGGAGAATCGCGATCGCGGGATCTATCTCTTGGTTTCCGGTAAGGTGCGCCTGCGTCGAGACGATCCTCCCCAACCCCTGTTTACTTTACAGGAAGGGGATTGGTTTGGAGATCTGCTGGCATTGGGAGAAGACTGCAAAGCTGTTGCCTCGGGAGAAGTGACCGTATGGCGATGGCACGCCACCTTATGGCAAAATCCAAAACGTTCCCAACTCGAGGCATTTTGGCAAGCCACAACCGCCCGTTATTTGGGCGAAACGCCGCGAGATACGACGCGAGACCCTATCCTCCCCGTCGTCGCCCCACCCCGGAAAATTCTCCGCAAACCCCCCGCAGAATCGATTTCCGAGGAGACCCTCACTCCAGAAGTTGAAGAAACTCAAGATGCCCGCGCTATTGTGAAGGCATTAAAAGGAGTGTTATGGGAAGGATCGGAAGAAGAAGCCGGGGAGATTTTAGCGCGGGTTCAGGAAATTGTGCGCGATCGCCCTTTCCTTCCCCTCGAATCCTCGAGTCTCAGACCCCCCAAACTCATTCAACAGGATATTTCTCCTTATTCACAATATCCTTTCATTGCCAGTAAAAACTCGGCGGCGGCTTGTCTGTCCATGGTGGCACAATATTTTAACGCTCCGGCGGCTTTAGAATGGGTGCAAAGACAGTTGAGAAGCGATCGCCCTCACCATCTTGTCGATACAGGAGAAAAGTTGGGCTTGCAACTGCGGGGGTTAAAGGTGCGTTGGCAGGATTTATCCCGCCTTTCTACCCCCCTTCTCCTGCAATGGCAACCCCCTTATTTTAAAAGCGATCGCCAGTTTGATATCCGTCACAAGGTCTTTTGGGCGGGACGCAAGCCATTGCAACCATCGGATCGCGATACGGCTGCCGCCACGCTTCGCGAACGCGCCCAACGCTGGATCGTCCTCTACGAAGTTAAGGGCAATAAAGTCATTATCGGCGACCCCCTCAACCCCCGCCTCTGTTGCGAACCCCTCTCCCGCAAGCAATTAGAAGAGGGATGGCAGGGACGGGTTTGGCAAGTGGAACCCATTCGCAAGGAAGAAAGATTCAATCTCGGTTGGTTTCTCCCTGCGGTTTGGCGCTATCGGGGACTTTTACAAGAAGTTTTGTTGGCATCTTTTACCTTGCAGGTTTTAGGATTGGGAACTCCAATCATCACTCAAGTTATTATCGACAAAGTGATGGTACAGGAGAGTTTGGCCACCTTGGATGTCATGGCGATCGCGATGTTGAGTATTGCGGGTTTCGAGTCTATTTTAGGTATTCTGCGCCTCTATATCTTCACCCATACCGCCCGCCGTTTGGATCTCGCCCTTTCCGGTCAAGTTTTCCGCCATCTCATGCGGCTTCCCCTCGCTTATTTCGAGTCCCGTCGGGTGGGGGATACCGTAGCGAGAGTACAAGAGTTGGAAAATATCCGCCAGTTTCTTACGGGAACGGCCCTCACTGTCGTTCTCGATAGCATTTTTGCCGTGGTTTATTTGGCATTAATGTTTTATTACAGCGTACAACTGACTTGGGTTGCCCTTGCCATTTTACCCTTATTTGCCCTTTTAACCCTCCTTTCTACGCCGATTTTGCGCCATTGGTTGAATGAAACCTTTAACCGCAATGCTGACAGTCAATCCTTTTTAGTGGAAACTATTACGGGAATACGGGCAGTAAAAGCTCATGCAGCAGAAGGGAAGGCCCGCGATCGCTGGGAAGGGTTATTTGCCCGCTACATTCGCACGGGATTTCGTGCTTCGACCACTTCTAATATTAGCAATAATATTGGCAGTTTTTTCACCAATCTTTCAACTTTATTAATCCTTTGGTTTGGCGCAAAATTAGTGATTAATCGCGAACCGGGGAGCGAATTTACAATCGGAATGCTCATCGCCTTTCAAATGCTTTCCAGCCGCGTCACTGCTCCTTTATTACGACTCGTACAATTATGGCAGAATTTACAACAAGTTTTACTTTCAGTAGACCGAATTGGGGATATTTTAAATGTCGCCCCAGAAGCCGAACCGGGATCGGGTTTGGTACTGCCAAAACTACGAGGACAAGTCGTCTTCGATCGCGTCTTTTTCCGCTACAAGGAAGAGCAAGAACCAATTATTCGCGGGATTTCGTTTGCGGTACAGCCGGGGATGTTTGTCGGCATTGTCGGGAGGAGCGGTTCGGGAAAAAGTACCCTCTCCAAACTCTTACAACGACTGTATAATGTGGAATCGGGACGAATTTTACTAGACGGATTTGATGTTAAAAGTGCCGATCTTTCTTCTTTGAGACAGCAAATTAATGTCGTTCTACAAGATGATTTCTTATTTAATGCTTCCATCTTAGAAAACATTACTTTCGGTCATCCCGATATTAGCGCGGAACAGGTCGTAGAAGCGGCTAGAAAAGCCGCCGCTCACGATTTTATCAGCGAATTGCCTCACGGTTATGAAACCAATGTAGGAGAGCGCGGGACGGCATTATCGGGAGGACAAAAACAACGCATTACTTTGGCACGTTTGTTTCTCTCCAAAGCCCCGATTGTCATCTTAGATGAAGCGACGAGTGCCTTAGATGCAGAAACCGAACAACAAGTCTTGACAAATTTAAAAGAATTTGCTAAGAATCGCACAGTCTTTACGATTGCTCACCGTTTTGACATCTTAAAAGATGCCGATCTAATTTTAGTTCTAGAAAAAGGAATTTTAGTTGAAAAAGGAACCCACGAGGAATTATTAAATCTGAAAGGATTGTATTTTTCTCTGTATGAAAGACAGAAAAACAATGAGAGATAATCTCAAAGTCATTCTTACGTAAAAAACGATCGGGTTTTTGCGTTTGCAAGTCTAAATTTTTCCCACTCCCCTGAAAAGCGATCGCATCGGGAGTAGCGCCTCTCTTTCGCAAATGCTCATTAATCGGTAATATGAACTTATAGTGGTATTGGCGAGATTTTTCTCAACCAAGCCGTGGTTACGATTGATTCACAAATTGACAATTAATATGAGAGATCGAAATTATCCCTCTTTCGTACCAGCAATTGCCTTGGTGGGTATATTGTTTCTTGTAGGAATTATCCTGCGCTTCATCTCCGGCCCCGTTTACTGGTCGGGTTTTTTTGCCATGATGCTTTTTTATGGTATTATCTTCTATCTTGGCTCTGTTGCCAGTCGTTGGGGAAGTACCAAAAAGTCTGAAGATTTTCTCCTAGCAGGACGGAATATGCCCTTGTGGATTGCCATATTTACGATGAGTGCCACATGGATCGGAGGAGGCTATATCAATGGAACTGCTGAATCGACAAGTTCTTTCGGTTTAGCTTGGGTTCAACCCCCTTGGGGTTATGCCATTAGTTTAATTTTAGGGGGTATTTTTTTTGCACGAAAAATGCGACGCTATGAGTTTACCACCATGCTCGATCCTCTAGAAATGCGCTACGGTAAAAAAATGGCTGCAATCCTTTTTCTTCCTGCTTTGTCGGCTGAGATTTTTTGGAGTGCAGCGATTTTAACCGCATTGGGAACGACATTTGGCACCGTGCTGGGACTCAATTCTTCTACCGCCATTATCATTTCTGGAGTGGTTTCTGTTGCTTATACCACATTAGGAGGACTGTGGGCTGTTGCGTTAACCGATATCCTGCAACTGATTCTATTATTTTTGGGATTGTTAATCGTTATTCCTTTTGCTCTTCCTAATGTGGGAGGATGGGATTCTGCTTGGACAACTTATCAGGACAGTAAAGGGATTTTAAGCAACCTTCTCCCTCCCATTGATGCTTGGAAATATCCGGAATGGGGGGACTATTACTGGCAATGGTGGGACTCCGCTTTACTCCTCATTTTTGGTGGAATTCCTTGGCAAGTTTATTTCCAACGCGTGTTAGCGGCAAAAAATGAAAACACCGCCATGTGGTTATCAATTGTGGCAGGATTTATTAGCATTTTGGCGGCAATTCCCGCGATCGCGATCGGCGTGATTGGAGATGTGGCTTCTTGGACGGATTTTGGTATTGATCCCCCCGCAGAAGCGGCTTTAATTTTGCCTTACGTCGTTCGCTATCTCACTAATCCCATCGTTGCTACCATTGCTTTGGGCGCGATCGCAGCAGCGGTGATGTCCTCGGTGGATTCTTCTCTCCTCTCGACCTCCTCGATGCTCACCTGGAACGTATATCGCCCTCTCATTAAGCCAGAGGTTGAATCGCGGGAAATGGCTAAAATCGTGAAATGGAGTCTCTGGGGTATTGGCATCGCCGCGATACTCTTAGCATTGACAATTAAGAGTATTTATGTTTTGTGGTTTTTATGTTCGGACTTCGTGTATACGATTTTATTTCCTCAGTTGGTAACCGTCCTATTCGACAAAAAAGCCAATACCTATGGCTCAATTGCGGGATTTGTCGTCTCTTTTATCCTTCGTTTTGGGGGTGGAGAACCCGCTTTAGGTATCCCTCGCCTACTGCCTTATCCCATGATTGATGACGCGGGAGTGGTGTTATTTCCCTTTAAAACTTTAGCCATGGCGTGTGGTTTAATCACCATCATTGTGGTGTCGAGAGCTACCCAAAATCTCTGTCCGACCATTCCGTTACGATCCGCTAACGAGCAAGTTCCCGAGGTGGAAGTCAAAGAACTCGAGTCCTAAACCATTGAGATATAGCACTACGCAAGTACATTAGGACTTGGAAATGAACCGCAGAGGTGCAGAGAACACAGAGAGAAGGAGGAGATGTCCTAACCAGCTAGAGTAATACTATGAGGATGCGCGATCGCTCTGTCGTCCCGATGCAGAGCGATCGCGCGCTGATATCGATTCATAATCTGCCCTTATCGGCAAGGCCACAAATCTTTATTAAAAATTGTTCACGAAATGTAATATATCAAGCTATCATTCTGTTAATGAGGTCAAACGACTTCAAAATACATTCTCGCCATAATCATAAAATGACTACCACCGTACAAACTCAACAAAGCGCGTCTTTGTGGGAACGGTTCTGTCAGTGGATCACCAGCACCAACAACCGCCTTTACATCGGTTGGTTCGGCGTTCTCATGAT
>JBFRWJ010000380.1:0-24366 GCA_051439525.1 Spirulina sp. | reverse complement strand
TCCAATGGCATCGTAGGCGTAGAGACCTACCAACAACGTCGTGCGAGAGACGATCGACCAGCGGTAAGGTCCCGGCAATCCCAAGTCGCCAGCTACGGCATACGCCAATGAAGTTTTGCCGGAACCCGGATTTCCCTCAATCAGCAAAGGACGGCGCAGGCACAATGCCGCATTCACCAATTCTATGGCGGGTTCGCTGGCAACAAATCCCAATGCTCTCGGGTCTGGCGGGTTCGTATTTTGTTCGTTTTGGCTTTCCTCGGCTTTCTTTTTCCACTCTTCAGGAGACAGGCCAAAGGTTCGCCAAGGTGGAGGCAGTGGAATGCGATCGCGATGTTGTTTTTGTTCTTCTGGCATTGGCAAGCGATCGGCCCTCAGAGTCAAGCCGCGATAAATGCGGCGATCTTGATTTTCTTGAGTTTCTGGCGATCGCTCGTTCGACATTTTATTCCACCACGTTGGTATTCAAAGGCCGGCAGCATTCGGAGGGCTTAGGATAGAGATCGTCCCAAAAAAGCGTGATTTCTAAGTCTTGGTTCTGTTGGCGTAAATTATATATTTGTTGCGGCCATTCTTGCCATCGATCTAGATTGAGTTCGTTATGTTCAACGAGTATTGTTCGCTCGTCAGTCAAACGACAACATTGATTTGTATTGCGACTCCAGATTGCAATAGCTAAGGCTTCCTCAAGTTTCTCAAAATCCATTCTTGATGGATTCACGCCGATATACAGGATATCTTCAATCTCCAATTCTTCAAAAATATATCGGGCAGGATTTGAATCGCTACTTCCATTCCAGAGAATTTCCTTTTTTTCATTAATCTCATCGCGAAGTGTAAAAAAATATTCATCAAAATAGCGTTCAAATGAGTTGATAAATAAGGGATATTCTTCACCCAACTTTCGGTCTCTTCTTCCACACGGAAACGTAATTTGTTCTAGGGGTGTGTTGTAATAGTCCAGAGGCATAAAAAATTCAATTTCAAATGTTGCTGGTCTTATTCTTATGGGAAGACTATAACGCGCTTTGGAAATCAAATTTGGTAATATTTCTTGGAGATTGTCGTATAACCTGTCAACATCTGAATCGCGTTCTCTTTCTGCTAAATCTAGGCGTATATTCTCTGCATAGCGAGCCAAGGGTAAATCCCTACTGTCCACCCAAAGATTCATATTTAAAAGTAATGCTCCCGAACGCTGTCCAGTATTATTTTCTTGCTCTAACTCGGGATCGATTTCAACTTGAAGCCTGAGATTGCTATTGTTGAGAACTTCTCGGAGTTGATTCCATGACTGTTCCACAAACTCTCTCGTTCTATTGAGATTTACTCCATCTCTATATTGAATCACTTGAATTTGCCAATTCTCAATTTGACTCGCGAGAGTACGATTGAATTTGGCTCCTTCGCGGCGATCTCCAAATCTTTGCCGACACCATTCCGAACAGGAAATTAACGGACAAATTTCTTCGGTAATGGGTTTGGTTACTAATTCTCTTAATTTATCTTTAAGATCCAACTTATCTAGGACGAATTCTTCTAGGAATTGACTACTTAAAAGAAAGGAATTGACAAAAAACAAACTGTTTTCAAGTTCCCTATTTAAAAGTTCTAAGAAGTCTTCTATCAACTCAAAGCACTTTTCCTCTCTTTTATCTAAAATTCCTAAGAAGTCTTCTATCAACTCAGAACATTCTTCTTCTCCATCAGAAGATGGAAGCGATTGTGAGTTGGGGTGTCTGCGTGTCCACTCAGCATTAAATCTTCTTAAATTCTCGTCCGTTCTCTTCGACCAAAGTTGTAAAGTAAAATGCCATTCTGGGCTTGTTCGATTAGTGCGATGATCTTGCAAAATCTCCAAGTAGCTTTCCATGTAGCGCTTTAGGCAATATCGGATTTGATCTGTTCTCAACTGACCTTCACTATCATCATTCTGGGTGAGCGAGCTTAAGTCTTCCAGTGTTGTTGTCACAACTAATCTAGGGCGATCGCTATTCTTCTCTTGCCAACTACATTCCAGTCTAATATCGTCACATGGCAGGTCGTAATTAACAAAATCCAGCAATGCTTCCAAAAGCCGCCTTGTTCGATTTTGAGGGATCGGACCATAATTCACCATAGCTGGTATTCCTCAAACGAAGCCGAGCGATCGGCATCGATTCTACTCGATCGCTTGTTAAAATTATACACCCGGCGTTACTCGATACTCTACGATCGTTCTAACTAACATCGGCTTCAAGAAAGACGAAACCGATGCCAGTTAGATTGCACGTATGCGTTACCTTCGATGAAACAATTTGACTCGAGGTAAAGCAATTGCAGAAAACGCGCCGATCGCTGCGAACAGGCAACCCGCGTTACCATTCCCCAGAGCTTCATCGTATTTGCGGTATGCTTTCTTATAGTTTCCCTGTTGGTGTTGCATGATTCCCAACCAGAGAATAGCCTTATAATCATCGGGATGTTCTCGAACGATTTGATTCAAGCACTCAGCCGCTTCCCCATAGCGGTCGAGTTGACTCAACGCTCGCGCTTTTTGGTCGAGAATTTCGCTCTTATTGTCGGGATTCGTTGCAAGTGCCTTGTCGTACCAGCAAATTGCCTCTCGAAATCTTCCAGATCGGGCACATTCCAACCCTCGTTCAAAATCTGTCATGACAAAAACCTCGTTGAATCGTTTGATAGATCGAGGCTATCTTTGGGGTAGAAATCCAAAGCAAGAGTCAGTCGAAAATCGCTGAAAGCCATTAATAGTAAACTTTGTAGTGCTTTGGATTAGTTCGTTGCTTTAGATTTCCAAAGCTTTGGTGAGAAAAATTTTTTTAATCTGCCTGCATTCGTTGCTACGATCGCGGCTAATTCGGATAATATCCAATTCTCTGAACTACCCGATCCATCAATGACAATCTCAGGACTTACGCAGTGTCACGAGATTTCGCCCCCCTAGCCCCCCAAATCTGGGGGCAACCAGACCGGAAGTCCCCTGCCCCCCCTGCCCCCCTATTTAGGGGGGAGCAAGCGGATGCTTCGCTTTTTTACAGGGGGGATTTAGGGGGCAAGGTGCGTAAGTCCTAAATCTATAAATCAGTTTTTCTTCTTTTTGATTATGTCTTTTTCCGTACTTCATTCTGAAGGACGGAATGTAGGTTAAGAGGAAAGGGCAGATGACAAGGCGATCGCATGATATAAGAAAATTCAAGACAGCCGATCGCGCTTCATCTCATGCTAATGTATTTTCATTCTCCGTTGTAAAAACAGCCGCACGAAGAGTTTTTCCAGTTCCACCCAAACAAACATCAAACTGCTAAATCCCAAACAGATCCAAAGTTGCTCGGCATTTAACACCTGCGTCCCGAAGAAATCCCGCAGAAAAGGCACGTAAACGATCGCCAATTGTAAAGCCGTCGTCACCACCACCGCCCACAATAAAGAAGGATTGCTAAATAGATTCATTTCTATCGTCAAACGCGAAAAAGAACGCGCCGCGATCGCGTGTCCCATTTGCGCCAAACATAGGGTCGTAAAGACCATCGTTTTCCAACTTTCCGGATGATCCGTACCGAGAGCTTCGTGGTAGGATAACAGCATCAGAGTAATGGTAAAAATGCTAAAAATAATGCCAATGCGCACGATATAAGACCCCAATCCCCGAGCGAAAATACTTTCATTGGGATTGTGAGGCGGATGTTTCATCACATAGGGAGAAGCGGGTTCGACAGCGAGGGCTAAAGCGGGCAAACCGTCGGTTACGAGGTTCATCCAAAGAATTTGTAAAGGGGTGAGAGGCACCCCCGCCAACCCCAAAATCGGCGCGGAAGCAATGGTAATCACCTCCCCCACATTACTCCCCAAAATGTACTTAATAAAGCGGCGAATATTGGTATAAACCACCCGCCCTTCTTCCGTTGCGGCGACGATGGTGGCAAAATTATCGTCCAGCAGAACCATATCGCTCGCTTCTTTACTCACATCCGTTCCGGTAATCCCCATCGCAATGCCGATATCTGCCTGTTTGAGCGCCGGGGCATCATTGACCCCATCCCCTGTCATGGCAACAAAGCGATTGCGCTTTTGCAGGGCGCGGACGATGCGGAGCTTGTGTTCTGGGGAGACCCTCGCATAAACGCTGACCCGTTCCACCTCTAACTCTAAATCTTCTTGGGAGAGCTTTTCTAACTCCTGCCCCGTTAAAGTGAGACTGCCTTCCTCGGAAATGCCCAGTTCCTTCGCGATCGCTTGTGCTGTCAGGGGATGATCTCCGGTAATCATAATCGGACGAATGCTCGCCTCTTTACTGTGCTGCACGGCTAGAGCAACTTCCGGACGGGGTGCGTCGATCGCTCCGGCGAGCCCCAACCAAATCATCTCCTGTTCCGCATCCTCCTCCCCATTGAGATTGGGAAGTTCGTCCATCACTTTGTAAGCAAACCCCAATACCCGCAACCCCCGGGCTGCCATTTGGTTGTTGGTATTGAGAATTTCGTGACGGCGATCGGGCGTGAGGGGCTCGGTTTCGTTGCCCAATTGGTATTCTTGACAGCGAGCGAGGAGAATTTCCGGCGATCCTTTGGCAAATAAACTGTAAGATTCCCCGTACTCATTATCCAAACAGATCGCGCTCATGCGCTTGCGTTCCGAAGAAAAAGGCAATTCTGCCACCCGTTGAAAGCGAGATTTCAGGTTTTCTTGTTGCAAACCCGCCTTTCCCCCCAAAGCGAGTAAAGATCCTTCCGTGGGATCTCCTAAAATGTGCCATTCATTGTCCTCGTAACGCAAGAGAGAATCATTGCACAGGACGGCAGCCACGAGCAATGCCTGTAACTCCGGACGATCTTGCGTCGCGATCGCTTCTCCATCTTGAAAAAACTCTCCCGCAGGTTCGTAACCCTCCCCCAAAACCGACACGGTTCCCCCCAGGGTTGCCACTTCCCGGACGATCATTTTATTTTGGGTGAGGGTGCCGGTTTTATCGGAACAAATGGTGTTAACGCTGCCCAAAGTCTCTACGGCAGGGAGTTTGCGGATGAGGGCATTGCGCCTGACCATGCGTTGGGTGCCGAGGGCGAGGGTGACGGTAATCACCGCCGGCAACCCTTCCGGCACCACCGCTACCGCCATACTGAGGGAGATTTCCACCAAGTCTCGCAGGGGACTCCAATTTCCCGCTTGCAGCACCCCGATCGCAATCACCAGAGCGACCAATACCAAAGACCCGGTGACGAGAACGTTCCCTAAATGGGTCATGCGCTTCTGTAAGGGGGTTTTCTCGTTTTCCACCTCTTGAATCATCGCGGCGATTTTACCCAGTTCTGTCGCCATTCCCGTAGCGGTGACGATGATTTTACCCCGCCCCTGCACCACTTCCGTCCCGGAAAAGACCATATTGACGCGATCGCCCAAGGGGGTATCTGCTGCTAAGGGGGTCGTGACGCGCTTATTGGCGACTTCTGACTCTCCGGTGAGGGCAGATTCTCGAATTTGCAAACTCGAGGCTTCCAAGAGTTGTCCGTCTGCAGCCAGTTGCACTCCCGCTTCGATCGCGAGAATATCTCCCGGGACGAGTTCGGGGGCATCAATTTCCCGCAGTTGCCCGTCTCGCACCACCCGCACCCGGGAAGATGCCATTTTCTTCAACGCCGCGAGGGCAGCTTCGGCGCGGATTTCTTGCACGTAGCCCAAAATCCCGTTGAGAATGACGATAACGAGAATCGCCGCCGTATCTTTAAAAGGCAAACCGCTTGTGAGTTCGCCGCTTTGCAGGGCCAGAAAATCCAAAACCCCGGCAACGATCGCCACCGCAATCAGCATCAGTAACATGATATTGCTGAACTGATCCAGAAAAATTTGCCAGCGCGTGCGTTTGACGGTTTCTTGGAGTTCGTTGCGTCCGTAGTAGCGCGATCGCACCTCGACTTCTGCCGCGTTCAAGCCGCGATCGGCATCGCTGGCTAAGGTTTTCAGGGTATCATTCGCACTGTAGGCGTGCCAGTCTCGAGCCAGATCGGGCAAGGCAGGGGTGGGGGAGGATAGTGTCACGGGTATTCAGGAACGACGATCGATTATCAATTATCAACGAAAAATCCCCTGACCAAAACAATAAGGTCTCAAGTCTCTCCTTAATGGAGGTCAAAAAAATAAATCGGTAATGAGATTCTCGTTCTCATTGTCGATCCGCCAGGGATTGAAAATCCCTGTCTCATACACAAAATCCATTGAAATGGATTGCGATCGCGAGATTTTACTGGGAATTGACGAAGGCAGTTCTCTTATGGGAGTTACAAAAATAAATCGGTAATGAGATTGTCCTGCTCGTTGTCGATCCGTCAGGGATTGAAAATCCCTGCCTCATACACAAAATCCATTGAAATGGATTACAGTCGCAAAACTTTCCCCCCATTTGACGAATTCAGTCCTCTTGAGAGGACTTATCGTATGAGACGGGGATTTTCAATCCCCGGCGGATCGGAACTGAGAAAGTCATCGTAATTACCGACATAATCTTTGCACTTTCATCTATTCGCTGGTGGCTTCCCCATCAGAAAATCAATGTAATTACCGACCTGATTTTTGCATTTTCATCTATTCCTTGGCGGCTTCCGATACAGACAGATCCGTCAGGGATTGAAAATCCCTGCCTCATACACAAAATCCATTGAAATGGATTACAGTCGCAAAACTTTCCCTCAATTTGACGAATGCAGTCCTCTTGAGAGGACTTATCGTATGAGACGGGGATTTTCAATCCCCGGCGGATCGGAACTGAGAAAATCAATGCAATTACCAAAATAATTAAAACTGTATTTTCTGTTTTGGGTTGCGATCCGCCTTCGGCGGAAAAAGCAAGAGGGCAAAAGAGCAAAGGGCTAGAGAGTCCTCGCCACCACGCGCACAACCCGAAAACCGTTGTTGTTGACACGAAGCACGCGATTGAAGTTGACGCGACACGCGGAACGGCAATACCTCGGATCGTAGACCCAAGAACCGCCCCGTATTACCTTTGTAATATTCTTGTCACCTGTTATCCAAGCACGACCATCCGTCGGCGGTTCTTCATAATTCTCATGCCAATCATCCTCGCACCATTCCCACACATTCCCGTGCATATCGTATAAACCAAAAGCATTGGGATAAAAATCGTCAACCGGAGTCGTTCCCCTTTGGTATTTTGCTTTTGGTTGATTGGCAAAAACTTCAGTACTGTTATAATTTGCGAAATCCCCGGTTATCGTCGCTCCAAAATGAAAAGGAGTGTCCGTTCCCCCACGGCACGCATACTCCCACTCTGCCTCGCTTGGCAGGCGATATTCTTCTCCTGTCCGTTTCGATAATCTGGCACAAAATTCTTTGGCATCCTCCCAAGAAACTTGCTCTACGGGTTGATTATCGCCTTTGAAACGAGAAGGCTCGGGATCGAGTTCTCGTTCGATCTGCTCCATCTGCTCTACCTGTCGCCATTGTGCTTGAGTAATGGGAGTTTTCCCCATCAAAAAGGGTTGCACCGTTACAGAATGTCGGGGATGTTCGTGTCTAAAAAAATCTGTATCGTACTTCTTGCACAGGCGTTCGATTTCTGCTTCTTCCGTCCCCATCCAGAAAGTCCCCCCCGGAATGAGAACCAGATCGAGCGTCACCCCATCCCCCAAGTCCTGTCTCAGATACCTTGCGGAAGCCGATCGCTTGCTCAAAGTTTGTCCCCGATCGCCCACCATAATCACCTCAAAATCAAAAGAATCCAACTGAACGGGATCGAAAGACTCGACAGACAACCGAGCGATCGCGGCACTCCAAACCACATCCCAATAAACAACAAAATGCTCACCTTGCTTGAGACTGGGAAGATGTCCCGCAGGTGCATCCAGATTCCACGTCAATGCCTCAAAATCAAGCCATTTATTACGCCGGAACCAGCCCACTTTTTGCCCCATTTTGCGCTCACTTTTGCCATTCTCCTCAAAAATTCTACCTTGCACGCTTAAGCCAAAATGCCCCTTACTGGCTGCCAACCACAGGCGATCGATGGTTTGTAAGTCCTCGCGAGGCAGTTTCTCAACCTGCGCATCGTCTAACCACCCCTCTTCCTCGCGATCGCCCAAATGCAAAAGAATGCGAGTGGTTTCGCGATCGGCATCCTGCCACTGTCGATGAGCAAGAGCGTTATGAAGTTGAGTATAATCAACCCCCGCACTCGATACCAGTTCCACATTCAAAGAGACGGGAGGATCGGGTATTTTCAGGGGTTCGGGTTCGTATATCGGGAGGGGAGTTTTCTCTTCCGTCACGGGAGGAGTCACGATCGCGAGTTCCCCCTCGGGGAGATCGGAAATAGAACCCTCTTCCGTAACGGGAGGAGTCGCGATCGCCTCGGAAAGTCCGCTTAAAGGTTCGTCTCCTTCCACCCGAGCCAGCAATCGTACAATCTCCAGATCCCCCCCTTTTGCCGCGCGATTGGCTTGATATAAAATCTCCTTAGCGCGATCGCGATCGTCTTCAATAATGGCAGTTTTTGCCTCAGATTTCAGGTCTTTAAGTTCGTTCTCCCCCACTTCCCCAAGCAGGGGAAAAAGACGCTTGTAGGTGGGTTCGATCTTGGCGAGGGGTCTTTGCACGGGTTTCCCATGTTTTTGATTCAACGCGGGAACGTCTTGCATGAGCCTGCTTTCCAATTGTCCCACCGTCAAACCCTTTCGAGAAGACTGCAACGTCTCCAACAAAACGTGAGTAAAAGAGCCTCGCTGTAACGATTCGATTTCGTAAGAAAGTTCCTTGGGACGACAGGAATAAAACGTAACGATGCCTTGGTAATGTGCCATCGCGATCGCGTTTCCTTTCGCTTTATTGCGACAGGCATCGAGAAACATGATAATATTCCCCGCCCCCCAATTCCGCAAGCGTTCGGCGATATAATTGACCGAGAGCGCCGTATTCAACCGTCGGGGATTGCTGTCCGATAGCATTAAATAATCCCCATTCTCTCCCCGCATCCCGTGACCGGAAAAGGACAGCCAAACCGTGTCGCTCTCCCTTAAATAACGCCGCTCGAACTGCACGTCAAAGAAGGTATCGAGATGCCCAAACGTCGGCGTATTGGGGATGCCAGAGGATCCGGCGATCGGGGGTGCGCCTAGAAAAAACGGAAAAACGCGATCGCAATTTATCGCCTCAAACCATCCTTGCATCGCCTCTGCATCTGCCTTCGCATAGCGCAAGTCTGGCAGAAAACTATACTTGTTAATTCCGATCGCGATCGCCCAATTTTTCCCCATCCTTACGAGTCCTTGCGTTTAAATGTGAGTTTGATTTCCGTTGCTCCGGTGACGTTTGCCTTGCCAACTCCCCAAAAGCCGATTTCGCCTTCCGCATCCAACCCCACCGAGAGTTCGATTTCCTCTAACTTCATGCCGGGAGACCCCTCTTTTTGCGCCTCGCGATCGGCACTGGCAAAGATATCCCCCACCACCTGCATAAATTCGTGAGTTTTGGTTTTCAGCGCTTCCACATTTAAAGAAACACGCCCCTCACTTTCCGGTGAAGAGTCTTCGGGTTCTTCATCATCGTGCAGGATCGTCCCGACAAAATCCGTGGAAATCCTACTTCCTTCGACAGTTGGCGTACCGACAATCATCCAGATACTTTCGTTAGCTTCACTCATCAATTTTAGTCGATCTGTGGTTTGGTTTTCTATGGGCGATCGCGAGGCAAAAACGGGTTCGCGATCGGCTCTTTCCGTGTTATAACACCGATCGATTGCCTGGGAAGCAGTGATAAAATAGAGACGGGGAGGCCAGTTTCAGACTCCCCATCCCGTTAAAACGCCACAAATGCGATCGCAACGTTGATATCGCGATCGAGGAGGTGAGAACAATGAGAACTCCTGCTTGGTTCAAAGACTTTTTCCAATGGTTGAGTCGCTTTGTTAGTACGATAACATCGATAAATCCCGGATTGCAGATCGGTGAAATGTTTTTAGGTTTGCTACTTCTCGTCCCCGGGATCTTGGGACTGTTCTATCTACTCTGGTTCATCAATCCTCTGTTGGCACTCTTGATTGAATTTGGTACTATAGCAACGCTTCTCCTGCTGGCGCTCAAGATGTTCAATATGATTTTAAATCACAGTTAGCGTGAATTCTCACAAATTAACAGGATTGAGTAGATGGCTCTCTTCTAGTTTAGGAGAACTCACTCAGAGCTGCCACGCCCTTCAAGGCGATCGCCAAACGAGCGAAATTGACAAGATGCGATCGCCTTGCCAAAAAAAATATTCTCAATGAAGAAAAAAATGCGATAATGAATATCCCCCTTTGGGGAATTCAAAATTCAAAATGAAATTCAGATAATTTTGCCTTATTTAATTGATAATTGATTAAATACCAATCGTGTATTTTTGCCATTCCTGATGGCGACCGCTCCGAATATAGCGAGCAATTTCAAAATGAAGGCTGCTATAGGGACGACGGGGTTTAGAAAGTAGAGGCATATGAGCTTCATCAGGGGTTCGACTGCCTTTTTTAACATTACAGCGAACGCAAGCCGCAACCAGATTTTCCCAACTGTCTCCCCCCCCGCGAGAACGAGGATTGACGTGATCGAGGGTTAATCCATCCCCTTTATAACGACAGTATTGACAAGTGTGGTTATCTCGTTCTAGAATATTCCTCCGGGTTAAAGGAATTTCTTTATAGGGGACTCTAACGTAATAACGGAGACGAATAACCGTGGGAATGGGAAATCGAGTTCGCAATTCCGCCGTTTGGTATTCGAGTTGCTCAGCTTTGCCTTTGAGCAATAAGACAACCGCTCGTCGCCAACTGGTGATATTGAGCGGGTCATAGGAGGCGTTTAGCACCAGAACCTTGCCCATTTTTCCTCAAAAAAATTTTTCGTGCAAATATATCACAAATAGTAACACAAGCCTGCAAAAAAATGTTTGCAGGTCAATTTTCCCGAACTTGCAGGCTGCGAGCTATTATTTTCCCAGATCTCGCTTCATCTGCTCGATTTCCTCGTCCATTTCCCATTGACGGAAGCGATCTTCGAGGGGATCGGATCCCGTGCTGCTGGGGCGATATTCGGCGGCTTTTTCCCAACCCGAGCTGGAACTCGATTGCTGGGCTCGAGCCTGCGATCGCGCCACTTCGGCAGCTTTGGCTTTCACTTCCTTGCGTTTGGCTTGAATTTGGGGCAATCGCTCCCGGGCTTTAGCGAGGCTCTGTTTGACTCCTTCCATTTGTCCCCATTTTTGGTTGCCTTGACGAAGAAGAGCGGCTTCTCGGTCTCTGGCGGCTTGTGCCAAATCTGCTCTCCCCGCACTTTCTGCCTTACTGACGCGTTTGTGCCAGAGTTCGATATCTTTCGCGATCGCTAAAATTTCCGCTTGAATTTTCTGTTCTCGTCCCTGCAAGCTCACGATTGAGCGCTTCGTTTCTTCTTCTTGTTCTCTTAATTTGTCTTCAATGGCTTGCAGTTCCAAGTGAGGATGATCCCGCAAAAACTCATCCAAGCGCTCTTCAAGAAATTTACCAATGTCGTCAAATAAACCCATTTTATCAATTATCAATTATCAATTATCAATTATCAATTATCAATTATCAATTATTAGAATGTTTGGCCGACGTAGATGGAGCGGATTTCGCCATTGCGCCGGATAACTGCGGTTTGACCTTCAATACCGATTAAGGTCCAACCGCTTGTGCCGATCGCTTCTCCGAGTTGAATGCGCTGGGTTGCGTTATCGATGCGAAAAAGAGCACCGGAATTTTCTCCGGATTCGAGAACGCCTGCCAATTTGATATTGTATTGTGGGGGAACTGGAGCATTATCGAAGGATTCTCTGGGGATTTCCGTCTCATCAAAGTTAGGCAGTCCGTCCTCACGAGCGGCACTCAAACTTTCATCAGGGGGATTGGGAAGAGTCGTTTCACCCGCATTGACAGGAGTTGGAGAGGAACTCGCATTGGGTTGCGATCGCTCGGGAGAAGGGGGAGGCGGTGCAATCGCTTCCGAAAGGCTATTGGGGGTCGCCGTATTGGGGTTGGGGGGATAAACGGGAATGTAAACCCGTTCGATGACTTGTGGGGAAGTTGTAGAATTGGAGGGCGTTTCCGTAGCGCGATCGCTCGTTGGCGTTGGCATTGAGGCGGTTTGTCGGACTTGGGGCATCTCGGGCTGGCGGGCGATCGCGGCAAGCGATCGCAGCATATACTGGATAAAAGGGGCATCTTGACCGGGGGGAATCGAGGGAGTTTGGGCTTCGTTTTGCGGTTCGGGTAAGGGAGGTTCTGGAGAGGACGTGTTAGACTGGAGTTGCCAGAGAGAAAAGAGCCAAATCCCCACCCCTAGCAAAGAACAACAGGCGATCCCAAACAAAATTTTGTCAGCATGGCGACCGAGTTGGAAAGAAGAGAGAGTCTTTTTGGGGACGGACTTGACTTCCTTCTGGGTTTTATTTTTTTTCAAGGAGAAACGCGATCGCGATTTGGCTTTCTTCTGGGAGGGTTTTGCCTTTTCTTCTCTACTCTTTTGCTCTGGGGTGGGAAGCGTAATTGAGGGAACGACAACGGATTGCAGCGTGACGTACTCGGCTTTTGCGGGTTTTGCTGGGAGTTGACCGCTTCCTTCCAAAAGGATATCAATTTCTGAGAACAGATCGTCCATGAGCGCATCGGCATCTTTTTCTAGCGATCGCGGCTCGATTGCGGCAGATTTTGAGTACAAGGACGGTTGGTTCGCATCTTGCGTTTGACTATTCTCCTCGGACATCGTTGCTCCCTCAAATCATTCATCGTTCCCATGCTATTACGATGATATAGCATTTCTTTCCTCCTGGTGCATGAGAATAGCAGGGGAACGGGAAATTTCCGAGGTGGGGTCGATGGGAAGAACGATCGCGAATTCCGTCCCTTCTCCATTTTGCGAACGAAAAGAGAGTTCGCCACCATGTTTTTGTACGATTTCATAACAAATTGCCAGTCCCAGTCCCGTGCCTTTTCCAATGGGTTTGGTGGTAAAGAAAGGAGCGAAGATTTTATCTTGGATTTCGGAGGAAATCCCAAAACCGTTATCGCGAATGAGGATTTGCACGCGATCGCCTTCTATCCTTTGCGTGACGATCTCAATGTGTTTGTTATGCTTATCGGGTTGGGAGAGTAAAACATCGATCGCATTGCTCAAAATGTTGAGAAACACTTGGTTGATTTGGACGGGATAGCAAGCAACCTCGGGTAAACTTCCATATTGTTTCGATATCGAGATTTTACCCGTTATTTGATTGTTCAACATGAGGAGCGTACTGTCCATTCCTTGATTTAAATCGACTTTTTTTATCCCTTCTTCATCAAGTCGCGAAAAAATCTGTAGAGATAAAATCAATGCTCGGATTCTTTCCGTCCCGACTTTCATCGATTGCAAACATTTGGGCAAATCTTCGACTAGGAAATTTAGATCGATTTCTTCTTGATATTCTTGAATGAGATTGGCGGTCTCGGATTGGTTCTCTTGGTAAAGATGGAGTAAATGGAGTAAATTCTCAACATATTGGATCGCATAAGTAATATTACCAGAAATGAAATTGATCGGATTATTGATTTCATGGGCAAATCCGGCAACCATTTTGAGACTGGATACTTTTTCAGTGTTAATGAGTTGAGCGCGAACGACTTGGAGTTTTTCGGCTTGTTCTTTATATCGTTGTTCCGAATTTTGTAAGTCTTGATGCTGGGTTTTAATAATGCGATCGGCGCGTTTGATGATGATAAATAAAGTGACGTACAAGATTCCTAAAATTAGCGTACAAACTAGCGTTACGGAGCGCTGCACTCGTTCGATTTGTTCGTAAAGTGGCGTGACATCACTGTAGAGTTCGAGAACGCCTTCAATGGTAGTTTTGTCTTGACTCTTTTGGATGGGAATATAACTCGAGAGTAATTGGCGATCGTGAATTCGTTCCGTAAACGCGCTAAATGTTTCTCGATGGCCGAGTTGGCTTTCAACTCGTCCCGAACTGGCTACAATAAATCCGGGATAATTACTTCGATCCTCGCCGATTTGCTGGGATTCAGTTGAAAAAATCGTTCGACCCGTCAACGAAAAAACTTTGACTTTGACGACCGGCAATCCTTCCATTTGTGCGAGAATTTTCTGCCGAAGCCTTTCGGTTTCGGGATGAGCTTTTAGCTCCTCGTTGCTCCAATGGGCACTAGATTCAAAAAAGTCTGAAAATTCCGACCAGATGGTATTAGAAAAACTTTTAGCGAGAGTAATATTGTTATCTTCTCCTCTTTCAATTAAGAGTTTGATAGATTGCCATCGGTAAAATTTACCTAAGATTAAAATAACCACCGAAAATGCTGTTAAACTGGCAATAGAAAAATAGCGGACGAGGTGAAATTGCTTGATTTTAGACGGAGAGCGAAATAAACGAAAAGGAAAATAAATTTTCATGATACAAACCTACAGCTTGTCAACAATCAAATTCCCAAACAATAGAGTAAGATAAGACTGGAAACTTCATAATTTACCCTTTTTTCCTCTTTTCCAGTAAATTGTTTGGAGAAAAATTGCTAAAATACTATTGAAGACACGAAAATCGATTTTTTAAGTTCTATTCTTAGTTGAAAGATAACATAATTATCGGATATTTTTTGTGAACCTAAAAATAAGTTGTCAAGAACTCCTGCAGTTTTCCCCGACACCCACAGACCGAAAAGATTGAACCCGTTAATGTGACAAATTATGAAGTCAACAATCCAGCATCTCCCCCCTGAAGTTGTTAATATCATAGCAGCCGGAGAAGTCATCGATTCTCTGGCTTCGGTGGTGCGGGAGTTGGTGGAAAATGCGATCGATGCCAAAGCAACCCGTTTAACCCTTTCTCTCTTTCCCGACTTGTGGCGCGTGCGAGTTGCCGATAATGGCCAGGGGATGGACTTGACAAATTTAAGATTTTGTGCTAAGCCTCACAGCACGAGTAAGATTCACACTGCGGAAGATTTGTGGAAAATTACGAGTTTGGGATTTCGCGGGGAAGCCTTACATAGTTTGGCACAGTTATCGGAGTTAGAAATTTGCAGCCGATCGCCCTTAGAAGAGGCAGGATGGCGGATAAAATACGATCGCCATGGTACACCCATTGAGGAAGAAATCGCCGCGATCGCCTCCGGTACCATTGTGACAGTTGGCAATTTATTTGGCAATATTCCCGTGCGCCGTCAGGGTTTACCTGCCAAGTCCCAACAATTGAAAGAAGTCCAAGACATTATTCAAAATTTAGCTCTCTGTCATCCTAAAATTGCTTGGCAAGTTTGGCAAGACGAACAACTCTGGTTGCGGATCTTTCCGGGGAAGACCATAAGAGAAATTATCCCTCAATTTCTCAAGCGGGTTCATGTTAGCGATCTGGAATATTTAAGCGTTGAGATTAACCCTGAAAATGCCTCTTTTTCCCCGGCTAAAATCGACCTCGCGATCGGGTTGCCCGATCGCTGTCATCGGCAACGGCTGGATTGGGTAAAAGTTGCCGTCAATGGTCGTTTCGTGCGATCGCCCCAACTCGAACAAACCATCGTTTCCAGTTTTGCCAAAACCTTACCCCGCGATCGCTATCCCCTCTGTTTTCTCCATTTACAGATCGATCCGAAGCAAATTGACTGGAATCGCCATCCGGCAAAAACTGAAATATACCTTCACGATTTGGACTTTTGGCGAGAACAAATTGGAGAAGCGATCGCGCGCGTTTTGCGCATGAGTCCTACGGATTTAGGACTGACGGCAAATAACCGCAGAATTGGCAAACTGTTGAAAGTTGCAGAGGAAAAAGCCGCTTACAATCTCGATCGCAAAATCGAACCCCAAACCGATCCCAAAAATGAAATTGGCTTGCTGGAATTGCGAGCCGTCGCCCAAGTCAATAAAATGTATATCGTTGCCGAACATGATAACGGATTGTGGCTTGTGGAACAACATATCGCTCACGAACGGGTCTTATACGAACAATTACAAGATGCTTGGCAACTGTTACCCGTCGAACCTCCAATCGTTCTCAGTCAATTAACTCCCTCCCAAGTCGAACAATTGCAGCGTATCGAGTTAGAAATTGAATCTTTTGGAGAAGAAATGTGGGCAATTCGCTCGATTCCCGAAATGTTAGCAGAAAGGAGCGATCGCGTTGATGCCATTCTGGAATTAAGTTGGGGGGGAGATATCCGAGAGGCACAAGTCGCGACAGCTTGTCGCAGTGCCATTCGCAATGGTACAATCTTAACCGTACCGGAAATGCAAACCTTGCTGGATCGGTGGAAAAATACCCGCAATCCCCGCACTTGTCCCCACGGGAGACCGATTTATTTATCCCTAGAAGAAACCGCCTTATCCCGCTTTTTCCGCCGTCATTGGGTGATTGGTAAGAGTCATGGGATCTAAGAGCATTCTCGCTTTCAGAATCTTCTATCCCACGTTAGTTTATTTTCTCGCCCAGATTGTCTCCAGTAAATTGGAGAATGGTTGCCAATTATCTTCTTGGTCTATGGACTCCCAAACCGACTCAATAACCGGTCTGAGTAAGGCAGTTTTAGGATTTTGATATTGAAGATGACTTTTAATATTCTCCATTGATTCGGCAGGGAAATCATTTAAGCGTTGATAATATAACTTTCGCCATGTTTCCCATGGTTCTAAGACAAAAGACGCATTTGTTAAGACCTCATCAACATCTTTGCGCCAGTAATGGGAAAAGAGTTCCGCTAACTCGCTAAAAAAGGCATGATAGCCGATTTGGGTTTCTTCTAAAACTTTAACCGTATGCCAAACTAATTCTTGTGCTTGGGGGCGCGGCAAGGTTGCAAAACCCAATTTACTCGCCATTAAACGATAATATTCATTATAATAATAATCTTCAAATTTTGCCAATCCGGCTTGTAAGTCCGACTTTTCCATCACCATCCCTAAAGGAACTTGCAGTCTTTCCAAATTGAACTTGCATATCCCGGGTTGATTGGCATAACAATAGAGTCCGTTATAATCGAAATAAGCGGCAGTAAAACGGGGATTATAAGTCGGAATAAAGGCATAAGGGCCGTAATCAAAACTCTCTCCTGTAATCGACATATTATCCGTATTTAAGACCCCGTGACAAAATCCAACCGCCATCCATTGTGCTGCTAAACTAGCGGTGCGCTGCACCAATTCCGTATAGAATATGGCATATTTTTCTTCAGTTTGAGGAATATGAGAATAGTAAATTTCGATCGCGCGATCGAGGAGTTTGCGCATTAAATCGGGACGCTTGATATGATGGAGTCGCTCAAAAGTGCCAAAGCGAATGTGAGAAAGACTGAGTCTGACCATAACAGCAGAACGAGTGGGAGAAGGCTCATCTCCGCGCCACAAGGATTCTCCAGTTTCAATTAAGCTCAAACAGCGAGACGTTTTCACCCCGAGTTGATGTAAGGTTTCTGCCGCTAAAACTTCCCTCACACCGCCTTTGAGGGTTAATCGTCCGTCCGCCGTCCTCGAATAAGGGGTTCTTCCGGATCCTTTCGTCCCCAAATCATATAATGCCCCATCCGTTCCCCGAACTTGTCCGTAGAGAAAACCCCGACCATCCCCGAGAAAGGGGTTATATTCGCCAAATTGATAGCCGTGGTAGCGCAAGGCGAGAAAGGGACGCATCCCTTGAAATAAGCCAAAAGCCTCGACAAAGTGATCGTCGCTGACCTCTTGGGGGTTTAAATTGATTTGGGGAAGGAGACGATCGCCTCGGAAGCGCAAAGTATGTTCGGGGAAGGAAGCGGCAGGGACGCGATCGCTATAGTCCTCGCCTAAGTCTTCCATAATCGTTTCGTACTTGAGATTGAGAAAGGGATTCATGGGAAAGGATAAAGGATGAAGGATAAAGGATGAAAAACGGCGATCGCCTGAAGACAAATTTCGTTTATAGTTTAGAGGGAAATGATAACATTACTCACTGTTCATTGTTCATTGAAATAACCTATGGCAGATTCAATTATGTATCAAGAGGATTGTTATGTTGTCCTCGAACCCAATCGCCCGGAACAATTTCTCTCAAAAGAAGAGTTATTAGAAAAACTCAAGGGAATTTTGCAACAGCAGGAGGAGTTACCGCGAGATTTGCAAAAGTTTAATTCCCTTGCAGAACGAGCGCAATATTTACTAGACACCTCTTGCGAGTTTGATGTTGCTCCGGGTCAATACTTACAATGGTACGTGACGAGATTGGAAAAAAAGTAATCTACGAACAGTTAAGCGCGATCGCTTAGCCCGCATCCGTCTCTCCCGTGGTAATGAGTGCGAGTTCGATCCATTCTTCTCGGGGTTGGGTGAGGGTGGTGTGAATCCCGGGACCGAAGAATTTGGTCACTTGTTCCTGTTTTTCTTGCCAGTCTTCTAAAGGGACAAAGGGAGAGTAAAATTCAAGAATTAACGCATAACTTCCCGCGATCGCTTCTTCTCGCAACCCTTGAAGATTGGGGAGTTCTTCATCGAAAGGCGCGATCGCGAGTTTGGTTAAAGAATAGTCTAAATGGACTTGTTGACCGTAGCGGTAGCGGGTGACATCTTTGCGCAGTTTTCTTTGAATTTCTGTGGCTTGCTCTTCGCGCAATGCTAACACCTCTGGTGCAGTCGGTTTGCTATAAGGGACGGGTTTGAGTTCCGAGGCTTTCAACGCCAACCCCCCCAGTAACAAAGGCAACCCGTAAAAAAAACCAATCAGGTTGAGGGTGGGTTTCCCTAAAGCATAAGCCACAAATCCCATAATCGTCAGGATGCCACCCAGAGAAAGACCGAGAAAAGCGAGGGGAATTTTTCCGAACATTACCAGTATTTTTCTATTTCCTTTAGATTTTATCGGAAACGGGGTAAACTACCGCTATCAAATCAAAGATTTATGATAGCGGATTGCCGCAACACTCCCTAGCCCCAATAAAAGCCGGAAATCGTCTTCCCTTTTTATCCTTCATCCTTCATCCTTCCTAAAGCACCGTCATGCTGCGAATGAGCCAGAGATCGTTTTGACGGACTAACTCGTAACGAACCTGCAATTCATCATCGTAAGACTTGCTCGGATCCGGCTGTCCTCTGCGAAAGGCGCGAGCAGTTTCCCGGACTGCGGCATCAACCCGCGCCACATTCGGATTCTCGGCCTTGAAATCTACATTTTTCACCTGAAGACCGGTATGTTCGTATTCTTGATGAGCATTGTCTTGCTGGAGAGATTCTGCGCGATCGCGCAAACTCCCTAACGCGGGGTCGGCTAAAATGCTCTCGAGCAAACCGATTTGATGGTCTTTTCCCAATGCCGATCGCTTGACGGATAACCACGTTTCAATAATTCTCTTGGCATTTTCTGGAGTTAACGCGCCTTGTGCCGCATTGGGGGGAGTTTCCTCTTCTGGGGGCATTTCAATAAGGGGACGGCTCAGAGAAATGGCCGGTTGATCCGCCTCTAACTCCGGTAAGCTGTCCTGGGAGCCCACGAAAGCATTCAGAATCCACGCGATCGCCCACCACAAGACAACAACTAACACAATTCCCCCAACCCCCAGTAAGAGCAAGCGAACTAAGGGAAGATGGCTCGAGGAGCGCGATCGCCGACGGCTGCTGCGTCGAGCTAGGGGTGGCGTTTCCGTTTCTCCTTCCTCTGGCCGTTCTCGCCCTCGTCGCCGTGGGGATAGGGGTTCGGTTTGGCGCAAGGCTTTGGGGGGTCGCGATCGCCCCGGACGACGTTTGGTGAGATCGGGAGTACTTTTGGTCTCCGGTGCGTTCAGGACTGCGGTTCGGTTGCTCGTTCCCTTCGGTTGAGACCCTTGCAGGGTGCGTTCTGCGGCCACTGCTCCGGAAGTGCTTTGCAGGGTTGTCGCGGACACCGAGACGGGTTGGGGATCCACCACGGACCAGCGATCGGCATCTCCGGTTTCCTTGGGGAGTTGTTCCAAATAACTTTGAACCTGTTCGTCGGCAAAATAATCCTTTAAGGAAGCGCGCAGGTTAGCCAGATCGCGAAAATGGGGAAAGACTTCCGTTTGCAGCCACCGTTCCCCGTAGAGGCACAACCCGGGCAGCAGATCTGGGGAGCCTTGAGAATGTTCGCGAATAAAGGCGATGGGTTCGTATTCTTGACTCAACTCTAAGGCGCGACTGGCTTCTTCGGTTTGCCCCAAGAGTAAAGCGCAGACGGCTTGTTCGAGATAGACATCCTGTCGCCGTCCCAACACTTGCAGCATTTCTTTGGCTCGCGTAATCAAATAGGGTTGAAAGTGGGCAAAACCCCGGGCGACGAGGGCGTAAACGGCTAAATAAGTGGCAACCGCAGAAGGTCGCCGGGCTTCGAGTTCAAAAATTTCTTGTTGTTCGGCGGCACTTAAGTAACTGCGAATTTGTTGGATGAAGCGTAAAAAATCATCGACGCTCAACCCGGAGCGATCGTCGCCATTCCCGTCGATGCCTCCGCGTTCTTGGAGCATTTCTTGCAGGAGTTGAACGCCTTTGAGGCGATCGCTGACGGCGCTTTCTTCTTGAGAGAGCAATTCTAAAACGCGATAGGGGCGGAGTTTATAAATATCTGCTTGAATTTCGCCGCGAATATTGGGAAATAAGCCTTCTGTCAACAATAAATCTTGTCCTACTCGTCCCGAGGCGGCGGCGCGTTCCGACTGTCCCTGCTGCCATTGTTCCCGTCCCAATTCCAAACAGGCCAAGGCAATGGTCAAAACAATATCGGCTCGCACCAGTTCGGAACCGATCAATCGTTCTTGTTCCGGGGTTAAATTCTCGCGATCGAGGAGGGGGGAGGCCAAACTGATGACCAGTTCGTATTCTCCGAGTTCTTGGAGGATTAATAAGGCACCGATAAATTGTTCGTTATTGATTTCCAGCCAAGCGATCGGGGCATTTCGCTCGCTTTCCCTGGGTGCCTCTGGGGGTAGGGGTTGGGTTTCAATGGGTTGAGTTTTGGCCAGAAAGCTCGCATCGTATTCCGATCGCCCTTCTGCATCGGACAAGATCGAGTAGGCTTCGTCGAGTAGTTGCTTGCGCGAATTAATAGCAATATCGCTGTACTCTCGACGGGGTAGTTGCAAGGCGCGATCGTGGTAGGCTTGACCGAGTTGGGAGGCGGTCGCCTGAATGGATACCCCTAAAATCCTGTAGTAGTCGAGCGGAATGCGCACGGTTGGCTCCCCAGAACAAAGCGACCTATCTATATTAATATTACTCTGCCTCTCGGAGCGATGAAGATACCGAGAAAGATAAAATGGATAGGGATTGCAAGGCAATGTAAAGATGAAAAAAGCACTGGATGTGGCTCGGTATTTTCTCCACCGTCCCGATCGCGAGGCGGGAGATACGATTTCTCCACTAAAATTACAAAAACTCCTCTATTACGCGCAAGCTTGGAGTTTGGTTTTAAGAGAGAAACCTTTGTTTTCTGAAGAAATCGAGGCTTGGGTTTCGGGTCCGGTGGTTCGAGAGGTTTGGGATGAATACCAAGCCTATAAATATCGCGATATTCCCGCACCGGATGCGGAGAATATTGAGTTTGAAGATGATGAGATCGAGGTTCTCGAGGAAGTTTGGGAGGCTTATGGGGAATTAAGTGCCAGACAACTACGAGAATTAACTCATGCCGAAACCCCTTGGTTAAATGCTCGCAATGGTTTAGAGCCTGCCGAAAAATCGGCGAAGCCAATTTCCCATGAAGCCATGAAAGCATACTATTCTAATTTTGTGGAGGCATAGTTGGGCAAAAAGAAGAACATTCCTAAACCTGCCCGAGCGAAGAAAACCCACCGAATTCCCGAACAAGTCCTTCAGCCTCCGCGATCGCTTGGCACAAATGATGATGAATACCCCTGTTTCCGATTTACTCATGCGGATAAAAATCGCTGGCAGTTATCGAGTTGGACACCCTCAGAAATTGACGATCTAATCAAAGGACTTAAAAAGATCGAAAGGTATACATGGAGACAAATTAGACGTCACGGATCGAAACAACCCGGGCGATCGGTGGGAACGGGGTATAAATTGATTAGCAATCATCCGAATTTGTCGGAAGATATTCCCGAAGATGTCAAACTGTCAGAAATGAGAATTGACAAGACTAAACGGATTTTTGGGTTTCGAGTTGAAGCAATTTATTATATTGTTTGGTTCGATCGCGACCATTCTGTTTGTCCGGAGAATTAAAAAAAGAAGATGACATTAACCCAAAAAAAAGCCGATCGCGTTTTACTGCACAATTTAAGCTGGCAGCAGTTTGAGAACCTTTTAGTCGATTTGGGAGAGCATCGTGCCAGCCGAATTGCTTATGATGCGGGAACTTTAGAAATTATGACTCCCTTACCGGAACACGAATATTATCGAGATGCGATCGGGGATGCTATTAAAGATATCGCCGACGAACTAGATATGAATTATGAAAGTTATGGTTCGACAACATGGCGCAAGGAACTTAAACAAGCGGGTTTAGAACCCGATAATTGTTTTTATTTTCAAAATGAAGCTTTGGTGCGGGGAAAACTCGAGTTTGACTTAGAGCGAGATCCTCCTCCAGATCTGGCGATCGAAATCGATCTGACCAGTAAATCTCTCGATCGCTTCCCCATTTATGCGCGTTTGGGAGTTCCTGAAATTTGGTGTTATGAAGAAGGCGAACTCCGGATTTACACGCTACAAGCAGGGCAATATACGAATGTCGAATACAGTCCGATTTTCCCCCTGTTACCTATTCGCGAGATCCCTCAATTGATTGAATCTTATCGGCTTCAGGGTCGTCGTGCGTTACGTCGGGCCGTGCGAGCATGGGTACGAGAAAGAGTTTAAAGATGGTTGATTTTCTCTCGAATATATTCTCTAAAAACGGGAGATAGGTCAAATAAAACTTGCTCTCCGGCAATTCTTTTGACGAGATAACGTTGTTGCAAGGATTGTAACCCGTTAATCAAATCCATTGATGAGAGTTGTAGATTTTTTCTGAGCTCATCTCGCGATCTAGATTGTGGGAATTGACTCAATTCTCTAACAATCTCTTGTTCTTGGGGAAGTAAGCGATCGTAGAGTTGAGTGAATTCACTTTTCATTCTTTCTGTCAAAATTACACGCTCTTCTCTTAAAAATTCAGCAACTTTACCACCAAAAATATTGCGAATAATTCTGGCAATATCTTTGAGATAAGTTGGATTGCTTTCATACAATTCAATCAATTTTAACCAGCTTGACTCATCGGTTAGTTTTTGATTTTTCAGGATTTCATGATTATCTAATCTACCTAACGCTAATGATTTAATCGGGTATAGTTCTTCATCCAAAGATAGCATTTCTTGGCATTGTTCGCAACTGATTAATATGAAACTGCTTTGATGTTCGATCTCTGGTATTTTAGAAAACAGCATTTGATAGTCTTGGGTTTCTTTGCGATATTGTCCGGCAAATTTGCGAGGATCGAACAATTCTTCGACATTATCAAGAATAATCAAACATCTTTTCTGACGTAAAAGATTAAAAAAATGAGTCAATTGATTCTCAGTTTTTGTATTTTGAACGAGAGTTAATATTTCTGCGATCGCTTGCTCTAAAGATTGGGATATTTTGAGGTCTTTCCAGACGACAACTTCAAAGTTTTGTGAATTTACATCTACCCATTTTTTCACAAGACTCGTTTTGCCAATCCCACTTAATCCCAAGACTGAGATGAGAGGAGTATTTTGAGTTGTTAACCAACGAGAAAGTGTTTCTAGCTCGGGAGTTCGTCCGTAAAATTGTTTGATTTTCGGAGCTAAAGTTAAATCGCGATACTCTGCTTCTTGATTTTCTTGTTCTTCTTTTCTGACATTCTGATTATCGTCATTTTGAGGATAATTAGGACACCAGTTAACATTACTATTTACAAAATTATTGAAACGAAGTTTGTTTTTTAACGCTTTGATTATTCAAATTGATTGATTATCCAATTTTACAACAGCTTAAAACTATGCCTAGATTCAATCCCAAAAATCCGAAACGAGATAAAGTATCTGAAGTTCAGGATACTTTTGAAGGAATTCGTGATGACAGTAATTCCAAGAAATTAAAAAGGTTTAATGTCTTTACTAATTTATGGAGAAAACAGCACAAAAACTTGGATGTACTACCAGAAATAATTTTGGAAAAGCTAGAAGAAAACTGGCATCCAGAAATTGAACCTACGTTAATTGAGAAATTTGGTCGTGATAGCACTTTATACGTTATTTTTTATCATAAAAATAAATCCAACATTATTATGGAAATCTGGGATCCAAATTATGTCAATCAAAAACCATCTCAGGTTTTCTCTCTTGAAGGAATACCAGAATATATTACTAAGATAGTTCCTCAAAAT
>JBFRWJ010000379.1:0-5331 GCA_051439525.1 Spirulina sp. | reverse complement strand
GGCTGTACTCTACCATTGTCAAGAGAGATATGAAGAAGCCGAACCTCTCTATTCTCAAGCCTTAGCGTTGAGAAGAAAACTCTTAGGAGAAGACCACCCCAATATTGCAACTTCTCTCAATAATTTGGCCGAACTTTACCGATCTCAAGAAAGATATGAAGAAGCAGACTCTCTCTATTCTCAAGCCTTAGCGATGAATAGAAAACTTTTAGGAGAAGAGCATCCCGATGTCGCCACTTCTCTCAACAATTTGGCTGTCGTTTACCGTTCTCAAGGTAAATATGAAGAAGTCGAACCTCTCTATCTTCAATCATTAGCATTGAAAAGAAAACTTTTAGGAGAAGAGCATCCCGATGTCGCCATTTCTCTCAATAATTTGGCTGGACTCTATGAATCTCAAAGGAGATATGAAGAAGCCGAACCTCTCTATTTAGAAGCATTGACGATCCTAGTCAATGGTTTGGGGTTTGACCATTCAAATAGCCAAACTGTAATGAAGAATTTTCTGGTTTTTCTACACAATGCGATTTCATCGGGACAACAAAATCAACTCAGCAATCATCCCCTCACGCAGCAATGCTTACAACAAATTAGTACCTAGTATTTTTGATTTAATCGCATAAGTTTTAGAGATCGTCGTCTGGCAAAATTAGAGGTGCATCTCAAAACTATAAATCTATCGACAACCTGAAAAAATGAGATGCACCCAAAATTAGCAGTGATACAATATCACAGAATAGGAGAAAATCTGATGCAATTACAAGCGAAAATGCCTGCAGATTGGGCAGAAATTTTGGTCGAAGAGTTCGAGAAATCTTATTTTGAGAAACTCGAATCATTTGTATTGCAAGAGTACGAAACGCAAACGATTTATCCTCCTCGCGAACAAATTTTTGCAGCTTTTGAATACGTAGCTTTTGAAGATGTCAAAGTTTTACTGTTGGGTCAAGATCCCTATCATGGAGAAGGTCAAGCACACGGGTTATGTTTTTCCGTGCGATCGGGGGTGAAGATTCCCCCTTCTTTGCGGAATATTTTTAAGGAGTTAAATGCGGATCTCGGCTGCGAAATTCCGCAAGAAGGATGCTTGACAGATTGGGCAAAACAAGGAATGTTATTACTGAATGCCGTCCTGACGGTGCGAAAAAAAGAAGCCGCATCTCATGCCTATCGGGGTTGGGAAACGTTTACCGATGCCGTCATTGGCAAATTGAGCGATCGCGAGAAACCTTTAGTGTTTCTATTATGGGGAGGATATGCGCGGAAAAAGGCAAAGTTAATCGATAAAAAACGCCATATCATTATTGAATCGGCGCATCCCTCTCCTCTATCAGCGAAGAAATTCTTCGGGACTCGTCCTTTTTCCCAAGTCAATGAAGCCTTACAAAACTTCGGATATACTCCAATTGATTGGCAATTATAAACAACCCACCCCCAACCCCTCCCAAGAGGGGAGCAACCAATAACCAACAACCAACAACAAATAACAAATAACCAATAACAAACAACAAATAACCAATAACCAATAACAAAAATGAACAATTTACTTTTTCATCTTGCGATTCCCATCAACGATGTTGTCAAAGCTAAATCTTTCTATGTCGAAGGATTGGGCTGTGAAGTCGGGAGAGAGTCTTCTGGGGCTGTGATTTTAAACTTTTATGGGCATCAAGTCGTTCTCCATGGAACACAAGACCTTCTTCCTCGTCAAAATGGCATTTATCCCCGACATTTTGGCTTGATTTTTCTGGAAGAGAAAGATTGGGAAAGTTTATTAGAAAAAGCAAAAGACAATCACTTGAACTTTTACCAAGAACCCAAAGTACGCTTTCCGGGTCAGTTAACCGAACATCGCACTTTTTTCTTAGAAGATCCGTTTCACAATTTATTAGAATTCAAATTTTATCGTCATTATGAGGCTATTTTTGGCGGGCGTGAAATTGCCGCAGTTGGCGATCGCTAATCAAGAAACAGTCATGAACGAGTGAGGAATTATTAAAATTATCTTCACTCGCTACACTTTACTCCCGAGGTTCGGGCAACTCGAAAAGAGGAATGGTAAACGTCACTGTCGAACCCAAATTGTCCCCCAAACTGAAAAAGTCAATTTTTCCTCCCATGAGTTCGACAAGGGTTTGAGAAATTGTCAATCCCAATCCGGTTCCCCCATAGGATTTCGTTCGCGATCCGTCCACTTGAGAAAACTTTTGAAATAAGGTATCTTGTTTATCTAAAGGAACACCAATCCCCGTATCGGCAACTCGGACTCGAACCATTCCGGGACATTCGCGCTGGTCGATCGCAACTTTTCTTTTGGTCAGATCGGTGTCAATCGTCACTCCCCCTTCATGGGTAAATTTAATCGCATTGCCGACTAAGTTGAAAAGAACTTGTAAGAGACGTTGATGGCTGCCATAAAGAAGAATGGGATCTCGAGTAGAAGGAATGTGAATCTCAAAACTTAATCCTCGTTTTTCAGCCAAAGGCCTCATTTTCTTCTCTAAATCGAGAAAGACATCATTGAGAGAAATTTTGTCAAAATCGATCTCCATTTTACCCGCCTCAATTTTCGCCAGATCGAGAACGTCATTAATGAGATCGAGTAAATGTAAAGCCGATTTATGAGCCTGTTCGACAAACTCTCGGGCTTCTTCGGGATCTTCTGTCAAATCGTCTAAAATGAAGGTCAGAAAGTTAATAATTGCATTGAGAGGCGTTCTTAATTCGTGGGAAGTTCCCGCCAGAAATTCGCTTTTGAGGCGAGAGGCTTCGGCAGCTTCTTCACTGGCTTGTTTGGCTTGTTTGTAGAGATTGGCATGAGCGATCGCGATCCCCACGAGATCGGCTAACTCTCGCATGAGTTCGATTTCCACATCTTGCCAATGACGGTAGCGATCGCATTGTTGCAAACAGATTAAGGTGCTGCGTTGATTCTGATAAAAAGCTGAGACGACTAAAACAGATTTTTGCTCGAACGGTGCGGCTTTGAGGCGTTCGATCGCAATGGGTTCATCGGTTTGCAATGCCTGTTGCAAATAGGGTTCTCGGCGAATATTCAACCGTTCTCCCAACAGGGATTTAAAGGGTTTTTGACAATATTCCGTTTCAACTTTTAAGGTTTTCGCCTCGCGATCGCAATCAATCATCAAAACGCGAGAGACCCCCAATTCTCGCCCCAATTTATCGGCGGTTTGTTGCCAAATGGTTTTCGCATCTAGCGTAATTCTGAGGGTGCGCGAAATTTGCGAGAGTAGATTTTGATAGGGATTTCGGTGAATATTGCGGACGACTTGGGTCATAAATTCATGATAATTATTCTCCGATCCATCCTCTGAGATTTCTCCTGTGGGTTGCAGAGACTTTTCGATCGCATTGCGATCCAGAACAGAGCCGATAACCAATACTGAAGTGACGGAGGGTTCTGACTGTAAAATCGGCGAGATCGCCAGTTCAAAGGGAAAGGGTTCTTCTTTCCAGATAAAAAAACAGTAAAAATTTTCCGGTCTTCTCTTGTTCATGACCCGCATTAGGGTCTCCCCATAGCGTTCTGCGTCGCTGGGGGTAAAAATATCGCGCCAATGACAACCGACGACTTGTTCGGGGTCTAAATCGTATTCTGGAGCGGATTTCCAGTAAAAAGAAAGATACTTGCCTGAAATATCTTGAGTAAAAATTAATTCCGCTCCTAAATCTTGCCAATTGAGGGAATGGATGGATGCCGCAGCCGCTTTCATAATCAATTTAGGTCTGAAACCCCGCCCTTTGAGGACGGCTTTTCTGCTCTACAGGAGGTGCTTCGGGGATGAAGCTTGCAAGGCTCGATCGTCCTCTTCATTTGCGGATAGGAGAATGTCAAGGTGTTAAATCTCAATCGCAAATCGCGAGCCCGATCGTTACTCCACTTCCCTAATCGTTCCATTCTCCACGGGGGGGAACGGGGGGATTGCGTCTAAAGGTGCGAGTCAGTTCGTCATCTTGTTCTCGTTCGCCTCTCAACCATTGTTTTATCGCCGTTTCAATGATGCGACTGGGATCGTTACTCAAATGTTTGAGTTGATCCAGTAAATCTGAATCTAGACGTATAGAAACTTCAACTTTCTCAGCAAGGCGCTGAGAAGGGATTGCATTTTCACTCATAGCGCGTTCCTTGTGCCTTATTTGATACTTCTTGCCGTTTAATTTTATCTTACCCGATCGCTGAAGAAAAACCCGACCGCTAAAAGTTATCGAGAATACAGCCAAAAAAACATATAAATCAGTTACGGGGGTTGGAAACCAGTGCTCCAAGGTTGGAGGGGATGTTCGTCTTGCCATCGACACCGTTGATGGACAGCAATCCCCTCTGACTCCCGAAGCCGCGACTATACCGCAAAGCGGTATAATCGCAGTAGTTCGCAGTGCAAGCCTTGCTAAAATTTATGTGACGATAAAATGGCTGCTGATGAGATCGTCAGCTTGAATCCCTGTCAAGACAGCCAAATCCGTGCCAAACACCCCCAGCAAAGCATCACTGCCACTTTGGGAAATGTCGAGATCGCCAAAGTCGATCCCCAAGTTAAAAATCCCAATGATATCGGCATCCACCTCAAAATCGGTAATGACATTAGCAGTGACGGGAAAAACACTATCCACGAGCCAGAATTGGTCATCTCCTTGACCGCCGGTCAGGGTATTGCCACCATATCCTGCTGACAAGATATCATCCCCTTGACCGCCATCGAGGAAATCGTAACCCGCCGCAAACAGCAAATCATCCCCCTGACCGCCGTAGAGGCTGTTATTCCCCGCTCCTCCCGAAGCATCGAGAATATCATCATCTTTGCCTCCGTCTAAATGGTCGTTGAAGTTGGCAACGAGGATATCATCACCGCGATCGCCCGAGAGCGTATTATTGCCGGTGCCGAAAGACGCATCGAGAACATCATCCCCTTTACCGCCCATCAACTTATCGTTGTGTCCTGCCAAGAGGATATCGTCCCCTTTATTGCCCGCAAGGAGATTGTTTCCCGACCCCATAGAAGCATCGAGAATATCATCCCCTTTACCGCCATCGGCGAGATCGCTTGTGCTAACGGACAAAACATCATCTCCCTTACCTCCATACAATTTATTGTGACCCGCACCGGAAGATGTATCTAAGGTGTCATCCCCTTTACCGCCAAAGAGGTCATCATAGGTATTGCCGAGGAGGGTATCGTGACCGCCTTCGCCATAGAGCTTGTTATGACCGCCCCCCGAAGACACGTCGAGGAAATCGTCGCCTTTACCGCCGTAGAGGCGATCGTAAGTATTGCCGATCAGGGTATCGTCTCCCTTTTGACCGTATAGTAC
>JBFRWJ010000378.1:0-3629 GCA_051439525.1 Spirulina sp. | reverse complement strand
GATCCTTACACCCGCTTCATGGATCCCGAAGAGTTTCAGAATATGCAGATCGATACTTCGGGAGAGTTGACGGGGGTCGGCATTCAAATTGCCAAGGATGAGGAAAGCGATCGCCTGATCGTCGTTTTTCCCATTGAAGAAAGTCCGGCGTTTGAAGCGGGGATTTTGGCCAAAGATATCATTACGAAAATTGACGGACGTGACACTTTGGGGATGGAGGTAAACGAGGCCGTTCAACTCATTCGCGGCGAACGCGGTACGCAAGTGACCCTGACTATTCAGCGCGGGACGGAGCAGATCGATTATCCGATCGTGCGGGACAAGATTGAAATTCATCCGGTGCGAGCGCGAGTGGAAGAGACCAATTTGGGAGCGGTGGGTTATATTCGCCTCAATCAGTTTAATGCCAATGCTTCGCGGGATATGCGCAAGGCTATCCAAAAATTGGAAGGGGAAGACGTTGTCGGTTACGTTTTGGATTTGCGCTCTAATCCCGGAGGACTGTTGAATGCGAGTATTGAGATCGCGCGGATGTGGCTCGAGGAAGGGACAATCGTCTCGACGGTCAACCGTCAGGGGGAACAAGACCGAAAACAAGCTCAGAATAAGGCACTGACGGACAAATACTTGGTGGTTTTGGTGGATGGCGGTTCCGCGAGTGCCAGCGACATTCTTTCGGGTGCCTTACAGGATAATAACCGGGCGGTGTTGGTGGGGACGAAGACTTTTGGCAAGGGTTTGGTGCAATCGGTGCGACCCCTCAGCGATGGTTCTGGGTTAGCGGTGACGATCGCCAAGTATTTAACCCCAAGCGGTCGCGATATCAATAAGGAAGGCATTACCCCGGATGTCATTCATGAAATGTCGGAAGAGGAACGCAAGAAATTGCAAGGCAATATTACCAATTTGGGGACATTAGAGGATCCTCAATTTAGTAAGGCGATCGAGGTTTTAAGACAGACAATTGCTGCGGGAGGAACATTTCCTGTTGAAGCGATCGCTCAGTAAAATGCCACTTCAATTCAAAATTCAAAAATTTTTGAAGTTAGCTCTAGAAGATTGGCGACATAAGCGATCGCAGAGGGATGAGGGGTACCGCCAATGAGGGTGCAAACCATTCCAGAGGCTGTTGCTCCCCCTAAGTCTCGTCGAATTGAATCCCCAACAAATCCCTTTTTCGGGGCTCGCTTGCATTGGCTTTAATACTGAGAGAAAAGGTTGGGGTGAGGACTTCACCTTTTGACAATCTGACGAGAAAGAGGCAGCCTCACAAAGCTGTAGAATCCCGCAGCGATCGAGTGCATCGATCCATAGGGTTTTGGGAGACCAAATATCAACGACCAAACCCAAGCGAAAATGCTGGGAAAGTTGAGCGATCGCGATCGCTCACCCCTAAATTCTGCAGACAAGATGCTGAGAGTCTGATTTTAGAGGAAAACAGTTTCGTAATGTTCTACCTCTGGGAAGGGATTGTAGTAGTGATGCAGGAGTCGCTTCCATTCCTGATATTGGGGCGAATTGCGAAATCCTTCGGTATGATCTTAAAGTGTTTACCAGTTCACCAGAAGAATGTAGCGCGATCGCTTTTCAATACATCGCTTTAACTCATGATTAATATAACCTCTCATTGATGAGACGATCGACTGAGCTTTCCTGAAATCAGTTTGAAAATTACTCTCTTGACCCGGAATAACATCAAGTATCGCAACTTCTAGAATCATGGGATCGATGTTTAATTGATAATCTTGTTGTCTTTTTCTTCTAGTTTAATCTTAGCAATAAAAAACAGCAGATCGATTTAAAGTTTCTGCTGCTTGAAAACTGTAATTGAGCAATGAACAGAGAGCGGTTACTGTTCGCGTTTCATTGTTTATTGCTCATTTTTCATTACCATTTCAAGAGATTAAATTGTTCCATATCGACCGTATCACGGTTGCGATAAATCGCCAGAATAATGGCCAAACCTACAGCCGCTTCTGCTGCTGCCACCGTAATCACAAACACAGTAAAAACTTGCCCCTTAATTGCTGTCGGATCCAAAAAGTTAGAAAATCCCATCAGATTGAGATTAACGGCATTGAGAAGTAATTCCACCGACATGAGAACGCGCACGGCATTGCGACTGGTCACTAAACCATAAATACCAATACAAAATAAAGCCGCCGCTAAAATGAGAAAATACTGAAGTTGTAAGTGCATGAGTGTTGAATATTGAGGGATTAGTTTTCAGGAGAATTGCTCGCGATCGCCGCGACATCTCGGGGGCGTTCCGGTAAGGTTAAATCGGGTTGCGGTTCTCGATCGGTCGCAGCAACTTCGGGAATAAAATCCCGACGTGCCAGAATAATTGCCCCGACCATTGCCATTAAAAGCAAGACTGAAGCTAACTCAAACGGCAATAAAAAATCGCTGAAAAAATGCTTGCCAATGGCAACAATAGTACTGCTCGTGACCACGGTTTCATCAACAAGCCACGGAGTCGCCAAAACCATCGTCCCCAGCAAAAGAAATAAACCCGCACAAACGACTGCTGTTGCTCCTTGTCGAATCCAACGATTTTTAACGGGTGAAAATGGTTCTCGTTTGTTCACCAACATAATGGCAAACAAGATTAAAACATTAACCGCGCCAACATAAATCAAAATCTGGGCAGCCGCGACAAAATCAGCGTTGAGCAAAATATACAGCCCGGAAATACTAATAAACACCAAGCCCAATAAAAATGCCGAATAAACAATTTGATCGAACAAGACGACCCCCAAAGCAGCACCGATCGTGAGTGCCGCTAAAGTGACAAAGGCTATATCTTGAACCCCTTCTGCTAAATTCACGTTTTCTCCTTATTTTGGGTAATGGGTAATGGGTAATGGATAATGGGTAATGGGTAATGGGTAATCTTTACTCGTTACTCTTTACTCGTTACTCTTTACTCGTTACTCCTCGATCTCTTCGGGGCGTTTTCCGGCTCTTTGGGAACCTTTGGGGAGATCGTGAGGATCGATAACGCCTTTGGGGAGATAGGCAAATTCTCGTAAGGGCGTGACCATTGGGTCTTGGGTCACTTTATAGGGCAAGCGTCCGAGAGCTACGTTATCGTAGTTGAGTTCGTGGCGATCGAAGCTGGCAAGTTCGTATTCTTCCGTTGCAGAGAGGCAATTGGTAGGACAGTATTCGATGCAATTCGCACAGAAAATACAAACCCCAAAATCAATACTGTAGTGTTTGAGCTTTTTCTTCTTCGCGACTTTGTCAAATTCCCAATCGACAACGGGTAAATTGATCGGACAAACGCGCACGCAAACTTCGCAAGAGATGCACTTGTCAAATTCAAAATGAATTCTACCCCGATAGCGTTCCGAGGGAATGAGTTTTTCGTAAGGATATTGTACGGTAATGGGGCGGCGCTGCATGTGGTCGAAAGTCACGGAAAGCCCTTGACCGATATACTTGGCAGCTTGTACCGTACCTTTGGCGTAGTCGCTAACTTGTTTGAGAAAATTAAACATTGTAATTTACAAGGATGAAGGATGAAGGATGAAGGATGAAAAGCCTTCCGATTCATTGTTCGGGTTCATCTCAATTGATTTTGGGGGAGGAAAGAGAAAAACGATTGCGGTTACGTTTTAACC
>JBFRWJ010000377.1:0-9992 GCA_051439525.1 Spirulina sp. | reverse complement strand
GCTCCCGCACTTAGCTCCCGCACGATCCAAGGACCCAAAGGACAAAAACTATCAAATCCTTTGGCTCGCGTCCATTGACCGTCTTTACGCTGCAAATCTCTTGCGGTGACATCATTGGCGATCGTATAGCCCCAAATTTTATTTTCGGCTTCTTCGGGAGACGCAAAGCGCAGGCGATCGCCGATCGCTAAGGCTAATTCTCCTTCATATTCCACCCGTTGGGACTGGGGGGGATAGATAATAGGTTGATTATGGGCAATAACGGCTGTCGGCGGTTTTAAAAACAGTAAAGGCTCGGGTGGAACGGGAGTTCCCATTTCCTCGGCATGGGCGGTATAATTTTTCCCCACGGCAATGATTTTTGAGGGAGCGCAAGGTGCCAGTAAGGTATATTCTTCCCCTCCTAGCATTAAATCCGTAGGCTGTCCCCCCAACCAAGGCGGAGCGTCGAGGACTTGGATGCTGCGATCGGGTTGCAGCAGTCCGTAAAAGGTTTGTCCCTGAGAATTTTTGACTCGAACATAGCGTTGTGCCATAGGACAAGAAATACCGGAAAAACAATAAATTTGGGGGATCGCCAGACATTCACGATCGCGAAACTCTCGAGTAAATTGCGCCCGAGAAAATATTGACCCCAACAAGTAACCAAGATTAACAAAAATTTCGCGAAATTCTCCATCAAGCAAGTTGGGACACTTGACCCGAGATCGTAGTAAGATAGTAAATCCTTGCTTCTCGATCGTTGAGAGCGACTGCGCGATCGCCCTTGACCCAGTTCAAGAAGCCCTATTGTCCACAAGGAGAAACGAAAAATGAGCCGAAATTATGAAATGATGTTTGTTCTGCGCCCCGACTTGTCAGATGAACGGGTGAGAGAAACAATTGATAAATACAAGCAAATGCTGGGAGACTATGGATCGACAGAGATTAACATTCAAATCCTCGGCAAGCGGCGCTTGGCTTATCCCATTAAAAAGTTTCAAGATGGAACTTACGTTCTCGTCACGTACCAAGCAGAAGGGGAACAGGTCGCACCAGTGGAGCGATCGATGCGGTTCAGCGAGGAAGTGATTCGCTATTTAACCCTCAAACTCGGCGATCGCAAAGACAAGGTCAAAGAAGAAGATCCCGAACCCGTTGCTGTAGAAGCATAATTGAAGCATGAGGGCAATGGGTCTCCACACCCGAACCCAACTCTACCAAAGCCACTGACGATATTGCCGATCGCCCTCATCGGCAAAATCTTAACAAAAATTCATAAATTAATGTTAAGCTCTATGGTAATAGAATTAACTTCAAGAACAAAAAATTGTTTAATACATCCGAACCGATCTTGCGCCTTAAACAAAAAGAACTCGATCTTCAAGATTTATGCGGACTTCTAAAAATTGATGGGCGCATTGGAGAAAAAACCTTATTTTTTCGATTTTATACGCGAATCGATCAAGTGTTTCTTCTTTGGGGAGTCATTACGGGCGCTATATTTGTGACTGCACACTTTTTCCCAATAAGCTGGCATTTTCAAGCAATATTATGGTCTATTCTTACTCTAGTAGGAAGTGTTGCTATGGCTGTTTTATCTAACTTCTGGGTAACTGTAGAACAATTACGTTGGGTGGTTTATCTGTGGATAGGCTTAATGTTAGTCGGTTTAGGCATTACCAATTGGGGGATTTTTGGCAGCATTGGTATCATCTTGATTAATCTATGTCCTCTCTGGTTAGGATTAAGCGCGATCGGATATATGGTTATGGGATTGGGGATGGGTTCAAAAACCTTTATGATTAGCGGACTGTTACATTTTTTAGGAATAGAAATTTTATCCTACTTTGCTCAATGGCAGTTTCTGATAACGGGTTTCATCATGATGGGTTGTCTTTTCTTATTAGCCGAGTTACAGTGGGATATGCGACCCCCCATTGAGTCTAAGGTCTTAACCACAGAAGAATTAGAATTTAATCGCAGTCAACACCAACTTCGTCAGTTGCAAAATTAAGAGATGTTACAAGGTATTAAGAATATTCAAGATTTGGTCGGAAATGCCAAAATCTCGATCGGAAACTTTCTATAATTAAGTTCTGAATAGCTGTTCATCTCAAGACGTGAAAAGTCAGGATTAGAGCCAAAAAGTTAAGGCTAGAGCAAGATTTTTGTTGTTTTACTTGCGAATTGCTCTCTGAAGGAGAACGGTGCCAAGAAGTAAATAGTCATAACGAAAAAGGCTCTCTCAGTAAAACAGATCGCTTTTCCCATGAAGCCATGGGAGAGTTTAAAATGAAAAGGTGTGGTGTTAGGTTTTTACCGTTTCCCTAACTCTATAGCTTCGACGAAGATGCGAAACCATCTAAAAGAACAACTCGGACAAGCTAACACTCTTAATTTTTCCAAGACGATCGCTTAAGCAAAAACATTTTCACGATTCTTTTTGAGCAAAATTATCGAGAATCTTCCATCGAAATCTTTTATTCGATCGGAGATAGATCGAATTAAAAATTGGGTTCGACACCCAATTTTTTATTAACTCATTCTTGCCTTTCATCGCGACTCGGAATCTCAAAGTTGTATATCTTGCTAACATCCGTCGAATCATCAAGATTCGCGCGATGCGGGTTGATGAAACTCGATTACATTATTATCGGGATCGCGAATGAATATAAATGTTGCACCATTAGGCATAACGATCGGACCGTCTTTGATGGGAATATTTTTTTCTTGGAGTCGAGAGCGAACAGTATCTAAGTTAGTGACTTCTAGGGCAACATGAGTATATCCCGGATGTTTTTCAGGAATGTCCATGAGAATATTTTTGCCAATTGTAGAAGAAGCATTTAAAATGAAGTTAATATTAATTCCTGAAGAATGTTCCATAATGGCGACGGGTTCGGGACCGACAGGACCGACTAGGAAAACAAACCCGAGCTTTTCATAAAATTCACGAGTCCGATCGAGGTTGGAGATTCGTAAGCCAATATGATTAATTCTGGTAATTTCTTGCATGAGAAACTCTTACTACGATACTCAAAGCGTACACTGTTCACCGAGAAAAGACAAATTCTCATTTAAGAGTTCGTATTCCGATTCATTCTGCGCTGAAGATCCCGATAACGAGCTTGATGCAAAAAAGTAGAAGGGATGACAATAGTAATTGCATTAATTATTATGGATTGAGGGAAAGTCAACGCGATCGAAATTTGAGAAAGAGAGGCAATCGTTTGAAAAATTGCTTCTTTCGATAAATAACTGCCCCCAAAAAACAACAAATCTGCCAGTCCTTCACGCCAATAAACCTTCGCGGGAAGAGACAAAAACGCGGTTTTGTGTTTATTGCCAAAGTTGGCGCGTCCTTCATGGAACAAAGCGATAATAAGCCAAGAGAGAGTAACAAACAAAGCGATCGCGACTGCACCTCTTATCCAATCTAATCTATCAACGCCAAACGGTCTCGAAACGGGGAAAAATAGGGCGCTAATCGGCATCAAAATCATCTAAGCCAAGGCGAGGGACAAAATGGAAAAAATCGTACCGGATAGCGCTCTCAACCAGCTTCTCCAGCTATTTTTTGACATCTCCCGCACCTCCTTAGCCGATCGCGTTGGCTCTCGTCGTCTTTAATAGCGACGACACAGTTTATTAAAGGTACCGTTCGCGACGATCGCGGTATCGCAGGAAACTCGAGCCGAAAAGACTTGTGAGGCGCGGTTGCGGAGGGTTGCTTTGGCAAGATTTCGAGTTTGACTCAAACTTTTGGCTCGAGCGAGAAATGGTGTGGTGAGTACGAGAAGAAGAGAAATGCCAATGACGAAAGGTTTAGAGTTCATCGATTCTGGTCTCCACTGGAGATCGACGCAACAGTATGGTTGTAAAAACGATCTGTGTTTTCACTGATTTCAGTATCGGGGATTTCGCAGGAAAATACACCGATCGCGATCTCATCAAAATGTTGTTCTTTGCGGGTTTTCGAGACGATCGAGTCCATGAGAGGGAGCGATCGCGATCCGTATTTACCGAGATCGCGATCGCGTTGGCGTAGTTCTTTTGCTCTCTTTCCTTGCTGGATGGGGTTCGAGGGGAACACTGATGGGTGGGAAGTCCCATCAGAGACTGTTTATAAAATAAATATTAAGCCCGTAGGGTACTGTTAGCGAAAGCGTAACGCACCGATTTTTAGACTTATAGTAAACTAGATTTAACAAAATGTGGGCATGGCGATCGCGGAGCTATAATCGAGACGATATCTTATTATCTTTTTCATATACAAAGAAAACCAAGATGTACTTATTTTATCCGCGAGGGATATGAACGATGCAGAGCGACGAAAATACAAAAATCAATAAAAGTTCGATTTCTCAAGCAACATCCTACGAAGAAATTGGAGAATTTTGGGATGAGCATGGGTTAGACGAATATTGGGAACATACTTATCCTGTTGAATTTGAGTTTGAGTTGCGCCCTAATACCGGAAATAAGGTTTATTATGGTTTAGATATGAAGTTATCTCAACAACTTCTTTCTCTCGCAAAAAAGCGAGATATGTCTCACGAAGAGTTATTGAATTTATGGGTTCGGGAAAAGTTACAGGAAGAAAGAGTTTCAGAACAATAAATTTGTCATCAAATTGCGCGATTAAATTGCGCGATCGCTTCTCTCATTTTTTACGAAGCGATCGCGCCAAAACTAAACATTAAACCGAAACAATAAGACATCTCCTTCTTTAACAATATACTCTTTCCCTTCACTGCGAACCAACCCTTTTTCTTTAGCTGCCGTCATCGATCCCGAAGTGACGAGATCGTTATAACTGACGGTTTCAGCTCGAATAAAACCCCGTTCAAAATCCGTGTGAATGACTCCGGCTGCTTGGGGTGCCGTCATTCCGGCAATAATCGTCCAAGCTCGCGTTTCTTGCTCTCCCGTGGTTAAATATGTCCGCAATCCTAACAGATCGTAAGTAGCCCGAATTAAAGCTTTTAAGCCTCCTTCTTCAACCCCTAACGCCTCCAGAAAATCTTTGCTTTCTTCTTCAGATAATTCAATCAATTCTGATTCAACTTGAGCCGAAACAACGACAACCTTGGCATTGTCTCGTGCCGCCAACTCCTCGACTTCTTTCACCCAATCATTCCCCGTTGCTAGATCGTCCTCAGAAACATTGGTGGCATAAATAATCGGTTTTAACGTCAATAAACCCAATTGTTTAATTAATTCGATTTCCTCGTCTGCTAACCCGATTTGCCGCGCCATTTTTCCGTCATTGAGAGCAGTTTGTAGCTTTTCTAAAACCGCTAATTCTTCCTTAGCGTCTTTATTCGTCCGTGCTTGTTTGCGCACGCGATCGCTCCGTCTTTCCACCTGTGCTAAATCGGCTAAAGCTAATTCTAAATCGATGGTTTCGATATCCCGTACCGGATCCACCTCTCCCGCAACGTGTATGATATCCTCGCTATCAAAACAGCGCACTACGTGGACGATCGCATCGACTTCGCGAATATTGGCTAAGAATTGATTGCCCAATCCTTCCCCTTTACTCGCGCCTTTCACCAGTCCGGCAATATCGACAAATTCAATGCGCGTGGGTACGATCTGTTTGGACTTCGAGAGTTTCGCCAACACCCCCAAACGTTCGTCGGGAACCGCGACAACGCCAACATTGGGTTCGATGGTACAAAAGGGAAAATTTGCCGCATCTGCCTTAGCATTGGCGACGAGGGCATTAAATAGGGTTGATTTGCCTACATTGGGCAATCCGACAATTCCGGCTCTAAGCATGGGGTGCGATCGCTAAAATAATGTACCAATTTAATATTGTACGCCGTCCGTCCACAAAACCTAAAATCTCATCGTTATTACGAGTTTAAGACGGTTTCTTTCCCGAGAGCGAAGAATTTTTGCAATCGTTCTAACTCGATTTCCTCAAAAGAATCCACCGTCCAATTGGCTTGGCGTTGGATCATGTGAAAGGGATAACTGTGAGCAATCCCGATCGCTTGAATTCCGGCTCGTTTGGCGGCTTCTATTCCGGCGGGAGAATCTTCGATCGCCAAACAATTTGCGGGTTGGACTTGCAGTTGAGGAAACTGGCGATTAATTCGTTCGACGGCGAGAAGATAACCGTAAGGATCTGGTTTGCTGGTGTTAATTTCATCTCCCGTTACAAAAATACTAAAATACTCGCGAATTTCCCCCCGTTCCAAAACAAAATCAACATCCGATCGCGTGGCTCCCGTAACAATTCCCATGAGAATATTGGCTTCTTGGAGTTGTTGCAGGAAAGCGATCGCACCGGGATAAATAGGCAAAGTCTCTAACTTTTCTAATTTTTGTTGATAGGCTCGAGATTTTTTGCGAATTAACTCTTCGAGATGGGAATCGGTCACCACCCGTCCCCGACGAGAGAGTAACTCTCTCAAACCAATGCGATCGCTTTTCCCCAAACAAACCTCGCGATATTCCCCCGAAACCGGACGCAAATTCTCTTCCAACATGATTTGATAAACGAGCTTTTTATGAAGGCGCTCGTCATTAATAATCGTGCCGTTGAAATCAAAGAGAATTGCTTTAAGGCTCATGGAATTTGTTATTTGTTGTTGGTAATTGGTAATTGGTAATTGGTAATTGGTACTTGGTAATTGGTTGTTCTCTAACGGGTGACGGGTGACGGGTGACGGGTGACTGATTTGACGGCTTTGGTGATTTGATGAATCCACCAAATCTCTCGGGCTTTCACGGCGGTAAATCCTGTTGCTCCTAAATCGGCTTCGATTGTATTGTTAGCATAGGCTTTCATATACGGTTCTTCAAAAATATTATTAACCCATTCGGCTTGGCGTAGATTTTTTTGATTGCCATCGGAAACAATCAGTTGTCCTCCCTCGGTCAATAAGCGGAAACATTCCTGTAAAATCTCTCGGGTGATTTGAGGGGGAGTTTCGTGGAAGAGTAAGGCAACCGTTATCAAATCGAAAGATTGTTCGGGAAATGGGGTGGCTTCTGCTTTTCCATGTTGCCAGTGTATATCTAATCCTGCTTCTCGTGCCTTGTAGTCGGCGATCGCGAGCATATACGGCGATAAATCCAATCCCGTCACCTTGGCTTCGGGAAACGCCTGTTTTAGCCGCAATGCCATGGAACCGGTTCCGCATCCTAGATCGAGAATGCGCTCGGGTTTGCCGGAAATTGCCGCCATCGCTTCGTCCCGAATCCAATCTTCCCGAAGAAGAAAGATGTATTGCGTAATTGGATCGTAAGTGACTGCCGCAGTTTCGGTTAAATACCCTCCTTCAATACCGTGAAAATTCTGCGATCGGTAATAATCGGGGTAAGTAAAATTGGGTATCCCGAGGCGATCGCATTCTCCCTGCCAATCAATACTCTCTTTGAGGTTGAGGAGTGCTTCGCGATCGAGCAACATGCCGAAAATCGGCTCGAGCCATTGTTTCCAAAGGGTATCTTGACGTACTGCCATAATTTGCCAGCCTTGACGATCGATGATTTGCAGGAATTGTAACAAAATTTTACTTTTCCCAACGTCCTTGCTCAAAATTTGGGGTTCGGTGGGCAAAGATTTTGATTTAACTGCCATAACGGTCTACACTATTTATTTGCAATTTGCGTAGAAGTGAGTCTCGTTGAACCGTGGGAAAAATTCTGATTGCTGGAAACTGGAAGATGCACAAAACTCAGGCGGAGTCCCAAGAGTTTGTGCAGGCGTTTATGCCGAAAACGACGAATACTGATGAAGACAGGGGCATTATTCTTTGTCCGACGTTTACGTCCTTGGGGGTGATGTCGCAAACCTTACATGGCAGTCGCGTGCGCTTGGGGGCGCAAAATATTCATTGGGAAGATTCGGGGGCATATACGGGAGAAGTGTCGGGGGCGATGCTGGTAGAATTGGGGGTGAGTTATGTTATTGTCGGTCACAGCGAACGCCGTCAATATTTTGGCGAAACGAACGAAACGGTTAATTTACGCCTGAAAGCCGCTCAAAGCCATGCTTTGACTCCCATCCTTTGCGTGGGGGAAACCAAGGCGCAACGAGATGCGGGGGAAACGGAAGCGATTATCGAAAATCAGTTGAAACAAGGACTGGTGGATATTGACCAAACTAATTTAGTCATTGCTTACGAACCCGTTTGGGCGATCGGGACTGGGGATACTTGCGATGCGAAAGAGGCTAACCGCGTTATCGGTTTGATTCGCTCTCAATTGACCAATGCGGATGTTTCTATTCAATACGGCGGTTCTGTCAAACCGGGCAATGTTGATGAAATTATGGCACAACCGGAGATTGATGGGGCTTTGGTTGGCGGGGCGAGTTTGGAACCGGAAAGTTTTGCTCGTCTGGTTAATTATCAGTAATGGGTAAGAGGTAATGGGTAATGGGTAATGGGTAATGAGTGAGGGCTTAACTCCTTTAGAAATTCGGGGGCGTTCTTTTGTTTGGGGAGAACGCACCTTTTTAATGGGGATTTTAAATGTGACTCCAGACAGTTTTAGCGATGGAGGAGAGTTTAACGAGTTAGAGGCGGCTTTGACCCAAGGGAGGTTAATGGAGGCTTCTGGGGCGGATATTATTGACGTGGGGGGACAATCGACGCGCCCCGGATCCCGGCAAATTTCTCTGGAAGAGGAGTTAGAACGTACCATTCCCGTTATTGAAGGGTTACGATCGCTCTCCTCGGTTCCCATTTCCATCGATACGACGCGATCGCAGGTGGCAAAGGCGGCAGTTGCAGCCGGGGCGGATATGGTGAATGATATTTCGGGGGGAACGTTTGATGCGGAAATGTTTCCTGTTGTTGCGCAATTAGGGGTTCCTTATATTTTGATGCACTTGCGGGGGACTCCGGAAACTATGCAATCTCTGACGGATTATGAGGATGTTGTCAAGGAAATTTATCAATTCTTTACAGAACAAATTGAGAAGGCGGTGAAGGGGGGGATCGCGCGATCGCGTCTCATTCTCGATCCCGGTATTGGGTTTGCGAAAACTTACCCGCAAAATATTGAGCTTTTCCAACGCTTAGCGGAGTTTAAACCTTTGAATTTACCGATTTTAGTGGGGCCCTCCCGCAAGAGTTTTATCGGTCATTTTTTAGGGAAAAAGAACCCGAAAGAGCGAATTTGGGGGACTGCGGCGGCTTGTTGCAGCGCGATCGCTCTGGGTGGCGATATTTTGCGGGTTCACGACGTACCGGAAATGGTGGATGTTTGTCGTTTGAGCGATACAATTTGGCGGTAGAAATAAGACCTAACTGGCGCAAGACCAATCGTACAAATATTTTACAAAGTTTGTAATTTAGCGATAGTTTTCATAGCTAATTTTAGCGATCGCGTTGTAATTTTTGGTAAGTTTTTAAAAATGTCATCATAATCGGCTTGATTGCGACGTATCCGCAAACGCTCTAAATTGTTGCCAATTTCGCGATAGTCTATATTAGCATGAGTTTTAAATGTTTGAATGATATAACGATGAGAATTTTTGAGAGGAATTGCAAGACCTTCGCGATCGCGTAAATAGTTTCTCGCTTGAATAAAAACAGAATAATAAGCTCGACTAATTGCAGAGCGCAAACGCGATTCCCGACTAGCTGAAATTTTTGCATTTCCGGAAAGCTGTTGAGCAAGTTGCAGATATTCCAACCAATTAAAACTCATTACTCCAAATCAATCAATAGTTTATTGCCCGAGGGTGCGGAAGCCTCCAACCACCAGTCATAGTCAAATTGTTCTAAGCGATCGACGGATTCTTCTGCATCAATATTTGATGCGATCGCCAGTCCGAGCATATCATCTTCATCTGTTGAACTTTCCGGATCGATAACAACTTTTAAACTTAGAGAAGCGTCGGGAAAAAACTGTCTAATTTTTTCGGGAATTTCCAATAATAACGCAGTCAGATGCGAATTATTTTCAATAAACTGTAAAACTTCTCCAGATTCGCGATCGCAAAAATCATAGAGTTTTTCTAATCGTTCGATTTCAGATTGAGG
>JBFRWJ010000376.1:0-5220 GCA_051439525.1 Spirulina sp. | reverse complement strand
TTGTCAAGCAGAGCGTCGCCAAAATCACGAAGACCCCGATTTGGCTCTTGTGGCTGGTCTTGATGACCCCTCCCTTGCTCTTAGCGGCTTGGATGCTTGTCTTGGGAAAAGAGCATCCCCTGCCGTTACCCCTATTGGTGATCCCCTTCGTCATTTGTCCCTTCTTGTATTGGTGGCTGATCCAAAAAGGACGACCCACCCCGCCCCCGGAAGAAAAAACGCGATCGCCCGAGAGCCAGCCCTTGCCATCCCAACCCGCCAAAAATCCCCGTCCCCTCACCCCCGAGGAAGAAAAAAGCCTCCGCAAATGCTTCCCTTGGGGGATTTATTACCTGCAAGCCGTCGATTACCATCCCCAAGCTATTCTCTGCCGGGGCCGCCTCAAAGCCAACTCTGACAAAGCCTATCAAACCGTGCGGAAAAATGTCGAAGCCAAATTCGGCGATCGCTTTCTCCTCATTTTCCACGAAGGTGCGGCCAATCAACCCTTCTTTGCCCTCATTCCCAACCCGCGCGCCCACTCCCGGGCGATCCCCCTCGACGATCGCCCCCTCAAACAACCCAAATTGGTGCTGAGTCTCTTAACCATCACCCTGTTTACCACCACTTATGCCGGGGCAATTTTTGCCGGCGTTCCCCCAGAAGAACTCCGTGCCGATCCGATGCTCTTTCTCCAAGGATTGCCCTACAGTCTGGGAATCATAGCGGTTTTAGGGGTTCACGAATTCAGCCACTACGGTGCCGCCCTCTACTATCGCATTCGCACCACCCTCCCCTATTTCATCCCCATCCCCTTCTTTTTGGGCACCCTCGGGGCATTTATCCAAATGCGCTCCCCCGTCCCCAATCGCCGCGCCCTCTTTGATATCGCCCTTGCCGGCCCGATCGGCGGGTTTCTCATCACCTTACCCCTTTTAATTTGGGGACTTTCCCTCTCAGAAGTCGTCGAACTGACAGAACAGTCCAATCTCTTCCATTTTGCCGCCCTCGATCCCAGTTTTTCCTTCTTTTTAGCCGTCTTGGGCAAACTGACCTTGGGCGATCGCTTGGGGGCGGGAATGGCCATTCAATTGCATCCCCTCGCGATCGCGGGCTACTTAGGCGTCATCCTCACCGCCATCAATCTCATGCCCGTCGGTCAATTGGATGGCGGTCATATCGTCCATGCCATGTTCGGCCAGCGCGCCGCCGCCGCCATCGGCCAGATCTCCCGCCTGCTCATGCTCCTCTTTGCCTTCGCTCGCAGGGAATTCATCATCTGGGCAATCTTCCTCTTATTTATGCCCAACACCGACGAACCCGCCTTAAACGATGTCACGGAATTAGACAACAAGCGGGATTTTATCGGTCTTTGCGCTTTAACCCTCTTGGTTATTATTTTGCTCCCATTACCGGGTAAATTAGCTAATGTACTGGGCATGTAATTCAGTCACCAGTCACCAGTCACCAGTCACCAGTTATTAGGGAACGGGAACAGTTACCCATGACCCAGAACCCATGACCCATTACCGAATTTTAAATGGCTGAGCTAACACCGGAGTGGCGCAACTACCACTATTTGCTCGAAGCAGAACGGGCAGGCATTCATAAACCGATTTTGGCCGCACTTTATCGCGCTCATCGCGCTCCCATTCTCAAAGATGGCGAAACGGGATTGGGGATGGCGACGGAAGATGACCCAGAAGCGATTTTCTCGGGGTCAATGGTTTCTGGGGCACAAGATTCGCGGCCGGAAAATCGCCTCGATACCTTTCCCGAACAAGTCCAACATGCCGCCAATCTCATCCGCATTATTACTGACGATCTCATCGCCCAAGGCTGGGAAAATCGCGATCTGTGGAATGCCAGCAAAGGACGATACAGCGATCGCTTGGTGGAGGTGATTGCCGGGGGCTACCTGCCCCAATTGAAAGAAGGGGCAACCGGACAACTCTTGGGGTGCGATAGCAACAAACTCCTCGAGGCGTATGAGAACGATCTGCAAACCGATTATGACGGTCGCTACGTTCCCCAAAATCTCGCCAACTTAGATCGACAACTCCTCGCTTTGAGCGAGCGGATCGCCGAATACTATTCCGGACTGCCCCATCAGCGAGAAGCCCTCCTCGCCGCCGTCAGGATTTGGCGGCGTTTGGATACCGTCGAAGCCGCGATCGCCTCCCTGGCCCGAGATGAAAAAGTCCCCCCCGCCCAACTGCAGGACGATCGCCTCGATATTGCCCTCAAACAGTTCGTCCAGCGCCTCTCCGCCAACTATAGCGGCTATCCCCACCAGCGCGAAGCCCTCTTGCGCCTCACCCAATATTGGCGACAATTACCCAGCCGAGAAGACGCGATCGCCTCCCTCGAAACGGCCACCAATCCCGATCCCGGGTTACAAGTCTTCGATGCCTCCCTCCTCAACTTTATCCAACGCTTGCCCCGGTACTACGAAGGCAAAGGCAGCCAGCGCAATGCCGTGACCGAAGGATTTCGCCTCTGGCGGCAGCTCGATTCTCGCACCTCGGCCCTCAAAGACCTGGGAATCAACCCAGAGATTTTAAGCGCCAATCCCGAGTCCCGAGAAGACCTGAAAAAAGTCGCCGCCCAACTCGATCGCGAATTACTCAACTTCGTGCGCCGCATTCCCGGCAACTACAGCGAAACCCACCAACAGCGAGAAGCCCTCATTCGCATCGTCCAGTTGTGGCGGGGGCTAAAAACTCGCTCCGCCGCCCTTGCTTCCCTCATTGAAGATACCAAACGCCTCGCCAAAGAACGCGCCGACGAAAACGATAAACCGATTGTCATCCTTCCCGATCGCCCCGAGCGCTGGACGCGGCACAACATCCAACTCGCCGCCACCATCCTCCCCAATGGCAATTTTACTTGGGCTGAAGCCACCAATGGGGGGACGCGCATGCCCCCGGACGATGCCACCTTCAATGCCATGCTCCGCATCGCCCACCTCGCCCAACAGGCCCGCGATCGCATCGGTCGCCCCTTTATGATTACCAGTTGGTATCGCCCTCCCCATATCAATCGAGCCGTGGGAGGGGCCAAATACAGCCGTCATATCGTCGGCGACGCGATCGATTTTGTCTGCGACAATCTCACGGGCAATCAACTCTACTGGCTGCTCGATCCTTGGTGGCCGGGAGGATTGGGACGCTATACCAAATATCCCAACCTCTGTCATCTCGATGCGCGCGGCTATCGCGCCCGTTGGCATTATTGACATTGGGCCGCGATGCCCGAGCCTGCCGAAGAGTTGACCTCTGAAATTCTTTCATCCTTCCGAATTTCCTTTATAGTTGAGGTAAGGGTATAAATTCTCGGAGTTCTCATAGTTCGGAGCGTGCATTCAGACTCCCTTAACGCGATATTCTGGTGAAAGAATCTAAAATTATAAACAATCCCTTATGAACGAATCGCGCTTAAGTCAAGTTAACGATCGTGCGACCCACTTTCGGGGCATTCTAAGCCTAGACGTTAATTTCTGCTCAAATCCCTAAACGTTATGTTTTCTCAATTCCTTCCCGCGCAACCTATCCTCGCGCAAACTGCTGAAAGTCCGCCAGCCAATCCGCCCCAAAGTTCTGGAAGTTTGGGACAAATCGGGTTGGTCGCGAGTGGTGTTTTATTTCTCGCTCTCGTTGGGGTTGTGGTCTATGGCAAGCTGAAAATTTACGATAAATTTCAAAAAGATCTCAAGTTTGAGAAATACAAGTCTCAAGATTTGCAAAAACGCCTCAAACTGGCCCTGAAAACGATTCAAAAAATGGAGACTAATCCCGACCTGATTCACTCGCGGGAATTTAACCTCGATTATCTGCGGTTGCGAATGGATGAGGAGGTTTTTCACTATGCGATCGTCAATCAAATTAAAATTCGGGTCAAACAATTGATTAGCGTCGCTTTGCGTCCCAATACCGCGCACCAGCAAGTGGGGATTGCCGCTACCGGTCGCCAAGTTGACGAAACTTTTGACGTAACTTACGAAACTGAAACTCGGGGTAAAAGAGTCAAGCGGATTTTGTTTCGGATTCAAGTGAAGATGACGAAATTACCCACGCAATCCACCTCCAGTACGATCAATCAAATTATTGACTGTATCGAAAAATTCTTAAGTCCCGATGCCGATCACGAAAATTGGCAACCGGCGATTCAAGGGAGAGTGGTTTTAATGGAGTGGGATCAAAAAGCGAAACCCACGCCCTTATTGGTTCTCGAACAATCGGGGGATGGAGGCAATGTCAGTTTCCGCACCAATCCCAATCGCGTCAATGCGGCCAAAGGTGTCCCTCATCCCCCGCCGCGATCGCCCAAGCGTCCCCCATCTAAAGGTGCAGTCAAACCCACCAGTGGCGTTAAGCGTCCCTCTTCTTCGACGCGTTCTTCTTCTGCAACTCGCCCCTCTTCTTCCAAGCGGCGGTCTTCGGCTCGACGCTGAAGTGGTTATCGTTAACGGTCGATCGTCAGGAAGAATTTAAGAGGCAATTTCAGTGAGAATTTTAGGTTCTGAAAGTCGCCCGTCTTCCATCTGAACGATGCGATCGGCAACATCGAGAATGCGATTGTCGTGAGTGACAATGAGAATCGTACACCCTTGTTCTCGAGCCAAGTTTTGCATGATCTCCACGACATCTCGCCCGGACTTGCTATCGAGGGCAGCAGTGGGTTCGTCAGCCAGAACCATTTTGGGATGAGATACGAGGGCGCGGGCGATCGCGACGCGCTGTTTTTGTCCTCCCGACATTTGAGCGGGATAATAGTTAAGATGGTCGGCCAAACCCACGGCTGAGAGCATGGTAATCGCGCGTTCTTTCGCTTGACGTGCAGGGATATGCTCGTGCAGTTCGATGGACATTTGCACGTTTTGTCGGGCGGTGAGGGAATTTAATAAGTTATGGGACTGGAAAATATAACCGATATTGCGACGGACGCGCACGAGGCGATTTTTCCCCGCCCCGACCAATTCTTGACCGAAGACCCGCAAACTTCCCGACTGGGACGATCGCAAGCCTCCCATAAGGGTGAGGAGGGTTGTTTTTCCCGATCCCGAAGGCCCCTTCATAATGGCGAAATCCCCCGATCGCAAGACGAGATGGATATCGAACAAGATTTGTTTGCGCAGGACTCCCCGACCAAAAAAGTGATTGAGATGAGAAATTTCAACAACGGGCTGCATGGGCGATGGGGGGAATGTAGGGCACTCTATTGAGTTTAGCAATTTATGGG
>JBFRWJ010000375.1:0-7973 GCA_051439525.1 Spirulina sp. | reverse complement strand
GCTTTAAAAAGACGGGGATTCTGTGGTTAACCCACCGAAAGCGGGCGGTGCTTTTAAAGGGCGGAAATAGTTTCGCCCACAGCACCTTGTCGAAACCGCGCTTTCTTTAAGCCTGTCAACAGACTTCTAAATCCCTTGGCTAAAAATTAGCTGTGGACTTACCTTGGAGTATTTTAACATATAACATAAGATGGGCGGCGCTTTTAAAGGGCGGAAAGGATTCCGCCCACAGCACCTTGTTAAAACCCGTCGCGGAAGGGCGACCCTTGATTTTAATCAAGGGCTAACCCTCACTCTCTATTTTTAGGTTTTCTTTTTGGCTGGCAATTCGTTCTCGATGGTCGGGAATATTGATTTGTGATTCGCTCTTGTTATCGGGAATGCTTGTCAAAGGAGAAACTTAGGGACATTACCCAGTAATGTCCCTATTGTTTATGGGTGACATTCTCTTCCGTGTATTTGTCCTCGCGACATTAAGTTGGGAAAAATAAATCATAGAATCCGTTGTCTCTAACCCATGAAAACAAAATTCCCGAAACGCTCCCCAAAATTTCCGAAAATCCCCCCTATTCAAAACCCAGATTTATGCAAGCAAGCCTTCACTCATCGTTCTTATGTTAACGAACACCCCGAAGACGGAGAAGATAACGAACGTTTGGAGTTTCTGGGGGATGCAATTTTAGGATTTCTCATTGGCGAACTTCTCTACCAGCGTTATCCCCAAATGAATGAAGCACAATTAACCCGTTTGCGCTCTGCTTTAGTCGATGAAAAACAACTGGCCAATTTAGCGAAAAAAATCCAATTAGGCGATCGCTTGCGTTTGGGAAAAGGTGCAGAAAAAGATGGTGGACGCCATAATGATTCTCTCTTGAGCGATACCTTTGAAGCCCTCATCGGTGCCTATTTTTTGGATTCCGGTCTCGAAGCCGTGCGCGGTTACATCGAACCCTTATTTTTAGAAACGAGCGATCGCTTGGCTTCCCCTCAATCGAAAACCCGAGCCAAAACTCTAATCGACTCGAAAAATCGCTTTCAACAATGGGTCTTGCAGGAATTTGGCGAAAACCCCGAGTATTTTCTCATTCAGGAATCCGGCCCCGATCATGCCAAACAGTTTACCGTGGGAGTACGCGTCAAAGGCAAAACGCGAGTGTTTGGAGTCGGAACCGACAAACGCAAACAAGAAGCCGAAAAACGCGCCGCAGAAGACGCTCTCAGACAATTAGGGATGGGTTATTAGTTATTGGTTGTTGGTTATTGGTTATTGGTTATTGGTTGTTCGCGGATAACTGATAACTGTTCGCTGTTTACTGTACAATGAGGCAAAATCCTTAACAAATCTTTATAAAGAATGACGACGATCGCAACCGCACCATCATCTACCCAGACCCCTCTCCTGGAATCTTTAGATTGGCAATGGCGAGGGCATAAAATTCGCTACACCGAGATGGGAGAAGGGATACCCCTGTTAGCGATCCACGGTTTCGGAGCATCTATCGGTCATTGGCGCAAAAATATTCCTGTTTTGGCCGAAGCGGGATACCGTATCATCGCGATCGATTTGCTCGGGTTTGGCGCATCGGATAAACCCGCTTTGGACTATAGCATCGAACTTTGGCAAGAACAGCTCTTGGATTTCTGGCAAGAGAAAATTCAATCCCCTACAGTCTTTATCGGCAATTCAATTGGGGGATTATTGAGTTTAATGATGCTCGCGGATTATCCCGAACTGTCTCGCGGGGGAGTTTTGATTAACTGTGCGGGAGGACTCAACCATCGCCCCGAGGAACTCAACTTTCCCCTTAGAGCCATTATGGGAATATTTACCAAAGTCGTGAGTTCTCCCCTGACGGGTTCTTTCATTTTTAACCAAATTCGCCAAAAACATCGCATTCGCCGCACGCTGACCCAAGTTTATCGCGATCGCTCCGCCATCACCGACGAATTGGTCGAAATGCTCTATCGTCCCTCCTGCGATCGCGGTGCGCGAGAAGTGTTTGCCTCAGTCCTCACGGCTCCCCCAGGACCCCAACCTCAAAATTTATTGCCTCGGGTACAATGTCCCTTATTAGTGCTGTGGGGAGATGCGGATCCTTGGACTCCCATCGCCGGTGCAAAAATGTACCAAGATCGCGCCCAAACCCATGAAAATACGGCATTTTCCCCCATTGTCGGAGCCGGTCACTGCCCCCACGACGAAAACCCCAATCGCGTCAATGAACTCATTCTGAACTTTTTGGCGCAGGAAAGCCCCTCGAGAGGATAAAAAGACAACCCTCGTTCCTTCAGTTAAACTGAAGAAAAATGCCGAGAATCTAGAAACCAAGTGCATCTGACGGCAGAAGAAAAGTCGCTGAGAGGGAGCAAAATGGGGTTAACGAAGCCAGCCTCGCCAGATTTACATTCGATGGGAGAATTATCGACGAGAATCATTAATACGTCTCTTGATGGGATTGCCGCGATCTCTCCCGTGCGGGATTCAACGGGGGAAATTGTAGATTTTTGCTGGCTGATGCTCAATCCTACAGCAACGCGTTTATTGGGCTGTCCTTCAGAGCGATTGCTCGGTCTCCATTTCCAGAATAGCCCCCGAGAGTTTCCCCTCGTTCGGTCTTTCACCGCTCGCGTCGGCGATTTCAAAAGCGTTATCTCGAAGGGACAACCGTTAGAGGTGGAAATCGCGATCGAAACCGACCTCGATGAGTCACAACCCGACAACCCTCCCTCAAAATGGTTTTATCTTGCCATTACGAAGTTAGAAGATCGTTGCGTTTTAACCTTTCGAGATATTACCATCCCTAAAGCCAGGGAAGAACGCTTAAACCTCTTAGAACGTGCCATCGAAGTTTCCCCCAATGGCATGATTATTGCCGATGCGCGATCGCCGCACTATCCCATTACCGATCTCAATTCCAGTTTTGAACGCATGACGGGTTCTTCGCGAGAAGAAATGCAGGGTCAAGATTTTCCCTTTCTGCAAGGGGAAGACCGAGAACAACCCGGCCTGCAAGAATTGCAACAAGCTCTCAAAGAAGAACGAGAATGCCAAGTCGTACTCTCGAATGTCCGTCGGGATGGGAAATCCGGCTGGCACGAATTGACCATGACCCCCGTGGGAGATCCCCAAGGACGGATCGCCTACTATATTGGTTGGCAAACCGATATTAGCGATCGCCTTCTGGCCGAAACTCAATTGCGACAAGTTAACGAGCGTTTAAGGACTCTTTTTACCTCCAGCGCCACAATTATTTATAGTTGCAAACTCTTTTCAATGAACAATGAACAATTATCAATGAACAATGAGGGGAATGAGGGAATCAACCAACCGCTAATTTTAGAACATACATGGGTTAGTGAGAATGTGGCGGAGATTTTGGGGTATGAGGGGGAAGATTATGTGGGCGATCGCGATTTTTGGTGGCATCGCATTCATCCCCTCGACAGCGATCGCGTTCTGCAAGAATTATCTCGCCTCCTCTCTACCGGGCGCAGTGCTTGCGAATACCGCTTTCGCCATGGAGATGGGAGCTATCGCTGGATTTACGACGAATTGCGCCTGCTGTATAACGATGCCCTAGAAACGCCAGAAGCCGTGGGTTATTGGCTCGATATTACCCAACGCAAGCGAGCCGAATTACAACTTGCCGCCTCCGAACTCTCCTTAACTCACTTATTAGAAAACGAAAAACAATATACCCAACAACTCGATCGCAAAAATCAACAACTGCAAGCCGAAATTCGCGATCGCGTCCGGGCTGAAGAATCTTTGCAAACGTCCCAACAGCGCCTCTCGTTTTTCTTCCAACAAATGCCCCTCGCCGCCATTGAATGGGATCGCGATCGCCAGATTGTGGCTTGGAATCCGGGAGCCGAGGCGATTTTTGGCTACTCGGCTCGGGAGATCGTCGGACATCCTTGCGATCGCATCGTTCCCGATCGCGCTAACGAGCGAGTGCAACAAACCTTTACCGATCTTTTGGCCAATTGCGGCGGTCATTATGACATTAATGAAAATATAACCAAAGCGGGTAAAAATATTGTTTGCGAATGGTATAACACCCCTTTAATTGACGAAAAGGGAACCGTCATCGGGATTGCCTCCATCGCGACAGATATTACCGAACGCCAGCATCGCGAACTGTTGGAAAGTACGCAAAATATGGTTTTGAGAATGCTGGCTCGCGGTCGGGCTTTAGTGGATGTCCTCGCGATGTTCGTGACGCAGATCGATGGGCTCATGCCCAATTTGACCACCGCCATCATGTTTCTCTCAGACGATGGGACATACTTGCATTCTTGTATCTCGGCCCAACTGCCCCCAGAATACTTGCAAGCGATCGATCCCTTTCCCCTCCGCCCCGATGCGGGCTGTTTTGGAACCGCAGCTCGCTCGGGCAAGCGCGTTATTGTTGAGGATATCGAGACCGAATCGTGCCCGGGGAATATTCTTCCGGAGGGTTATCGCGCTTGTTGGTCGCAACCCATGACCTCCGATACGGGTAAAGTATTGGGAATCGTTGCCTTCTACTTTACCGAAACGCGATCGCCCGATCCCCAAGAAATTAATATTGTCGAATCGATCGGACGTTTGGCCGCTCTCATTATTGTTCGCAAGCGTTCTGAAGTTGCCTTACAAAAAAGTGGAGAACGCTACGAACGAGCCACCCGAGCTGCTGGGGTAGGGGTTTGGGAATGCAATCTCCAAAATGGGGATTTATATATCGATCCCACGATTAAAGACGTATTGGGCTATCGCGATGAAGAATTTATCAACGATCCCGAAGTTTGGATCGAGCATATCCACCCCGACGATCGCGCCAGTTCTAAGGCGGCCATGACCGCCTATTTTGCCGGAGAAAATCCCGAATATATCGACGAATACCGCATGGTTCATAAAGATGGTTCGATTCGCTGGATTCTCTGTCGGGGGAGAGCGATCGGCGACGAACAAGGAAATGCCTTACAAATGGTGGGAACCCATACGGATATCAGCGATCGCAAACGAACGGAAATGGCGCTGCAACAGGCTAAAGAGGAGGCAGAACGAGCAAATCGAGCCAAAAGTGACTTTTTAGCATCCATGAGTCACGAACTGCGAACGCCTTTAAATGCCGTTCTCGGATTTACGCAACTTCTAGCTCAAGAGAGTTCTTTGAACTCGGAACAAAAAGAATATCTCAATATCATTAATCGTAGTGGCGCGCATTTACTCACATTAATTAATGATATTTTATCCATGTCGAAAATTGAAGCGGGACGGGTGAGTTTGAATGAAGAAGAATGCGATCTTTATTATTTCCTTGAATCCATTCGCGATATGTTCGCGATTAAAGCACAAACCAAAAATATCGAGTTGATTGTTAAATATACTGCCGATGTGCCTCAATATGTCCGAGTTGATGAAGGAAAACTGCGTCAAATCTTAATTAATCTCATCGGGAATGGGATTAAATTTACCGATAAAGGATTCGTGGAATTATCAGTCACAATCAACAACCAACAACAAATAACCAATAACCAACAACAAATAACCAATAACCAACAACAAATTTGTTTTCAAGTGCAAGATACGGGATGCGGGATTGTCGAAGAAGATTTAGAGGTGCTTTTTAATCCTTTTGAACAAGCGGAAACTCAACGTCATAAAATTGAAGGGACGGGATTGGGATTGCCAATAAGTCGGGAATTTGTTCGCTTGATGGGGGGCGATATTGCTGTTAAAAGCGATCGCGATCGCGGTTCGATTTTTGCTTTTGAAATTCCCGTTGGTCTGGTTGAGGAAACGGATCTAATCCCCGAACCCCAACCCGCGATCGCAGTAAGAAGAGAGACACTATCGGCAACTTTAAAAGAATCCGAGAGCTATCGCATTTTAATTGTGGAAGACATTAGCGAGAGCTGTGAATTACTCATTCAACTCCTACAAAATGTGGGATTTCTCGTGCGTACCGCCGAAAATGGAGCAGATGCGATAGAGCTCTGGCAAACTTGGCAACCCCATTTAATTTTAATGGATATTTGGATGCCCGTAATGGATGGCTGTGAAGCAACCCGACAAATTCGCGATCGCGAAGGAAAAAGCGAAAGTTCTCCAATCCCCATTATTGCCATTACTGCCAGTGTATTTGAGGAAGATCGAGTCGCAATCCTCGCAGCCGGGTGCGATGATATTATCAGCAAACCCCTTGAAGAAAAAATTCTCTGGGAAAAATTAGCATTTTATTTACAATTCCCCCAAGCTGACTCAACAATAAGCGATCGCGAAGAAAGAGAAGTAACGATTTCTTCAACTCCCGCATCGATCGCCCCGAGCTTGCATCAAGAACAATTACAGATTATGTCTGCCGAATGGCAAGAAGAATTCGCTCGAGCGAGCTTGGAAATTGACTATGAGAAAATGCAAGAACTTGTCGAACAAATCCCCGATACAGAATCCGAATTAGCCGATTGCCTCAACCAACTCATCGAGGATTATCGCGTCGATATTATTCTCGAGTGGCTGCAACCGGAAACACTGTGATTATTGAATTCCTTGAGGGGTGACAAAAGAGGGACTATTAACTTATCCACCGATCGCTCACCCCAACCCAACATTTCTTTTCGTGGGATTCGTGGGTTAAATCCATGAGTAATTGCGAATAAATCCCCTCTTTTAATGAAGGTGCAGTACATTGCCCAGACTTAATGCAATTCACCCAATGGTCGGCGACGCGAATAAAGGGAGCTAAACGTCCATCGGTAAAGACTTGGGAAAAAGCAAGGCGTTTGGGAATTTCCTGCTCTGATAAATTCTGTCCGGCGAGGGCTGTATATAAGTGAAAGCCGTGGACGTAATCTTTGAGATTGTCGCTGCCGAGGACGAGAGTGCCGCGATCGCCGTACACTTCCACCCAATGACCCCGTCCCTGATAAGTCACGGAACTGAGAGAAACCTGACAGGGCGTACCGTCGGCCAATTCTAACAGGATCGTGCAGGTATCGTCTGCATCCACGGGCTTGAGTTTGTTCCCATCGGCGGGATCGGGACGTTCGGGAATCGCACAACTTAAATGAGCACACAAGCGTTTTGCCGGGCCGAATAGCCAGTGAATGTAATCGAAAGCGTGAGAACCGATGGCTCCCAATGCCCCACCCCCTTTATCTTTGCGGGAATACCAATTCCAAGGGCGATCGGGGTTGGCACGACTGACCGCCAACCAATCGATTTTAATCAATCTCGTTTTGCCGACATACCCTTCTTGCAAGAGTTCTGCCAATCTTTGCCATGCAGGGACGAAGCGATACTCGAAATCCGCGATCGCGATTAAACCTTTTTGTTGCGCCAATTGATACAGTTCTCTCGTTTCGCTGACTCGTAGGGTCATGGGTTTTTCCAATAACAAGTGCTTCCCGGCTTCTAACACTTGTTTGCCCATCTCGTAGTGCAGAAACGGGGGTGTAGAGATACTGACGGCTTCTACTTCCGGGAGGGAAAGCAACTTATCCAAGCGATTGAAAGCATGGGGAATTTTCTGGGAGTCCGCGATCGCCTTGGCTTTCCCTAAATCCCGATTCCACACCGCCACCAGTTCTGTATCGGGGTGATGTTGAAAGCCGGGGATGTGAATTTTTTGACCGAACCCGGTGCCGACAACGGCAACGCCTATACTCATGCACTAAATCCCCAAGTTACCATAGAGGCATTGTAACTCGAAATGCGATCGCTTCCACGACCAATTCCTAAGATTATGAGAGACGAACATCAGCAAGAGCAAGAATTCAGAGGGGTCAAAAATCTGTTTGGAAGTGACCCGATTTGCCACTGGATGATGACCTGTTACTACCGATTCAACCCACTCGTCTATACAATCTTTTGGCTCGTAATTCTTGTAGGATTCCCCCTTTTATTGGCTCAAATCGATCGCTGGCTTGGGTTGGCTACTCCCCCAGAACATAACTTAATTTTGACTTACCTTCCCAGATCCCTATTC
>JBFRWJ010000374.1:0-18868 GCA_051439525.1 Spirulina sp. | reverse complement strand
AGACAGCGCAGATTCTTTACCCTTCGAGCTGGAAGGATATCGGGCGTTTTTTGCGATCGAAGGATTGGCTGGGATTCTTTAACGTAACGGCTTGCGGTTTCTTCCTTTTTGCGTCTTCTGCTTTTATTTACATGGCGTTGGGTGCCTTAACTCCGGGGGTCGCCCTAACATTGTTCTTTGTGTTTCCCATCGTAACGGTTTTGATGTCGTGGCTGCTCTTTGGAGAGCGTCCGTCTCTCATTCGCAGTTTGGCCACTCTGACGGTATTTGGTGGGGTGGTTCTCATTGCAATTCCCGATCCTAATGCTCAGCTCAAAGTATCTGCTTTAGGCATTATTTATGCCCTCGCTGCAGGTATTACGTTTGCCTTTCACGTTCTCCTCATTCAAGCCTGTACGAAAAAACTGCATCCCATTCCTTTTAGCGTCGTCAATTTTATCGTTATTCTCCTTTTCTGCGCGGTCAGCTTATTAATTCCCCTACCGGAAACGATGCAGGTTGATGTTGCGCCGGAAATGTGGACAAATGTTTTAGTCAGTAGTTTGGTTTTGGGCGGATTAACACTGTTGAGTTATTTGGCCAATAATGTTGGCATCAGTTACATCGGTGCGGCTCGCGCTTCCATTTTTGGAGCAACGGGTCCAGCGTTAACTTCGCTTCTCGCATTTTTGATTATTGCTGAATCGTTAGCCACCCAACAATTGTGGGGAATGTTAGTGGTAACGATTGGGGTTGCGGGTCAGAATTTAGAGCGAATGTTTGCTAAGAAACCTAAATCTGTAAAAGGTAAGAGCAAATAGTTTGACAATTCAAAATCAAAAATTTTTGATTTTGAATGAGAGTGACATTTTGAGAGGAAAAAAATCAATGAGCGATTCTAATTTTGTGGAAGCATTGCACTGGACACCGGAAGCAAAAACTAAATTTAAAAATATTCCGTTTTTTGTCCGAACCCAAGCACGTCAGCGTATTGAAGCATTAGCACGAGAGGCTGGCTCGGATACGGTGACAGTGGAAATTGTGGAGCGCGCAAGGGATGAATTCGGGCAATAATTATCCTTTGGGGATTGTTTTGGTTTTGTGTTCGGCTTTGACTTTATCCCTGCAAAATGTTGTTATTTCTATCGTTCTCAATAAATCTTCTGTATTTGGGATTTGGAATGTAGGAGGGTATATCTCGCCAAATTTTGGCAATTCGCTCTTGATTCTACTTTTGCGGATGACGATCGCGATTCCTTTAATGAGCGCGATCGTCCTTTATTCTCGCCGTTGGTCGGATATTCGCAGATTCTTAAAATCGGGAGATGGGTGGGGATTTTTGCAGGTCATCGCTTGCGGGTTCTTCCTCTTTGCTGCTTCTGCTTTGATTTACATGGCGTTGGGAGAATTGACCCCCGGGGTTGCCCTGACGTTGTTCTTTGTGTTTCCCATCGTGACAGTATTGATGTCCTGGCTTCTCTTTGGAGAGCGTCCTTCCCTCATTCGCAGTTTGGTAACTCAGACGGTATATTTAGGGGTTGTTCTCATCGCCGTTCCCGCTCCCAATGCTGATATCCGACTGTCTACTTTAGGGATTGTTTATGCCCTTGCCGCAGGGATTATGTTTGCCTTTCACCTTCTCCTCATTCAAGCCTGCACGAAAAAACTACATCCCGTTCCTTTTAGCTTACTCAATTTTGTCGGTATTTTTGCTTTTTCCCTCCTCAGTTTATCGATCGCTCTCCCCGAGCCAATGCAAATCAATATTGCGCCCGATATGTGGAACAACGTGTTAATGAGTAGTTTGTTGTTAGGATGTTTAACATTATTGAGCTATCTCACTAATTATATGGGAATTCGTCGCATTGGTGCGGCTCGCGCTTCCATTTTTGGCGCATCCGGTCCCGCTCTGACTGCTCTTTTAGCGTGGTTTAGTCTCGGTCGCAGTTTGTCCGTCCCGCAACTTTGGGGAATCTTGTTGGTTGGAGTTGCGATCGGGGTTCAAACTTGCGAGTTGCTATTTTCACCTAAACTCAAAGCAATGGACGAACATAACGACGGGAAGGGATAAAAAAGAAGTTGAGGCGATCGAGACGCGATCGCCGCTTCCCTCAATCTCCCACAACTCGCTACAATGAATAATTGTAAATAAATGTAAAGCGATCGCCAATGCAAACAGCACCCTTGGGAAAAAATGGCCTGCAAGTAACCGCCCTGGGAATCGGGACTTGGGCATGGGGAGACACCCTATTCTGGAACTATGGTAAAGCTTACGGGGTCACGCAAGTCGAAGAAGCCTTTAACGCTGCGATCGCGGCAGGAATTACTTTTTTTGATACCGCAGAGATTTACGGTTTGGGGAAATCTGAAACCCTTCTCGGACAGTTCATGCAAAACCAAAAAGATATTTCTGTGGATATCGCTACAAAATACGGCCCCGCACCTTGGCGTTTTTTCGGCAGTGCGGTTACCGATGCAGTGACGGAAAGTCTCAAACGCTTGCAAGTTCCTACTGTCACCCTCTATCAAGTTCACTGGCCCTTTGCATTTTTGATGAGTCAAGAAACCTTAATGAATGCACTGGCAGATGAAGTTCAAAAAGGGAGAATTAAAGCCATTGGAGTCAGTAATTATTCGGCAGAGCAAATGCGAGAAAGTTATGAAATACTCGCAAAACGCGATATTCCCCTCGCCGTCAATCAAGTTCAATACTCCCTTTTACACCGCAAGATTGAAAGCAACGGAATTTTAAAAACCGCTCGAGAATTGGGGATAACCATCCTTGCTTACAGTCCTTTAGCGCAAGGATTGCTGACGGGAAAATATACTGCCAAACGCAAGATTAAACCCGATGGAGCGAGAAAAATAGATCCGAGATTTAGCGATCGCGGTTTAGAAAAAATTGCGCCTTTAACTCATCTCTTACAAGAATTAAGCGATCGCTATGAGAAAACTCCCTCGCAAATTTCTTTAAATTGGTTAATTTCCCAAGGCGATATGATTCCCATTCCGGGGGCAAAAAATGCCGGTCAAGTTATCGACAATGCTGGAGCATTGGGATGGCGTTTGAACCAAGAAGATATTGAAAAACTGAGCGAAATCAGTCGCCCTTGGTTGTAACGCGATCGCGATAAGGAGTTGGACAATATTAAAGTTAGCGGTGGGGCCGAAAGAACTTTTAAAGGAGTATTTTTTAAGATTGATTAAATAGTTGTTCTTTTGCCAATCCTCTGCCTGCGATCGCGATAACATGAAAAAGTTGATTACCCCACCGATCGCTCTTTTCCTCAGTCATGCCGCAAGATTTTCATTACATTATCCCCCAACTGCCACCCACGGCAGATCTTTTCGCTACCCATCAACTGGCTTCTGAATTTCGGCGAGAAACGGAATATCGCCAGCAAGCCAAAGAATATTGCCAGTGGTATTATGAGGTGGCTCGGCAGCATCGAGCAGAACTTAAGTCCATGCGCGGGGACATTAACATTTTTGGCTGGTTTTTGCGAGGAAAGTAGTAATGGCAAGAAAGACCTTGGGACTGGACGATCGCCTTGCCAATTATTTGCGATCGGTGTCCGTGCGAGAACCGGAAATTCTCCAACAATTGCGTCGGGAAACTGCCACTCATCCCATGGGACAAATGCAAATTGCACCGGAACAAGGGCAATTTATGGCTTTACTGGTAAAATTGATGGGGGCAAAGAAAACGTTAGAAGTCGGAGTTTTTACGGGCTATAGTTCCCTAGCCGTAGCACTTGCTCTACCGGAAGACGGACAAATTATTGCCTGCGATGTAAGCGAAGAATACACCGCGATCGCTCGTCGCTATTGGGAAAAAGCAGGTGTTGCTCACAAAATAGACCTTCGCATTGCTCCCGCTTTAGAAACCTTAGATCGGTTGCTGGCAGAAGGAGAGGGAGAAACGTTCGATTTTGCCTTTATCGATGCCGACAAAAGCAGCTACAGTGCCTATTACGATCGCGCTTTCGCCTTGGTGCGATCGGGGGGAGCGATCGCGATCGATAATGTTCTCTGGTCGGGACGAGTTGCCGATCCCCAAGTGCAAGATAATCGCACGAAATCCATTCGCGCTTTTAACGAAAAGTTATATCGAGATCCAAATATTAGCCTCAGTCTCGTTCCTATCTCCGATGGATTAACTTTAGCGTTGAAGCATTAGTTAAATCTCTCTACCGATCTCTTATTTTTCGAGGTAAAGTGCAAATCCCATGCAATCCAATTGCAGCCAAAATCGCACTCTGTAGCACCCAAACTCCCTCAGCAAAAAGATTGATACGATGAATATTCTGTTGTGCTTCAGCAGCAAATAAAGCGGTTAGATCGGGGGAACTTCCAGCAAGATTTGAGAAGTTAATATAAGCAAGTTGCAGGGCATTCCAATCAATTAGAGAGTAGTAGCCAAAGATAACAACTCCAGCAACGCCGAGAACAACAACCAGAAATAAGGGAATAAATCGTAACATGAACTTAATCATATTTATTGAATGCAGCAATCCCAATCTTATTCTAGCTCAAACTTTTCATGAATTATTCAGACTAACGACCGCAATCGCCGAGCTGCGATCAAGAAGTTTGCGCATTCGATGAACGTAGCACTCGCAACTCCAGTGCATTGCCTTGTTATCCTGCGCTTGCTTCCACGCTCTGCGTTTTGGTGCGTTGCATCTCCCAACCGACAAGAGGAAATTGAATCCAGAAAGAGAAGTAGAAGAACGTCAAATACCAGTATGGCATAACAAACCCGATTCCAAGCCCCTTGTAAACGGCCAGCAGCAGATAGTCATATATAAAAAGCGGAAGCGTTAGGTATAGGGCCAGCCAACACGAGTTGACCAAATGCTTGCCGTCAGTCCAGTATTTTTTGAGGGTGTATTGCGTAATCGGAAAATAGATGAGCGTGATGAAGACACAAGCCGCAATTTTTGCCCAAAAGTACCACTGCTGGCCATAGTCGGGAAGTCCAATTATGTAAAAAATGAGCCAAGTCATGAAACTGTAGGCAAGCAACTGGAAGTGTTTCTTAGTGTCCATATTTCCTGTCTGAGTTAGTTTGATAATTTAGTGTACCGGAAATTGACCTGTTGGGCTTCTGTTATTGCTGGCTACAACATCTAAACTACTTGCTAAAGCTGGGAAGGGAGTAGCGATCGCGGAGTGCCTTCACTTGGGGTGTAAAGGTGTATATCAGTTTTTGGGCGAACTATCTTTTGACGCTTGAAGGAAAATTTAGATTAACGCGGAGCGCCTTCACTTGATGTGTAAACCTAGGGTGTTGACTTTAGCCCGATCCCAGCATTGTCTAGTTTTCGTTCCTTGTAGTTTTAGAGATGATGATGTCTCGCTTGCATTCACTCACCCCTATGGCGGCATTTCCTTTCCTGCCGAACCCCTCAAATCTTGGGTTAATCCAGAAGCCGAAATTCACAAACCTGTTAAATTTGATTTTCGCGGGTGTTTGGCACAAACTAGAGTTTAGACCAAATGGGAAAGTTTAGACCTGGAAAGAACAAGGGGTGAATGATGGAAAACATCGTTACTGTTGGTTTGCTGTCAGTTCTCGCGGCGATCGCAGGTGTCAGAAACGTTTCTGCCGCCCAATCCGATTGGACGTTTGCCGATTGGTGCGAGAACCGAGAGGATCTGACGACCGACGCGAGGCATACCGTAGATGTGCTGTTGGAGGAAGCCGGGACGCGGGAGTGCGATCTCGCTGAGGAGAACCTGACCAATCTGACAAGGCTTGAGCTTAATAAGAATCAAATCGTGGATATTGCACCATTGGCGGGTTTAACCAATTTGACGCAGCTCGAGCTTCGTGGGAATCAAATCGTGGATGTTTCGCCATTGGTAGGTTTAACCAATCTGACGCAGCTCGTGCTTTTTGAGAATCAAATCGTGGATATCGCGCCGTTGGCGGGTTTGACCAATCTGACAAGACTTGGGCTTCATGGGAATCAAATTGTGGATGTTTCGACGTTGGCGGGTTTAACCAATCTGAAATCGCTTTGGCTTAGTGAGAATCAAATTGTGGATGTTTCGACGTTGGCGGGTTTGACCAATCTGAAATCGCTTAGGCTTCATGGGAATCAAATCGTGGATATTTCGCCGTTGGCGGGTTTGACCAATCTGACATTGATTGAGCTTCGTGGGAATCAAATCGTGGATATTTCGCCGTTGGCGGGTTTGACTAATCTGGAATGGCTTTTCCTTGGTGGGAATCCTCTTGAGGCTATTTCGCCGTTGGCGGGTTTGACTAATCTGACATTGCTTGAGCTGGGTGGGAATCAAATTGCAGATATTTCGCCGTTGGCAGGGTTGACCAACCTGAAACGGCTTGGGCTTATTGGAAATCAAATTGTGGATATCGCGCCGTTGGCGAGACTGACCAACCTGAAAGGGCTTGAGCTTAATGATAATCCCATTGAGGAGATTTCGCCCTTGGCAGGTTTGACCAATCTGATAACGCTTAGGCTTAGTGGGAATCAAATCGTGGATATTTCGCCGTTGGCGAGGTTGAATAATTTGGAAGGCCTTTGGCTTAATGACAATCAAATTGAGGAAGTCGCGCCGTTGGCGGGTTTAACCAATCTGACATTGCTTGAGCTTAATGACAATCAAATTGAGGAGGCCTCGCCGTTGGCGGGTTTGACCAATTTGGAACGCCTCGCTCTCGGCGACAATCCGCTCAGAAATCGCACTTGCCCAGTGCAACCCGCAACGATCTGTCATTTCTGACCCGACAAGCACAGTTTTGGAAGAGAGGGGTGGAGTGGATATTGAGTCAGAGTCTCTTACTGTAAGCTCTGTGAATGTCCGCAGTGAGTTATGGTAAATATTCGATCGGCGATCGCGGAATTAGCGATCGCTGATTGAGGGGGTTAAAGCGAGGGGATAAATCGCAACCGAGACCGAGACCAACATAAACTTTCTCCTTGAGTCAATGGCTTCATATTACACCATACTAGGTGTAGCAGCCAGCCAGAAGAAAGCCTCAAACCCACATCACCAAAAGCGGCCAAGAACCCGAATTATCTGCAACTAACCAGCAATCATAGGATTCCTCGAGAATGCCAAGTGTATTGTAAAGTTTAACTAGATATATAGTCAAATATAGTTATTCATGGTAAGATATAATTAGGAAACTCTCAGACTATGGTTTTAACCGATTCCCATGACAATATATTGGTAGTGGAGTATAAGCCGAATTAAAGGAGCATTCGTGAAATTAGCCGAAAGACATATTATCAAACGAGGTCATCGGTTTTGGGATGAGATAGATGAGTTATCATGGCATGCCAAAAACCTCTACAATGCGGCTAATTATTTAATCCGTCAAAACTTTATTTATGGTCATGGTTACTTGAACTATAACCGGATGGATAAATTCATGCAGAAGACGGAACAATATCGCTCTTTACCCGCTAAAGTCTCTCAACAGGTGTTACGAGGATTAGACCAAAACTGGCAATCCTTTTTTGCCGCGAATCAAGCCTACAAAGTCAACAAGGAGAAGTTTTTAGGAAAACCCAAAATTCCCCAATATAAAAACCGTCAAAAAGGTCGTCACTTCTTGGTTTACACTCAACAAGCCCTCAGTCAAGTGGCTTTAAAAAAAGGGAAAATCCAACTCTCAAAAACCCAGATTGAGGTGTCCAGTTCTGTCGCTCAAAAAGTCATGGAGGTGAGAATCGTTCCGAGATGTGATTGTTATGTAATTGAGGTCATTTATGAGGAATCAGAATCAACATTAACCTCCAATGAATGGATAGCTAGTGTGGATTTAGGTGTAGATGTTTTAATGGCTGTAACTTCTAATCAACCGGACTTTGTTCCTCTGTTGATAAATGGCAGACCCTTAAAAAGCCTGAATCAATTCTACAACAAACGTAAAGCCTTTCTCCAATCTCACCTTAAAGGAAATCGGTCAACATCTAAGGGCATAGAACGTCTGACTCGATGTCGAAATCATAAAGTTGATAATTACCTTCATCGGGCTAGTCGCGATCTGGTGAACCTGTTACTTGCGAAAAATATCACCACTTTAGTCATTGGCAAAAATGAGGGTTGGAAACAAAATGCCAACCTAGGAAAAGTGAACAACCAAAAGTTTATTGCTATTCCTTTCAATCGTCTGATTCAAATGTTGACCTATAAGTGTAAACTCGTGGGAATTCAAGTCGTGATTCAGGAAGAAAGTTACACGAGCCAGTCGAACTTTTTTAACTTAGATCCACTTCCGGTTTATGGAGAAATTGTAGAAATTCCCAAATTTACGGGAAAAAGAATCAAAAGAGGTCTTTATCGGACTCAGACAGGATTCTGTTGCCAGGCGGATATCTTAGGCTCCTATAATATCTTAAGAAAAGCATTCCCAAATGCCTTTAGGGGCTATGGGATAGAGAGGTGCGTAGTTCACCCAAGGAGAATTAACGTCTCGGCTTCGCTCGACGTTAAAACTGAGCGAAGTCGAAGTTTGAATCTCTCAAAGCCAAAATGAAGGGGATTTCTGAAATGAAATCCATGTCTTGTTTATATCTGACTATATTTTGGTTAACTATCCCTACACGATAAGATTGTAATCTTGACTAAATTTCCCATCACTTCCTAGATATTCACGATAGGCACAGATTTGATTTCCTCGAACATCAAAAGAAATTGCCGCTCGGTTGCGATATAAAACTTCTCCTCTAATCAATCCTTCATCATGTAATTCAAAAACTACCGTGTTTTCATTGCTGGTAACTCGTTCTAAATAAAGCGTTAATCCTTGAGGATAAATTTGACCGACATATTGAAAAAATTCAGCAGCTTTCTCTTTTCCTTCATTTCTCCCTCGATATTGTCCCACGGGAAACCAAAAGACAAAATCATCGGTTAAACAATCTAAAAATGGTGACCATTGTCCGGTGGCTAATCCCTGTTGAAATAACGAGAAGGCATGTTGAGCCACTTTCTTTGTTTGTTCTTGACTTTGATTCATTCTCTCTTCTCATTAATTAACAGAAAGGAGCTGTGGCGATCGCCACAACTCCTCAAAGTTATGCCTCATCGTTCTTTTTGAACTCCTCGAGCCAACCTCGGATTTGTTCGGCCGCGATATCCCGACCGCCCAAACCAAAAGCGATCGCGATCGCCACGGCCATACCGCCCAATAACAAGCCAAAAGCCAGATTGACGATATCGCTAGCAATCCCGATTTGGCGCAGAGACATCGCCGAAACGAGGGCAATGACGGCGATTCTGGCAGCATGAGCGACAATTCGCGCCTGACGATTGCCGGAACTGGCAATCAAATTAAAGGCCAAATTCGCCAAATACAAACCAAACCCAAAGATAATCGCCGCGACCAACACTTGGCCGCCCACTTGCATCGTGCCTTGAACGAATTGCGTCAGAGCGGGAATTTGCAAGATATCCACCGCCGCCAAAGCTGCCACGAGCATAATCGCAATTAACACGATCGTCCCGGCCAACTCTGAAGGGGTGCGGGTGGGAATTTTTGCCTCTGAAGTGTCCGAAGCAGGTTCTCCTTCAACATCCGAGGGAGATTCCCCGATCGAACTCCCTAAACCCAACCACTGCAAAACATTATTAAAGCCAATCCCCACCAGCAAACTCGTCACCAATTCAGACACATAATTCCCGCCCAAATAGGCCAAAACGAGAATTAACGTGGCGGTAAACACTTGGGGCAAGATACTGAGAACTTGCTCCAACATGGCGATCGCGGGTTGGGAAATGGCATCGATTTGCAGGGCATTGAGAGCGGAAATGGCAACGGGAATCAAGATCAAAACATAAACCACCGTTCCCAAAATCCACGAGAGAGCGCGTTGTTCTTCTTCTCCCGTCAAGCCAAAACGAGCACCTAGGCGATCTGCCCCCGATGCGGCCAGTAAATTGGTCACCACTCGGCGAACCACTTGCGCGATCAGCCAACCCGCAAAGGCGATCGCAATTCCCACTAAAATATTGGGGATTGCTTGCAGAATTTGATTGAGTAATTCTTGTACGGGAACGAGAGTGCCTTCCAGTTGTAAAGTGCTGAGGATGGAGGGAAGGAACAGAAGAAAAACAAACCAATACAGAGTATTTCCCAATGTTTCCGCAAGGGAAAATTGGGTGTCTTGCCCCTCTCTGGTTACCTGTTGTCCCAAGCGTTCGTCAAGGCGTGCCGTTCGCAATGCTCGCGTCATAATCAGTTTTACGAGGGTTGCCAGCAACCAAGCCAAACCAATGAGTATTGCCGCGCCGCCGATCTGGGGCAAAAAGCTCGTCACCGATTCGAGTAGAGATTGCAGGGGTTCAGAAACCTGTTGTAACTTTAAGGCTTCTAAAGCCGCAATAACTGTAAAGAGGATTGCCAACCAGTAGAAGGTCTCGGCAATCCATTTTTCAATGGGAAGAGACTCGCTTCCCTCTCGCGATCCGGTGATCCAAGCTGCAATTTTGTTATCGATATCCGTGCGGTTTAACAGTCCGAGAATTATCCTGCGAATGATTCCCGCAACGATCCAACCAATCAAAAGAATCAAGATGGCACGAACGAGATCGAGAACGGATGTCCCCAAACTTTCTCCGACCGTGGAGAGCATATCCTCCACCCAACCGGGTAGAGGCGGAAGTTGTGCCAAAACTCGAGATTCTCCGATCGCCAAAGCCGTTTCTTGAAGTAATATCATTGTTCTTAGTGGCTTAAAAATCGATCTCCACGTTCACCATATCAGCACATTGTTTGTTATTTGTTATTTGTTATTTGTTGTTTGTTATTGGCTGACAACTGGTGACTGTTTCGAGGCGATCGCGGCATAAAACGGATCTGCGCCTCCCATTCCTAACATTTGTAATAAGCTCCCCAATTCGGAGTGATGGGCGAGAATTTCTGGGTCGCTAAAACCGGGAACGGATTGAAAATAGCTTTTCACGAGATCGAGGCGACCCCGTTCGGTATTGTCCCGCCAGAGGGCGATCGCCTTCTGGTAAAACATCCGATTGGAAAAACTAATAATGGCAATGCCCCCCGGCTTCAACACCCGATGAATTTCGCTAAAGACGGCCTCGGGGTATTGGAGGTATTGAACGGAAACGCAATTGAGCACCGCATCAAAATCATTGTCGGGAAGCGGGAGTTTGGGATTCTGATTGAGATCTTGCAGGAAATAGCGATCGAGGCGAGGATTTTTCGCCAATTCTTCCTCATTCATCCCCTGGCCTTCAACATGGGCAAATTGCATCTCGTCAGGCAAGTGAGAGACCCAACTGCTCATCATATCGAAAATCCGGCTTCGGGGTTGGAGGCGTTCTCGATAGAGATTGGTCAGTCGCGTTAAAAAATCATCATCCACGTGAGTGACCAAGCGAGGAAACGCATAAAAGAACGAATCTTCAGCGCGATCGATTTTGCTGCGTTGTTCTGGACTGAGCATTAGTGTTGAATGGTAGGGTATAGGAAAGAACGACTTGCCGTTTTAGGGAAGTGTGTGTCAAAATTGACTTCCATTACGATAAAATTTAAAACAGTTAGGGATAACGTATAGCCAAATGTCTCAGCGAGAAAGGGTAGTTGACTTTTTTCAGAAAGTCTGTGACGATCCAGCAACTCAAAATAAACTTAAAGCCCCTTGTCCCGCAAATCGTCAGGGATTTGCTAATGTTGCCAATGAATGCGGCTACAACATTAACGGTGCAGATATTGATGACTATGTCCGGTTTTATCAATTTTATGAAGAATTTCAGCAGGCGATCGACCGGCATCAAGCAGGAAAGGATAGATTGGCGGACTGGCTGAATCAGTGGCAAAAGCACCTGAAAAAATTTGATGACGATCCCCTCGACGATCGCTATGACACCGTGAGGCGCTATATTTAAAGCTCTGCCTCTCATTTTTGGGTCGGGATTCCGTGCTGTTCCTTTGTCCCCGTTCTAAGCTAATCTGACCATGATATTGATTTGTTAACGAACGGGAGGGTAGATTGGAACGCACCTTCATTATGATTAAGCCCGATGGAGTACAGCGCGGTTTAATTGGTGAAATTGTCAAGCGATTTGAAACCAAAGGCTTTGCTTTGGTGGCAATGAAATTCATGGCCGTTTCCCAAGAATTGGCAGAACAGCACTATGACGTTCACAAAGAGCGTCCTTTTTTTGCGGGATTAGTGGAATTCATTATTTCCAGTCCCGTTGTGGCCATGGTTTGGCAAGGAGAAGGGGTCGTCGCCGCCGCACGAAAATTAATTGGCGCGACCAATCCTTTAACTTCCGAGCCCGGAACGATTCGCGGCGATTATGGGATCGATGTGGGACGCAACCTCATCCACGGTTCCGATGCGATCGAAACCGCTCAACGAGAAATTGCATTGTGGTTTACAGACGATGAATTAGTTTCTTGGGAGTCTCATACAAACTCTTGGCTCTACGAGAAAAAATAAGGTTTCGGCTGGAAAATTACGCTTTTTCTGACGAGCGCCTGTCCTTCTAGGCGCTCTTTCTCTAGATTACAACTCGGGGTCGGGGTGTCCGATCGCAAGGCGGATGGGATCTCGATCAATGTTTGAGGAGATTCGCGATCGCACCAAAACCCGTCTGGATTCACAGCAGTCTTAGGAGTGCGATCGCTGTTGGGGATCGGGGAAAACGGCATAATAACAATCAAATACGAGTTAACAACCGACCCGGAATTTAAGGTAATTTGATTATGTATTCCCATCTCTTTCAAATCGATAACCAAGATGTAAATCGTCCAAATCAAGATTTTGTTTACCTCGTTAATACTCCCGAAATCTCTAGTGCTTTTGAGACCATCGAACAGGTTCTTAAGGCGATCGAACCTTTTGTTATAGAAGAATCTCTCTCCACTGGCGAAACCGATCTCTTCTATGAAATTCCTTATTTTCTGGATTGCCAAGGTTACGCGCAAGGACAATCTTGGGCCGTGAGTTTAGCTCCCCGTTTGTAATTTTTGGTCAAACGAAGAAGCGATCTAAATTCTCCCTATACTCGCTACGTGCGAACGATCTAAATTTTTGACTTTGCCTCGATTCCGAGTCGAGTTCTACTGGAAGGAATTGGTATTACGCAATCGGAGAAACGCGATCGCAAATCGCGATCGCATCATCAAACCCTAGAATAAGAGAAAATTAAAATCACTCCTACAGCCGTCGATCGCAAATCGCGATCGACGGCTGTTATTTGATTTTTACCTTCTACCTTAACCTGCTGCGATCGGTCTCCTGGCGATCGCGAGGAGCGATTATAATACAAATATAGGTTCAGTTAACTTGTATCTCAGCAAGACCCGCCTATTGTTCGCATTCAGCAAGGAGAAGATCGTGAATGCGTTACACCGTCAAGACGAACTCATTGCCGATCGCTATCAAATTGTCACCCTCCTCGGACAAGGAGGAATGGGAGCGACTTACGCCGCCGTCGATCGCGAGAATCATCAACGAGTTGCCATTAAAATTGTCTCTCTGCGTCAGGTGCAGGATTGGAAGATACTCGAATTGTTTGAGAGAGAAGCCAAAATTTTAGCTTCTCTCAACCATCCCAATATCCCCAATTACCTCAACTATTTTCACCAAGAGACAGAAAGCGATTGCTGTTTTTATCTCGTCCAAGAATTGGTTGAAGGGACATCTCTGGCGACGTTAATCGCCGAACGAAATTGGCAACCCGATGAAGAAAAAGCCAAGTATATCGCGACGCAAATTCTCAAAATTCTTAAATATTTACATTCTTTTTGTCCTCCGGTGATTCATCGGGATATTACACCGCAAAATATCATCTATCGCGACGATGGAAAAGTCTATTTAGTCGATTTTGGTGCCGTGCAAGAAGTCTATCGCAATACGTTGAGTTTTGGGGAAACTTTTGTGGGAACATTAGGTTACTCTCCCCTCGAACAATTTCGCGGTCAAGTGAGTCCTCTATCAGATTTGTATAGTTTGGGGTGTACGTTACTGTTTATGTTGACGCGGCGATCGCCGATGGATTTACCCCAAAAACAGATGCGTTTCGAGTTTCGCGATCGCCTTTCTCTTTCTCCAGAATTTGCCGATTGGTTGGCGAAAATGGTGGAACCCACAAGTGAAGATCGCTTTTCTTCCGCAGAGGCAGCATTGACAGCTATTCACCCAAAAAGCACGCTTTTAGCCCCTGAAAAATCAGACGGTCTTCAACCCCAACAGAAACGATTTATCATTGAGCGTACTCCTCGCAGCTTATCCATTGTTATTCCACAAAAATACAAGACACCTAATATAATAAATTTAGGTGATAAAACTTTTCTATCTTTGTTTTTTAGACTACTTAGGAGTGATATGTTTTTAGAATTATCCGCTTGGATTTTTTGTAGACATAGAAGCTCGAAAAAGATTCTATGTCTTTTGGTACTAATTGGAGGTGGTATCCTTTCAAACTTATCTGTTTTGATTTTTTATATGTGTGGATTGGATGAGGATTTAATAAATATCTTTGCTCCGATAATCTTTGTAATATCATCATTGGGGATAATAATATTATTTTTTTTGGGTGAAAACTTAAAAGAATGGACAAAAACTGAGTTAAACATCCAATCTCAATCTTTCCAAATTAAACAATCGTATTTGAGTGGCAAATCAGTTGAAACAGGAAATACTAAAAATATTACCTTGGTCGATCTAGAGGTGGATGCAGCAGGGAGAAACTTCTGCGTGTTTTGGGAAGGCGATCGCGACTGTAAATTAAAACAAAAATATCGCTTTAATCTTCAATTAAACAAGAAGGAAACAATGGAAATTATTGAAGAGATTTCTGATTTTCTAAAAGATTTGTAGATTCAAGAAAAATAGAAAAAATAATGAGAAGGATGAAAAAACTTGTTTCAGGAGGAAAAATGCACGGAGAATTAGAGCGAGGAGAAATCATCAAAAATCGCTATGAAATTCTTACTGTTCTCGGTCAGGGCGGAATGGGAACGACTTATGCAGCTCTCGATCGCGAGAACCATCAACGAGTCGCCATTAAAGTCGTCTCTTTGCGTCAAGCCAAGGAGTGGAAGGTACTAGAATTGTTTGAAAGAGAAGCCAAACTTTTAGGGACGCTGCATCATCCTCGCATTCCGAATTACCTCGACTACTTCCACCAAGATACAGAAAGCGATCGCCGTTTTTGCCTCGTTCAAGAATTGGTAGAAGGGAAATCCCTCGCGATGTTAATTAATCGAGGTTGGAAGTTAAAAGAAAAACATATCCAGTATATTACCACGCAAATACTCGAAATCTTAAAGTATTTGCATCTCCTTCATCCTCCTGTCGTGCATCGGGATGTTAAACCCCAAAATATTATTATTCGTCCCGATGGAAAAATTTATTTAGTCGATTTTGGAGCCGTACAAACTCTTTATCGTTATACCTTGAGTGCCGGAGGAACATTTGTCGGAACAATGGGGTATATGTCCCCAGAACAATTGCGAGGAAAAGTCTTTCCGGCTTCCGACGTGTATAGTTTGGGATGTACGGTACTGTTTATGTTAACCCGGCGATCGCCCGCCGATTTACCTCAAAAAAGAATGCGTTTTAAATTTCGCGATCGCCTTTCAATTTCTCCAGAATTTGCCAATTGGTTGGAAAAAATGGTCGAACCCGATCGGGAAAATCGTTTTGCGTCCGCAGCAGAAGCACTACAAGCATTACAACAACAAGATTCTCGTTCTCTTGCGACAAAAGCAAAAATACCCATTGTTCAAAAACCCGCTAACACTCGGGTAGAGATCGAACGCAGCGATCGAGCTTTATCCATTAAATTGGAGCAAGTAGAATTAGAAATTCAACCCCAATCTTTCACCCTTAGAGTATCTCATTCTGGAAAAATTTTGCTTGGCGGTAGCACGAACAAAATTACTTTAGTCGATCTAGACAAAAGGACTATAGGAGTAACGACAAAATTTTACTGTGCGATTTGGGAAAAGAATAACGAGTATAAACTGGGAAAAAAACATATCTTTGGTTTGGGTCTTCAAGAAGTAGAGATTCGTTGGATCGTTGCCGAAATTTCTAGTTTTTTAGAAGATTTACGAGCCAAAGATTATATCCTAGAAAATGCCTCCTAAATCCCCCAACTTTGGGGAAATTTGATGAAGAGAAACTTGTCTCGAGTCTGCCTTAACCTGCTTTTGTCTGTATTGAACGCATCTCAAGCATCTGTCATAATACAAGTATCGATTCAGCGAGCTTGCATTATTGCAAGACAAATTTATTTTTCGCATTCAGTAAGGAGAAGAAGATGGATGCGTTACAACTACACCGTCAAGGCGAAATTATTACCGATCGCTATCAAATTGTCACCCCCCTAGGACAAGGGGGAATGGGAACGACTTACGCCGCCGTCGATCGCGAGAATCATCAGCGCGTTGCTCTTAAAGCCGTTTCTCTGCGTCAGGTTCGAGATTGGAAAATCCTAGAATTGTTCGAGAGAGAAGCAAAAGTCCTCGCCACCCTCAAACATCCAGCGATCCCCAAATACCTGAATTACTTTCATTGCGACACGGAAAGCGATCGTTATTTTTACCTCGTCCAAGAGTTAGTCGAAGGAGAATCTCTCGCCGCTTTAATCGAACGAGGATGGAAGTTAAACGAAGAACACGTGAAGTATATTGCCACGCAAATTCTCGAAATTCTCAGATATTTACATTCCCTGCATCCTCCCGTCATTCATCGGGATATTAAACCGCAAAATATCATCGTGCGTCCCGATGGCAAAGTGTACTTGGTGGATTTTGGTGCCGTGCAAGAAGTCTATCGCAATACTTTGAGTTTTGGAGGAACATTTGTGGGAACGATGGGATATATTTCCCCCGAGCAATGTCGCGGTCAAGTGATTCCCGCTTCGGATTTATACAGTTTGGGATGTACGTTACTGTTTGTGTTAACTCGTCGATCGCCAACGGATTTACCGCAAAAACGAATGCGATTTGACTTTCGCGATCGCCTGTCTCTGTCCTCAGCTTTTGCGGATTGGTTGGAGAAAATGGTAGAACCTGCCAGCGAAGACCGCCTTTTATCGGCAGACAAAGCACTGCAAGTATTGCATCAAAAATACGCCCTTACTGTCGCGAAAAAAGCACCCTTGCAGACGAATTATCGATTTCGGAGAATGCGCAAACCCCTCAACACGAGAGTTATTGTCACCCGCAGCGATCGCCAACTTTCCGTGACCATTCCTCCGGTTATTGAATTACCCGAATTCCACTTTTTTGAATCCGATGAGATGGCATTAACTGCAAAAATTATGCTGGGTGGGATCGCGATATTTATCTTGGGTCTACTCTTAATTTTGAGTTTTACCATGATTGTCTTTATTGTCATTCCACTTGCTTTAGCGACGATTCACTATTCATGTCGAAAAATTGAGTTAAATATTAACCCAGAATCTTTCTCAATTACCCACTCAACTCTCAACCATCAATCCCAGATAACTGGAAAAACTCGAAATATTACTTTTGTGGAGATAGGAGATGCCAGATCGAAAAATGGATCGAGTTTGTACTGTGCCATTTGGGAAGGAAATCAAGAACGCAAAATCGGTGAAATGTTAAGCAGGCCGGAACTGGTTTGGATTGTTGAAGAAATTTCTGATTTTCTTGAAGGATTGCAACGACAAGTTATTTAGATGACGTTCTCCCTTGCTAGAACGCTTTGCGTTTAATTAAGGTAAGTTGCTTGAAGCTTAGCGCATCTCCCCTTGTATTTTCATGACACGTTCAATTTCAAAGTTGTACCTAGTATAGTTTCGAGATCGTCATCTCGGCTATTTTGCTGCTCCAGAAAAGCAAGATTTAGGTATTGTCAAAACTCTTCGCCAACCTCGCATTAAGCTCATTATTGCTCCTTTTCCCGACCGTCAACGCTTTTTTCTTTGATTCTGCCTCTCAAACCCCCTTGTCATCTGCCGTTTCCTCTTAACTTGCTACGAATGCTCGAACATTCAGATTGGACAAGCATAATACCAACAAGTTGGCAATAAGAGTTTTCCGTCGCTAAAATTTGCTAGGCTGAAAGAACGGTTCGTGACTTTAACACAATCCCCAATGACCTCTTCCTCCATTGCCGTGCGAGAACTCCCGCTTTTTCCCCTTCCCGACGTGGTGCTGTTTCCGGGTCGTCCGCTTCCCCTACATATCTTTGAATTTCGCTATCGGATTATGATGAACACCATTCTCGAGAGCGATCGCCGCTTTGGAGTTTTAATGTTCGATCCGACACAAAATGAAATTACTGGAGTGGGGTGTTGTGCGGAAGTCATTCATTTTCAACGCCTTCCCGACGATCGCATGAAAATTTTAACCCTCGGACAACAACGCTTTCGCGTCTTGGAATACGTTCGCGAAAAACCCTATCGCGTGGGTTTGGTCGAATGGATAGAAGATAACCCCACTCAAGAAGATCTGCGCCCCACGGCCACAGAAGTCGAACAATTATTGAGAGATGTAGTACGTTTGTCAGCAAAACTCACCGATCGCAAAATCGAACTCCCTGACGATCTGCCCAATTTACCCTTAGAGTTGTCCTATTGGGTTGCCAGTAACCTCTATGGGGTTGCCTCGGAACAACAGATGCTCTTGGAAATGGTAGAGACTGGCGAACGCCTGAAACGGGAAATAGAGATTTTAACATCGACGCGCAATCATTTAGCAGCCAGAACGGCGTTAAAAGACGTTTTAAATTAGATGGGAAAGGATGAAGGAGGAAAGATGAAGGATGAAGGATAAATTTCTTCCGATTTCCGACTTCCCTTTCCCCCGCTCAATCCCCAGAAATCACCTTTCCGTCTCGAATGGAATAAAGGTCGTAGCAGCCCAAAATTTTGAGGATTTTGACATATTGTTGTAGTT